>DASXCV010000197.1:0-6245 GCA_036491015.1 Thermoleophilaceae bacterium | reverse complement strand
TGGGTTTCGGGTAAACCTGTTGAACCCCAGTCTCCGGAGGAACAGCGCAGATGCCTAGGTCGATATGGAGTGGTGCCATCAGTTTCGGGCTCGTCAACGTGCCCGTGAAGCTCTACAGCGCGGTCTCGCGCAAGACCGTTCGCTTCCACCAACTCCACGACGAGGACCACGTCCGCATCCAGCAGAAGCGCATCTGCCCCGCTGACGGCGAGGAAGTCGCCTACGACAACATCGTCAAGGGCTACGAGATCAGCCCGGACCAGTACGTCGTGGTCGAGCCCGAGGAGCTCGAGGCGCTCGATCCGAAGAAGACGCGCTCGATCGACATCCAGGAGTTCGTCGACCTCAGCGAGATCGATCCGATCTACTTCGACCACCCCTACTACCTCGCGCCCGGCACCGGCGCCTCCAAGGCCTACCGGCTGCTGCTCCAGGCTATGCAGGCCACCAACAAGGTGGCCATCGCGCGCGTGGTGATCAGGCAGAAGGAGAACCTGGTGGCGATCCGCGCCACCGGCGACGTGCTGACGATGGCGACCATGGTCTTCCACGACGAGGTGGTCGACCCGGGCACGCTCGACGAGCTTCCCGACGAGGACGCCAAGGCCACCAAGCGCGAGGTGGAGATGGCGGAGCAGCTGATCGCCTCGCTCAGTGGCGAATTCGAGCCCGAGAAGTACCACGACGAGTACCGCGAGCGTGTGCTCGAGCTGATCGAGGCGAAGGCCGCCGGCGAGGAGATCACGATCCAGCAGCCGGAGGAGCCCGCGAAGGTGCCGGACCTGATGGCAGCCCTCGAGCAGAGCCTGGCCGCCGCGAAGGGCAACGGCGACACGAAGGCCTCGAACGGCACCAAGCGCAAGCGCAGCACGCCGTCGAGCGGCAACGGCTCGAAGACCGCCGCCAAGAAGAAGAGCTCGCCGAGCAGCGGCAGCGGCAGCCGCTCGCGCTCCAAGGCCACCTCCAAGAAGTAGAGGGCGGTCGTGGCGCGCTCAGCCACGGTCGAGGCGAAGGTGGGCGGCAAGACGCTGCGCCTCTCGAACCTCGACAAGGTTCTCTATCCCGAGGTCGGCTTCACCAAGGGCCAGGTGATCGACTACTACTCGCGCATCGCGCCGGCGCTGCTGCCGCACCTCAAGGACCACCCGCTCACGCTCAAGCGCTATCCGAACGGCGTGGACGACAAGTACTTCTACGAGAAGCAGTCGCCGAGCCACCGGCCGGACTGGGTGAAGACGGTCGCGGTGCCCGCGCGCGGCCGGACGATCGACTTCACGCTGGCCAACGACCTGCCCACGCTCGTGTGGCTCGCCAATCTCGCCGACCTCGAGCTGCACACCTCGCTCTCGAAGGCGCGGAAGATCGATCGCCCCACCGCGCTCGCGTTCGACCTCGATCCCGGCCCGCCCGCCACGATCGTCGAGTGTTCGCAGGTCGCGCTCTGGCTGCGCGAGATCTTCAAGGACCTTAAGCTCGAGAGCTTCCCCAAGACGAGCGGCTCGAAGGGCATGCAGCTCTACGTGCCGCTGAACACGCCGAGCGCGAGTTACGACAAGACGAAGCCGTTCGCCAAGGCGCTCGCCGAACTGCTCGAGAAGCAGCACCCGAAGCAGGTGGTGTCGAGCATGAAGAAGGAGCTCCGCCCGAAGAAGGTGCTGATCGACTGGAGCCAGAACGACGAGCACAAGACCACCGTCTGCGTGTACTCGCTGCGCGCGAAGGCGCGGCCCACGGTCTCGACCCCGCTCACGTGGAAGGAAGTCGAGAAGATCCTTGACTCGGGCGACCCCGAGTCAGCAGTCTTTGATTCCGACACCGTCCTCGCGCGCGTGGAGAAACAGGGCGACCTGTTCGAGCCCGTCGCGAAGCTCAAGCAGAAGCTGCCTGAGCTCTGACCCGAAGGAGGCCCTAGGCACCCACGCGATTGGCCTTGGCGCGCGCCCAGGCGAAGCCGGCCTGGGCCCAGTCGTTAACGGCCGAGGTGGCGAGGATCGCCGTCACGAGCCGGCCGGCCTCTGGCGAGGCCGCCCGCAGCCCCACGACCCCGAGCGCGCTCCACGCGCCGACGCAGCGTGAGCACGTGACGAGCTCGCCGAGCGCGCGCTGGATGCGCCGCCCGCGCGGCTGGCCGCCGTGGCTCGCGTCCTCCACGAACGGCTCGCGCACCCAGGTGCCGATCTTCTCGCGCGCGATCACCTTCGACACGGCGAACGTCGCGGCGCCCATCGGCACCAGCTCGGCGGCGCGGATCGGGTCCCGCTTCACGCGCTCGCGCGTGGCGATCACCACCCCCGCAAGCAGCACGGCGTACACGGCATTGATCGCCGCGTAGTCCTCGGGTTCGACGGAGTCGGACAGGTGGCCGTTTCGCCTCTCGGCCTCTGGTCTTGTTTCAACGGGCATTCCGGTTCGCTTACCCACGGATCGTCCCGGCGAACCCGAGTACCGTTGCCTCATGGTCGACTGGTCGCTCGCCCGGCAGATCGCCCGCTTTGCGGCGGGCGGCGCTCAGGTGCCGGATCTGGGCGTCGACCTCGAGAAGATGTCGGCCGACGCCGAACGTCAGGTTGCCGACTACACCGGTCTCACGCTCCCCGGCCCGGCTCCCCCGCCCGAGATGATCGACCGCGCCACCTGGGCGGAGATCAACCTCGACACGCTGTCCGGCTTCCTCGACCCGGTGGGTGAGCGGCTGTCCGACCGCCTCGGCTCGGCGGGTCCGCTGTCGGGTCCCCTGCGCGCGGCGGCAAGCGCCACGCTCGCCGCCGAGGTGGGGCTCGTGGCCGGCTACATGTCGCAACGCGTGCTCGGCCAGTACGAGCTGTCGCTGCTCCAGCCCGAGCAGCCGGCGCGCCTCTTGTTCGTCGGCCCCAACCTGGTGAAGGCGATCGGCGAGCTGCAGCTCGACCGCGACAGCTTCCTCGCCTGGATCGTCTTCCACGAGGTCACGCACGTGTTCCAGCTCGCGGGCGTGGAGTGGCTTCGCCCCTACCTCGCCGACCTCCTGCGCGAGTATCTCGAGACGGTCGAGGTGTCGATCGAGAAGGGCGCCGCGGGCGGGCTGCCGTCGCTGCCGAGCGCGAAGCAGATCACCGAGGCCTACCGCGAGGGCGGACTCGTGGCGCTCGTCCAGACCAAGGAGCAGCGCGGGATCATGCGCCGCCTCCAGGCGGTGATGGCCGTGGTGGAGGGCTACTCGGAACACGTGATGGACGCCGTAGGGGAGCGCGTGCTGCCCGGCTACGCGAAATTGCGCGACGCCATGGACCGCCGCCGCGCGAGCCGCTCGGCGCCGGCCAAGATCCTGGAGCGCCTCCTGGGGCTCGACCTCAAGATGCGCCAGTACGTGGTCGGCAAGAAGTTCTGCGACGCGGTCGAGCAGAAATACGGCATCGAGACCCTGAACCGCGTCTGGGAAGCGCCCGAGCTGCTCCCGACCCTCAGCGAGCTCGATCACCCAGACGCCTGGGTTAGTCGCATCCGCAACGAGCGCGCAGCGGCCTAGCAACTAGCAACTAGGACCCGCATCCCGCCCTGGGGAAAGCGATGTGTAACGAACCGGGGTCCCAGGTATACGTACTACTGTCCTTAGATCTAATAACCTTAGATCTCAGTATCGAACCCACGCCAGGGAGGATCGCCAGAAACATGGCTACCCAGACTCAGACGCAGCGGCGTGCCTCCGCAAAGAAGGCAGCCGCCACCCGCAAGCGCAACGCCTCGCGCAGTACCGCGAGCCGTGCGCGTACCACCGCCAAGACCACTGCTTCGAGCGCCAGCACTCGCGCCAAGGCCGAGGCGACGGGCATTCAGGCCTTCGCCCTTCAGGCCGAGCGTGTCGTGCTGATCCCGGTCGGTGCCGCGCTCACCGCGCGTGACAACGTGGTTGAGAACGTGAAGCCGTTCACCAGCCGCAACACCGCCGAGCGCGAGATCACGAAGCTCCAGCGCCGTGTGGCCACCAACCTCCGCAAGTTCGAGCGTCGTGGCACCACCGCCCGGAACAAGTTCCAGCGCGACGTCAAGCGCAACAGGACGCAGGTGGAGCGCTTCGTGCGCACCAACCGCCGCAGCCTCGAGGCCCAGGCCAAGGACGTTCGCAAGAACGTCGAGACCCAGGCAAACGACCTCGTCTCGAACGTGGTGTCGAACCTGCCGTCGTAATCGGCTTCCCCTCGCCCCCGGATCTGGAGAGGTCCCGGGACGCGAGGTAGAACTGCCGGCAGCAGTAATCCGCCGGTAGTGACAGAAGTACCTCTCCTCCCTCAGCCGGCGGCGCCTTCGGGCGCCGCCGGTCCTTTTCAAAGCCGCCTTTGCCAGAATGGAGTGCATGCTGACCAAGGAACAGATCACCGAGGCCCTGCGCCCAGTCATCGACCCGGAGCTGCGCCAGAGCATCGTGGATCTAGGCATGGTGCGCTCGATCGACATCCATGACGGGGGCGCGCGCATCGACGTCGTCGTCTCCCTCACCACCCCCGGCTGCCCGATCCGCTCTCACTTCGAGAAGGCCGTGAAGGAGCAGGTGCTCGCGCTCGAGGGCGTCCAGACCGTCGCCGTCGGCTTCGACGTCCTCTCCCAGCAGGAGAAGGGCACGCTGCAGCAGAAGCTCGGCCGCGGCAACCTGCCCGAGGGCGCCCTCGCGCAGGTGAAGAACGTCGTGTGCGTTGCCTCCGGCAAGGGCGGCGTCGGCAAGTCGACGATGACCGCCAACCTGGCGGCCGCGCTCTTCAGCGAAGGCCACGCGACCGCCGCGCTCGACGCCGACGTATGGGGCTACTCGATCCCGCGCATGCTCGGCGTGGAGGGCCGCCCGCAGGTCTCCGCCCAGCGGAAGATCATTCCGCTCACCTCCCGCACCGGCGTGAAGACCATGTCGATCCAGTACTTCCTGGAGGAGGCCGACCAGGCGATCACGTGGCGCGGGCCGATGCTGCATAAGGCCATCCGGCAGTTCCTCGAGGACGTGGACTGGGGCGAGCTCGACTACCTGTTGATCGACCTGCCGCCGGGCACCGGCGACGTGGCGATGACGCTCGCTCAGCTCTTGCCACAGGCGAAGTTCGTGGTGGTCACCACGCCGCAGCCGGCCGCCCAGAAGGTGGCCAAGCGCGCCGCCGAGACCGCGCGCCGCTTCGATCTCGAGATCGCCGGCGTGATCGAGAACATGTCCGGCTTCACGACGCCCGACGGCCAGCGCTTCACGATCTTCGGCGAGGGCGGCGGCCAGCAGCTCGCGGACGAGCTGGATGTGCCGCTGCTCGGCAAGGTGCCGCTCCAGGAGGCGCTGCGCGAGGGCGCCGACGTCGGCGAGCCGCTCGTGGCCACCGACCCGGACTCGCCCGCCTCACAGGCGATCTTCCACACCGCACGCGGCCTCATCGCGGCGACGCCGCAAGAGGTCCCGGTGATGCAGCACCCGGCCGCCAACTTCCCAGCGGAAGTCAGCGGCCAGGCGCTGCCCATGGTTCAGTAGCCGGCCGGCTTTCAGCGCAATACCACCGTTCTCTGCGGCGGCCCTTGATTTGTGCGAGGGCGGGGGAAGAGACTCCGTGTACCCCCCACTCGGATAGGAGGCAGACATGCCTGCGACTCACACGGACCGCCAGGAGATCGCTCGTTACTTGCTCTCTCGGGGAATCGGGCGCGAGCCCACCGCCGACACGGCTCGCCCGCCCGCGGCGCTGCTGGCGGCGATGCCGAGGGCGCGAGCGGCCGCCGCCGCGGGCCCCAAGAGGGCCAGCCGCACCAAGATCCCGTTCCCCGACGGGCTCGTACCCACGGTGCAGCCAATCGCTCCGGCTCCCTCGAACACCGCATCGCTCCCACCGGCCGACGTGGTGGTGATCACCTGGACGGTGGACGAGGCGGACGGGCTGGCCAAGGTGTTCACACCGGGCCACGCGTCTGAGCACTGGTACCCGTACGCGAAGAACTTCGACACCTTCGCGCAGCAGATCCGCCCGGGCGCGCCCGCCCACCACGCCGGGCGCCTCGGCAGCTACATGCCCGTGACCGTCGGCGCGCTGAAGGTGCTCTGCATGAAGTCCGAGCTGCACCTCAACCAGGACGGCATCAGCGTGAAGGAGAACGGCCACACCACCGGCATGGCCAGCCTGCCGGTGAAGGACTTCTTCAAGCAGATCATCGCCGACACCGGTTGCGCCCACTTCCTCACGATCGGGACGGCCGGAAGCGTGTTCGACGACTTCGGCCTGGGCGACGTGGTGGTCACACGAGCGGCC
>DASXCV010000196.1:0-3999 GCA_036491015.1 Thermoleophilaceae bacterium | reverse complement strand
ATGGAGCGCAGCCGGTCGAAACGGTGGCGCATGCCGTCCTTGACGACGTCCTTGAGGTAGATGACGCCGAGCACCTGGCTGTCGCGGGCCACCGCAAGCGGCGTGCCGCCCTCGCGGCCGACCCGGTCGAGGGTGGACCGCAGCTCCGGGGGCGCCTGGCCGCCTTCGCCGTCCACCCAGTGCAGGATCGCGTCACCGGCGCCCTTGCGCAGCCGCGTGCCGTTGAAGTCGACGCCGCTCATGCGCGTCTGGGCGGTGAACGGGACGAAGCGGGCGCCCACCGGCCCGAGGTCGTGCTCGCGCAGACCGTAGCGCTCCTTGGCCAGCACGACGATCGAGCGCCCCTCGGGCGTCTCGTCGGCCAGCGACGACATCTGGGCGGCCTCGGCCAGGTCCGCCTCTCCCACGCCGGGCATGGCGATGAACTCCGCGGCCTGGCGGTTGCCGAGGGTGATCGTGCCGGTCTTGTCGAGCAGCAGCACGTCGACGTCGCCCGACGCCTCGACCGCGCGGCCGGACAGCGCGAGCACGTTGCGGCGCACGAGGCGGTCCATTCCGGCGATGCCGATCGCGCTCAGCAGCGCGCCGATCGTCGTCGGGATGAGCGCGACGAGCAGCGCGATCAGCGTGGTCACGGAGATCGCCGTGCCCGAGTACAGCGCGAACGGCCGCAGGCTCATGATCACCACGAGGAACACGAGCGTGAGCGCGGCCAGCAGGATCCCGAGTGCGATCTCGTTCGGCGTCTTGCGCCGCGACGCGCCCTCCACGAGGGCGATCATCCGGTCGAGGAAGCTCTGGCCCGGCTCCTGCGTGATCTCGATGACGACGCGGTCGGAGAGCACGCGCGTGCCGCCGGTCACCGCCGAGCGGTCGCCGCCCGCCTCGCGGATCACGGGCGCGGACTCGCCGGTGATGGCGGACTCGTCCACCGAGGCGATGCCCTCGATCACGGTGCCGTCGCCGGGGATCAGCTCGCCGGCCTCGACCAACACCGTGTCGCCCTTCACGAGCTCGGCGGCGGACTTGCTCGAGCCGTCGGTGAGCCGCGCCGTGGTGTCCGTGCGCATCGCGCGCAACGTGGCCGCCTGGGCGCGCCCGCGGCCCTCGGCGAGCGCCTCGGCCATGTTGGCGAACACCACCGTCAGCCACAGCCAGACCGACACGGTGAAGGTGAACCACGCCGGCTCGCCGCCGCCGCCGAGCGGCTTGCCGCCGAACAGCTGGATCAGCCACGCGACCGTGGTGATCAGCGCGCCGATCTCCACCACGAACATCACCGGATTGCGGATCTGCACGCGCGGGTCGAGCTTGCGGAACGAGTCGATCGTGGCCGGAACCAGGATCGAGCGGGCGAACAGCGACTGTGCCCCCCGCTCGCTCACTTGCCCACCCGATCCAGCGCCAGGTTGAGTTCGAGGACGTTCACACCGGGCTCGCCCAGCACTCCGAGGAAGCGGCCGTCCGTGTACTGCTTGACGAGCTGCTGAACAGTTGCCAGCGGAAGCCGGCGGACCGCGGCGATCCGGCGAGACTGGATCGCCGCGTTGGCCTGGGAGATTTGGGGATCCACTCCAGATGCCGAGCTGGTTACAGCGTCCACCGGTACATCTCGCCCCGTGAGCCCCGGATTGAAGGGCCGCTCGAGCTGAAGGTATGTGGCCAGGCTGGCCTTGAAGGTGTCGCGCGCGTCCTTGCTGTTGGGCCCGAGGTTGGTGAAGGCACTGCCCGCCGCGTTGTACGACGTGGCCGTGGAGGGCCGCTCCTGGAAGTAGCGCTTGTCGGCCACCAGGACTGGGTGGCCGTCCTTGCCGACCTTCGGCTTGCCGTTCGGCCCGAGCACGGGCACGCGGAAGTCCTGCCCGATCAGCTTCGAGCCGACGAGCTTCCCGCTCTGCGTGATCTTCTCGCCGTTCGCGCGTCCGTGGAACGCCACCTGCGAGAGACCGGTGACCACCAGCGGGTACACGAGTCCGAGCAGGACCGTGAGGACCACGACGGCGATGACGGATGTGAGCAGGTCGCGCCGCATCAGAAGAGGTTTGTGCTCAGGCCCTGAACCACCGGGCCGAGCAGGATCGCGGGGAAGAACGTGAGCGCGCCGACGAGGATGATCACGCCGATCAGCAGCACCACGAACGTCGGCGTGTCGGTGCGCATGGTGCCGGGGCCGGCCGGGTGCACCTTCTTGCTCGCCAGGGTGCCTGCGATCGCGAGCACGAGGATGATCGGCGCGTAGCGCGCGAACAGCATCGTGAGCCCGCCCATGATGTCGGCGAGCTTCACGCCATGGGCGCCGACGTTGCCGGCATTCGGCTGGATGTAGCCCGTGTAGCCCGCCCAGGCCGAGCCGTTGTTGTTGGCCTGCGAGAGGTACGCGTACAGGCCCTCCGAGAAGCCGTTCGGCCCTGCCACGGCGATCGACTGCTTGCCCGCCGGCGCGGCTATCGCGGTGCCGGCCGTGAGCAGCACGGTGAGCGGCGTGAACAGCGCGGCGAGCGACACCAGCTTGATGTCACGCGCGCCGATCTTCTTGCCCAGGTACTCGGGCGTGCGGCCCACCATCAGCCCACCGATGAAGACGGACAGCAGGACGAAGACGAGCATCGAGTACAGACCGGTGCCGACGCCGCCGAACACCACCTCGCTCATGCCGAGGTTGGAGAACGGCACGGCGCCGCCGATGCCGGTGAGCGACTCGAACGCGCCGTTCACGGCGCCGCAGGAGGTGACCGTGGTGATCGCGGTCCAGAGCGCCGTGTCGGTGATGCCGAAGCGCTGCTCCTTGCCCTCGAGGTTGCCGCCTGTCGACCCGGACATGTGGTGCGTGTTCACACCGGCGATGTGCTGTGCAGGTGTTCCATGCTGCTCGGCGAGCAGCACCACGACCACCCCGACGGTGAACAGGATCGTCATCGCCGAGAGAATCGCCCAGCCCTGCCGCTTGCTCCCCACCATGCGCCCGTAGGTGAACGTGAGCGAGGCCGGGATCGCGAGGATCAGCAGCATCTCGAAGAAGTTTGAGAACGCGGTCGGGTTCTCGAACGGGTAGGCCGAGTTGGCGTTGAAGAAGCCGCCGCCGTTGGTGCCGAGCTCCTTGATGACCTCCTGCGAGGCCACCGGGCCGAACGGGATCGACTGCGTGCCGCCGGCGAGCGTGTGCGCGGTGGCGTAGTGCGCGAAGTTCTGGATCACGCCCTGCGAGACGAGCACGAGCGCGCCGACGATCGAGAGCGGCAGCAGGATGTACAGCGTGCAGCGCGTGAGGTCCTGCCAGAAGTTGCCGAGGCTCCTGCCGCTGCGCGCCGCGATGCCGCGGATCAGGGCGATCACCACGACGATGCCGACGGCCGCCGACACGAAGTTCTGCACCGCCAGCCCCGCCATCTGACTGAAGTACGTCATCGTCGTCTCGCCCCCGTAGAACTGCCAGTTGGTGTTCGTGAGGAACGACGACGTGGTGTTGAAGGTCACGTCCCACGTGCCCGAGTGGAAGCCCTGCGGGTTGAACGGGTGCAGGGTCTGCGTCCGCAGGATCACGTAGAGCGCGAGCCAGAACACGGCCGACAGGACGAGCAGGCTGCGCGCGTAGCGCTTCCAGTCCTGCTCCTCCCCGGGGTCGACTCGCAGCAGCCGGTAGATCACGCGCTCGAGCGGTGCGACGACCGGCGTGAGGAACACCCGCTCGCCGCTGAAGACCTGGGCCATGTAGCCGCCGAGCAGCGGCACGATGGCCAGCAGCACGGCGAGGAAGATGGCGATCTGGAGGAAGCCCTGTGGCATCTAGAAGCGCTCCCCGCGCACCAGGGCGTAGACGAGATAGACGAAGACGAGGGCGGAGACGGCGAGGCCGAAGATGTCGGCCCCGCTCATATCCGCTCCAGCAATCTGAGGCTGAGGATCAAGATGGCGAAGGTCGCCACCCCGATCGCTATGGCTACGAAATCCATGATTCGAGTGTTGCCTTCGTGCCGTCAAGGACGCGCAAAGGAACCCGGC
>DASXCV010000195.1:0-11159 GCA_036491015.1 Thermoleophilaceae bacterium | reverse complement strand
GGCGATCGGAACCGGCCGGTCGAAGATCGGACCGGCGTGCACGAAGGTGTGGAACTCGCCGTTCTCGCCGCACGGATCCACGCCCGCCGGCAGATCGGCAAGCAACGACGAGTCGAACGCGCGGCCCACGAACGACGGGTCGAGCTGCGCCGGATCGACGCACACGAGCACCGCCTCGAAGCCGGCGCCGATGAACTCGCGCGCGAGCGCGCGCGTGTCGCGACCCCACAAAGGAAACGAGACGTTCCAGCCCGCCGCGCCCAACTTCTCCTCGCGATACGCACGGATGTCGGCGAGGAACAGATCCGCGAACGCCATCGTCCCCACGCCGACCAACGACGGCGCCCCGAGCGCCGCCGCCATCCGCTCCTCGTACACGGCATTCGAACAGCTGGCGGGGATCCCCACCTCCACGAGCGGCACGCCCGCGGCGGCCGCCTGCGCCGCCACCAGCTCGCGCCGTACGCCGTGCATGCTCACCCGCCCGTAGTCCTCGGTGACCGTCGTCAGCAACGCCACCGGCTCCTGGCCCACCTCCGAGCGCAGCGCCCGCAGCGCCAGCGCCGAGTCCTTCCCCCCGCTCCACGACAGCGCGAGCACGCGCGCGGCCTACTCCGTCATCTCGGTGTCGGCATCGCTGTACGCCGGCGCACAGCCGCACAGCAGCACGAGCTCGGCATCGCCCTCAGCCCACAGCTTGTGACGGACACCGGGCGGGATCACCACGCAGTCCCCGGCACCGACCTCAGTCTCCTCCTCGCCGAGCCGCATTCGACCTGAGCCGGACACGAAGTAGTAGATCTCCTCGCTCTCGCGATGGAAGTGCTCGACGGTGGCGCCGCCGGCGGGCACGCGCGCCTCGGCCAGGCTCTGGTTTCGCGCCGCCGTCCACGCGGGACCGGCGAGCTCGCGGATCGTCGAGCCGTCGAGCGTCGTGAAGGAGTCGAGCCGGTCGAGGTTGGAGACCTGCACCGGCGCGGAGCCTAGCCCCGCGCGCGCCTAAGCGGCGGCTTCGCGCGACGAGGACGAAGGCGGAACCGGCGGTGGCACCACGGCCGCCTCGGAATCCCCATCGCAGCCGCGCCGTTCCACGACCCACTCAGCCAGCACCTCCGGCGGCACGGGCCGGCTGAGGAAATACCCCTGCGCGGTGCTGCAGCCGAGCTCACGCAGCTTGTCCCAGATCTCCTGGGTCTCGACGCCCTCAGCCACCACCTCGAGCCCGAGGTTGCGGCCGAGGTCGATCGTCGAGCGCACGATGGCCACGTCGTCGGCCTCCTCGTTCATCCCCATCACGAACGAGCGGTCGATCTTGATCTCGTCGATCGGCAGCCGGCGCAGGTAGGCGAGGGACGAGTAGCCGGTGCCGAAGTCGTCGATCGACAGCCGGATGCCGAGCGCGTGGAGCTGGGTGAGCACTGTCTTCGTGCGCGCGGGATTCGCGAGCATCGTCGACTCGGTGATCTCCAGCTCGAGCAGCGACGCGTCCACCTCCCACTGCCTCAGCAGCCCCTCGACCTGCTGGGGGAACTCGAGGTCGAGAAGGTTGCGCATCGACAGGTTCACGGACACCGACAGCCCGAGCCCCTCGTCGTGCCAGGCGCGCACCTGGCGCAGGGCGTCGTTCACCACGTACAGCGTCAGCGGCCGGATCAGTCCCGTCTCCTGCGCGACCGGGATGAAGGCGTCGGGGTAGATGAGTCCCTCCTGCGGATGCTGCCAGCGCAAGAGCGCCTCCACCGAGCGCACCGACCCGTCCTCGAGCACCGCCTTCGGCTGGTAGTGGAGCACGAGCTCGCGCTCCTCCATCGCCCGGCGCAGCTCGGCCACGAGGGTGAGTCGCGTGGGGTCGTACTCGTCGGCGTCGGCGTCGTACACCGAGAACGGCGCGCTCTCCTGCTTGGCGGCGTACATCGCAACGTCGGCGCGCTGGATCAGCACCTCGGCGTCGCGCCCGTGCTTGGGGAAGATCGCGACGCCGATCGACGCCTCGATCGCGAGCGGCAGGTCCTGCACGTAGATCGGCCGCTCGAGCGCCTGGCGGATGCGGTCGATCACGCCGATCACGTCATCCATCTCGGACGGATCGGGCAGCAGCAGGCCAAACTCGTCGCCGCCTAGCCGCGCCACCGTGTCCGACGCTCGGAGGGCGCCGCGCAGCCGCTCGCCCACCTCCTTGAGCAGCTCGTCGCCGGCCTGGTGACCGAGCGAGTCGTTCACTTCCTTGAAGCGGTTGAGGTCCATCATCAGGATCGCGAGCCGCGAGTCGCGGCGGTCGGCGTAGGTGATCGCGTGCTCGATGCGCTCGCCGAACAGGAGCCGGTTCGGAAGACCGGTGAGCGGGTCGTGCAGGGCCTGGTGCTGGTTCAGCTCGGACTGGCGGATGAGCTCCGCCTCGGCGTGCTTGCGCTGCGTGATGTTCTCGATCATCAGGACGGCGAACGCCGGCTCGTGGTCCTGGTCGCGCTCGAGCACGGCGCGCACATGCGCCCACACCAGCTCGCCGTCCTTGCGCGAGTAGCGCGCCTCGAGCTGGAAGGACTCGCGCTCGCCGCGGATGAGGTCGCGGAACAGCACCTCGGCGCGGTCGAGGTCCTCGCCGTACGTGTACTCGCGGAAGGTCATGGCGGCGAGCTCCTCGGCCGTGTAGCCGAGCATCTGCTCGACCGCCGGGTTCACCTCCACGGCGCGCCCGTCGCAGCCCAGCCGCAGGATCCCGATCGACGCGCCGTCGAACAGGGTGCGGAAGCGGTTGAACGCCTCGGCCTGGCCGCGACGCGCCTCGAACTCGGCGGCGTGGCTCACGGCGGCGGAGAGCACGACGGAAAGCATCTCCATCGTCTCGCGATCGTCCTCGCTCAGCCGCTCCTCCTCGGAGCTCTTCAAGACGTTGAGGCTGCCGACCGCGGTCTGGCCCTGGAAGAACGGCACGCAGATCAGCGAGCGGTCGCCCACCTTCGCGCGCAGCTCCTGGTTGATGCGCATGTCGGACACCGTGTCCTCGATCAGCAGCGGCTGGCCGCTCTCGATCGCGTACTTGGCCACGGAGCCGGACAGCGGCCGGCGGGCGTCGAAGGCGGTGGCTGCGATGCCGCTGGCGGCGCGCGTGTGGAGCATGTCGCCCTCGAGCAGGTTCACCATCGCGCCGTCGGCGCCGGTGATGGCCTGCGAGCGCTCCGCGACGAGCTGCATCACGGACTGCAGGTCGTTGCCGGCGGAGGCGATCTCGCGCTGGGTCTCGACTATGAGCGACAGGCGCTCAGCACTGTTCCCGTTGTGGCCGGGCATGGCCGTCTAGCGATGGCTTGCACGCGTCCGGACGCGCGAGATCGAGATAAGCCTGTCCCCCATACCCGGACTGATCGACCGAAAGGCAGGTGCGCTTGAGCGTCGAGGCGCCTGAATCGCGCCTGTTTTCAGGCTTGGCGGCGCTCGCCGTTCCTTTCGCGCACGCGCGCGCGAGGGGTAAGTGCGTAGGCGACGCTGCGCAGACGCTCCGTCAGGGAGCGCGGTCCCTGCGCGCGGTGAACGTCGAGCTCGGCGCCGCAGAGGGCGCACCCGGCGGCGAATCCGGACACTGGCTCGCCGCAGTTCGGACAGCGGTGTGGGGATCGCATGAGCCGACCGTAACCCCGATTCCTGAAGGGGGGCGAAAAATCTCGCGCATCCACTTAGGAGGGTGTGAGCCGCATCGGCGACTACCCCTTTCTCGAGCTCGAGACCGGCATCCGCATGCATCTCGCCCACACGTGGCGGGCGCGGCTCGCCGGTCTCGCGCTCATGCCCGGGCTCGATCCCGACGAGGCGCTCGTGATCCCGCACTGCACGTCGGTGCACACGTTCGGCATGCGCTTCCCGATCGACGTCGTGTTCGTCGACCGCCAGTGGGAGCCGATCTACATCGAGTACGACGTCGGCCCACGCCGAGTGCTGCGCAGCCGCTTCGCGCGCTCGGTGATCGAGGTGGCCGCCGGCGAGGCCGGCCGGCTAGCGGACGGGCTCAGGCTGCAACGAGCTCTCGAAGACGGAAGGTCAGCGCGGACAGCGCCAGCTCCTCCGTCACGTTGAGCTGGAACGCATTGCGCGTGTCCTCGCAGGCCTCGGCGGCCTCGCGCAGCCGAACCGGGTCGCGGCCCTCGGCGGCGGGGGCGAGATCGCCGATACGGTCGGTGGCGAGCACGGCGGCGTCGGCGCCCGCGGCGTGCGCCACGAGGTCCCGGAACGCGATCGCGGCCAGCTCGAGCCCCAGCTCCAGCACCTCGGTGCGGGCGCGGCGACCATCGCGTTTGGCCGTCTCGTCGAACTCGCGCTCCATCGCGCTCCGCTCGCGGCCGCGCGGCTCATTCTCGAGGCGCTCGCGCTTGCGCTCCTCCACGGTTGTCTCGGCGGCCTCGCGGCGCTCCTCGGCGCGCTGCAGGAGTCCGCGCCAGGGCTCCTCCATTTGGATCGCGCCGAGCGCGTCGAGCACCAGGCGCTCCACCTCGCCGCGCAGCGCCATGCCCTCGTCCGAGGCGAGGAAGCGCGCGCGGGCCGCGTTGCCGAGGGCCAGGCGCCCGGACGCGCCGGCGCGCGCCGGGTCCACGCCCTCCTCCTCGAGCCTCGCCGCGATCCGCTCGGCGGGCAGCGGATCGAAGCGCACGAGCTGGCAGCGCGACACCACCGTCTCGAGCACGCGCCCGAGCTGGTCGGTGAGCAGGATCAGATGCACGAACGACGGCGGCTCCTCCAGCGTCTTCAGCAGCCGGTTCGCCACCTCGTCGTTCATCGTGTCCACGCGCTCGAGCACGAACACGCGCCGCTTGGACTCGAAGGGCGTGCGTCCCGCCGCCGACACCACCGGCCCGTCCACGTCCGACACGCGCATCACGTGGGCGCCGGTGGGTCGCACCCAGGTGAGGTCGGGGTGGGTGCCGTGCAGGGCGCGAGCGCGCGCGGCGTCGGGGTCGTCCTCGCCCTCGGCGAGGAGCTCGGCCGCGAGCGCCATCGCGGCGGTGCGCTTGCCCGTGCCCGAGGGGCCGTGGAACAGGTAGGCGTGCGACGGGCTGCCCGACGCGAGCGCCGAGCCGAGCACCATGCGCGCGTGCGGGTGGTCCTCCGTGCCGGCGAGCTGCGGCGCCTGGGCGGTCATGCGCGGACGCCCGCGGCCGAGCGCGCCTCCTGCACGGCGGCGAGCACGTCGTCGTGGACGTCGTGCGACGGGCGGTCGGCATCCACGATCCGCCAGCGCTCCGGCTGCGCCGCCGCCAGCTCCGCGTAGGCGTTGTAAACGGCCCTCTGCAGCGAGTCGCCCTCGTCCTCGAAGCGGTCGAGTTGGCCGGCGCGCTCGGCGGCGCGCTCCGGATCGATCGACAGCAGAAAGGTGACGTCGGGCATCAGGCCGCCGGTGGCGAAGCGGTTGATCTGCTCGACGTCGTCGACGCCGAGGCCGCGCGCCATACCCTGATAGGCGAGCGAGGAGTCCAGGAAGCGGTCGGACACCACGACCTTGCCGTCGTCGAGGGCGGGGCGGATCACGTCGGCCACGAGCTCGGCCCGCGCGGCGGCGAACATCAGCGCTTCGGTCTCGGCGGCGATCGACAGCGACGGATCCTTGAGCAGGTCTCTCAGCCGCTCCCCCACCTCGGTCCCGCCCGGCTCGCGCACAGCAAGCGCCCCATCCCCAAGCGCCTCGCACAACAGAGCGGCCTGGGTGGTCTTGCCAGAGCGGTCGATGCCTTCAAAGGTGACGAACAGGCCGGCCATTTGCAGCGACGGTACCAGTGGGGCTGGTTGTCCAGTTCCTGGCCGCTGGTTGCTGGTTCCTAGCAACTAGGAACTAGCGGCCAGCAACTAATGGCTACGATCCGCGCCTTATGAAAGCCCTAGTTACAGGCGGTGCCGGCTTCATCGGCTCGAACGTGGTGGATGCGCTGATCGAGCGCGGCGATGAGGTGACGGTGATCGACAACCTCTCGACCGGCAAGAAGGACAACCTCGAGAGCGCGCTCGCGAAGGGCGCCGTCCTCAAGGAGGCCGACTTCCGCGACGCCGACGCCGCGCGCGCGATCGTGGCCGACGCGAGCCCTGAGGTGATCTTCCATCTCGGCGCCCAGATCGACGTACGCCGCTCGGTCGCCGACCCGGCCTACGACGCCACCATCAACGTGATCGGGACGATCAACATGCTCGCCGCCGCGCAGGAGCACGGCGTGCGCCGGTTCATCAACAGCTCGACCGGCGGCGCGATCTACGGCGAGGGCCGCGTGATCCCCGCGCCCGAGACCCACCCGGAGGAGCCCGAGGCGGGCTACGGGCAGTCGAAGCTGTCGGCCGAGGGCTACTGCGGCCTGTTCCGCCGGCTGCACGGGCTCTCGACGGTGTCGCTCCGCTACGGCAACGTGTACGGCCCGCGCCAGGACCCGATGGGCGAGGCCGGCGTGGTCGCGATCTTCTGCGGCAAGCTCGTCGACGGCGGGAAGCCGATGGTGTTCGGCGACGGCATGCAGACGCGCGACTACGTGTACGTGGGCGACGTGGTGTCCGCCAACCTCGCCGCCGCGAAGTCGGACGCCGGCGGCTCCTTCAACATCGGGCTCGGCGTGCAGAGCACGGTGATGGACATCGTCCGCCTGCTCGGGAAGCTCGGCGGCCGCGACGACTTCGAGGCCGACCACGCGCCCGAGCGTCACGGCGAGATCCAGCACATCGCGCTCGACGCAACCCGCGCGCGCGACGAGCTCGGCTGGGAGCCGAAGGTGCAGCTCGAGGAAGGCCTCGAGCGCACGCTCGCCTCGATCCAGGGCTGATGTCGGCCGGTGTCCTGGTGCTGATCGTCATCGCGGGGATCGTCGTGGTTGGGTTGTTCGGCCTGGTCGTCGGCGGTCCCGAGCGGCGCGAGCGCGCCGCGGATCTGGCAGCCGAGTTCTGGGATTGGCTCAGGCTCGGCCGGTGAGCTTTTCCGCGCTACTCGGCGAGTGGCGCGCGCTGCCCCCGTCGGTGGCCTTGTTCCGCAGGCGGGCGCGTCGGCTGGCCGAGAGCCGCGACGATGAGTTCACGCTGCGCTCGGTCACGCGCGCGGACGAGCTCGGGAGGCTCATCGACCTCGCGCGCGGCCGCAGGCACGTGGTCGAGCTCGGCACCGGCACGGCGTGGACCGCGATCGCGCTGGCGCTCGCCGAGCGGGAGCGCCGGGTCGTGTCGTATGACCCGCTCTACTGGGACGGGCGCAACGAGTACCTCCAGCTGGCCGGGGCGGCGCGCGAGCGCATCACGCTCGTCGAGGCTCCGGGAGCGAACGGGCCGCAACCGGACGCCCCGCCGGCCGAGCTCCTCTTCATCGACAGCTCGCACGACCGCGAGCCCACCCTCGCCGAGTTCGCCGCCTGGCGCGACGCGCTCGGCCCGGGGGCCATCGTCGCCTTCCACGACTACGACGAGCCGGCCTATCCGGGCGTGGCCGAGGCGGTCCGCGAGCTGGGCCTCGAGGGCGAGGTCTTCGGCCACCTGTTCATCTGGCGCGCGCCCTAGTCGCCCGTGGGCGTGACCCCGGCCGGCTCGACCATCACGATCGCGGTCCGCACGGGCGCGCTCGTCTTGTGCATCACGCCACGCGGCACCGTGTAGCCCTGGTGCGGTCCGAGCCGGACCGTGTCGGCGCCCTCGATCTCGATCACGAGCTCGCCCTCGAGCACGAGGAAGAACTCGTCGTCGGTGTCGTGCTTGTGCCAGTGGAAGTCGCCCTCGATCACTCCGAGCCGCACCACGGAGTCGTTGACCGTCGTGAGCGTCTGGTTGAACCAGGGCTCGTTGGCCGCGGCCTCCGCCCCGATGTCGATCAGGGTGAGGGAGCCGAACTTGTCGTCGAGGTGGATGTCGTAGTCGCCGCTCATGGCCGGATGATCGCGCAAACAGCGGGGAGAGCGCGGTTCGGGCCCCGGAATCGGGGCTGACGCGTGAAATGATGGCCGGGCGCCCATTCTTCCCGCAATCTGCACCACAATATGTTGTGGCCCGGGAAGGAATCAGGCACTACAGCTAGTAGAATTAGGGGCCGTATGCGCTGTCCCTACTGTCACTTCGAATCCACGCGTGTCGTGGACTCCCGGCTTGCCGATCCGGGCGATTCGATCCGTCGCAGGCGCGAGTGCGCCGGCTGCGGCGAGCGCTTCACCACCTACGAGCGAGCCGAGGGTCCGATGGTCGTCGTCGCCAAGCGCGACGGCCAGCGTGAGCAGTTCGACCGCGACAAGTTGATCCGCGGGATGCTGCGGGCGACGAACAAGCGGCCGGTCGAAGTGAGCGACCTCGAAGACCTCGCCGACAAGATCGCCGGCGAGGCCCGCCGGCGCGGCGGGCAGGTCGACGCGCAGTGGATCGGGGAGCGCGTAGTGCGCGGTTTGGCACGGCTCGACCGCGTGTCGGCGCTGCTGTTTGCGTGCATCTACAGGAGCTTCGAGGACCTCTCGGATTTCGAGTCCGAGCTCGAGCGCCTGAAGTCCGAGCCGGTGCTCGGCGACGACCAACTGCCCCTAATCCTTCCGTCCGACCCTCGCGAAAGGATCGGAGCTTCCCCTGCGGGCTCGCCCCAAGGGCAGGAGGAAGGAGAACTCGAATCTGTTAGGAGAGGACATGCCGGACACGCGTAGCGCCCCCGACACCGCCACCACCTTCGGAACGAAGGGCGTCAGAGTGGAACGGCGCTACAGCGAACCGGGCGTGCATCCATTCGACGCGATCGACTGGGAACTCCGCGACGCGGAGGTCGGGAAGTTCAAGCAGGAGCAGGTCGAATTCCCGAAGAGCTGGTCGCAGAACGCGACCAACATCGTCGCCCAGAAGTACTTCCGCGGTCAGCTCGGCTCGCCCGAGCGCGAGTCGTCGGTGAAGCAGATGGTCGGCCGCGTGGCCGGCACGATCTCCGGCTGGGGCCGCGAGCTCGGCTACTTCTCGAGCGCCGAGGACGCTGACGCCTTCGAGGCCGAGCTCACCTACATCCTGGTCAACCAGATCGCGGCGTTCAACTCGCCGGTCTGGTTCAACGTGGGCTTCGAGGAGCAGCCGCAGTGCTCAGCCTGCTTCATCCTCTCGGTCCAGGACGAGCTCGAGTCGATCCTCGACTGGAACACGAAGGAAGGCAAGATCTTCCGCGGCGGCTCCGGCTCCGGCATCAACCTGTCGAACATCCGCGGCTCGATGGAGCCGCTCGCGAAGGGCGGACTGGCAAGCGGGCCGGTGTCCTTCATGCGCGGCGCCGACGCCTGGGCGGGCACGATCAAGTCCGGTGGCAAGACGCGGCGTGCGGCCAAGATGGTCGTGCTCGACATCGACCACCCCGACATCGTCGACTTCATCTGGTGCAAGGCGCGCGAGGAGGAGAAGGCGGCCGCGCTGCGCGACGCCGGCTTCGACATGCGCCTCGACAGCGAGCACTTCGCGTCGATCCAGTACCAGAACGCCAACAACTCGGTCCGCGTGACCGACGAGTTCATGGAGCGCGCCGAGCGCGGCGAGCAGTGGGAGACGATCGCGCGCGTGACCGGCAAGCCGGTCGAGAGCTATGACGCGCGTGAGCTGCTCGGGCAGATCTCGGAGGCGGCTTGGAAGTGCGCCGACCCGGGCGTTCAGTACGACACGACGATCAACGAGTGGCACACGTCGCCGAACTCGGGTCGGATCAACGCGTCCAACCCGTGCTCGGAGTACATGCACGTGGACGACTCGGCGTGCAACCTCGCGTCGATCAACCTCATGAAGTTCCGCCGCCCGGACGGCACGCTCGACGTCGGCGCCTTCGAGCACGTCGTCGACGTGATGATCCTGGCGCAGGAGATCGTCGTCGGCCCGTCGAGCTACCCGACGGAGGAGATCGGCCGCAATGCTCGCGCGTTCCGCCAGCTCGGCCTCGGCTACGCCAACCTGGGCGCGCTGCTGATGTCGAACGGTCTCGCGTACGACTCGGAGGGCGGCCGCGTGTGCGCCGCCGGGATCACGGCGCTGATGACGGGTCGCGCGTATAGGAAGTCGGCCGAGGTCGCCTCGGCGATGGGCCCGTACGACCGCTACAACGAGAACCGCGACCCGCACAACCATGTGATGCGCAAGCACCGCGACGCGGCGTACGCGATCGAGGACGAGCTCTCGAACGAGGAGCTCGTGTCGGCCGCGCGGCGCGCATGGGACGAGGCGGTCACGCTCGGCGAGGTGCACGGCTACCGCAACGCGCAGGCCACCGTGCTCGCGCCCACGGGCACGATCTCGTTCCTGATGGACTGCGACACCACGGGCATCGAGCCCGACTTCTCACTCGTCAAGTTCAAGGAGCTGGTGGGCGGCGGTCAGATGACGATCGTCAACCGCACGGTGCCGCTGGCGCTGCGCACACTCGGCTACAACGACGCCCAGGTCGAGCAGATCGAGGCGCACATCGACGAGCACGCGACGATCATCGGCGCGCCCGAGCTGACGGACGAGCACCTCGAGGTGTTCGACGTCGCCGTCGGGCAGCGGGCGATCTCGCACATGGGCCACATCAAGATGATGGGCGCGGTGCAGCCGTTCATCTCGGGCGCGATCTCGAAGACCGTGAACATGCCCGAGACGAGCACGGTCGCCGACATCGCCGACGCGTACCTGCAGGCGTGGAGGCTGGGCGTCAAGGCGCTCGCGATCTACCGCGACGGGTCGAAGACCGCGCAGGCGCTGCGCACCAACACCAAGGACGAGAAGAAGGACTCGGCCGCGGCTGCCGTCGAGCCCGAGCAGGTGCGCCGGCGGATGCCGCGCGAGCGCCAGTCGATCACGCACAAGTTCGGGATCGGCCAGGGCCACGAGGGCTACATCACCGCCGGCATGTACGAGGACGGCACGCTCGGCGAGATCTTCCTCACCGACATCGGCAAGGAAGGGTCGACGCTGCGCGGCATGATGAACTCATTCGCGACGGCGATCTCGATCGGCCTCCAGTACGGCGTGCCGCTCGAGACCTACGTGCGCAAGTTCTCGTACATGCGCTTCGACCCGGAGGGGATGACCACCAACCCGGAGATCCCCTTCGCCAAGTCGATGCCCGACTACATCATGCGCTGGCTCGCCTCGCGCTTCCTCGACGTCGACGTCCAGGAGGACCTCGGCATCCTCACCCCCGAGGTGCGGGCACGCAAGGCAGCGCAGGAAGCACTGCT
>DASXCV010000194.1:0-22461 GCA_036491015.1 Thermoleophilaceae bacterium | reverse complement strand
CGAGGTGGCCGCGACCGCGGTCACGAGCCGAGTGCGCGGCGCGCTCGATCAAGCCCGTCGTGAGCGCGCCTGGGCCGGGAACGTCGCGATGGCGCTCCAGGGGCTCGATCCGGGCAGCCGCGAGCTGCTCACCCTGAGCTACCACCACGGCCTCGACGACGAGGAGGTCGTCGGGGTGATGGGCCTCAGCCCCCGGGCGATCGCGCGCTGGCGACGATCGGCCCTGAGCCGGCTGGCGGTCCGGACCCACATGAGCCCGCCGGCGGTGGAGCAGGTGCTCCGCGCAGGCAACGGTGGCAGCGGATGACCGCCGTCTCGAATGAACACGACGAGATCGCGCTCGTCCACGACTATCTGCTCGTGCTGCGCGGCGCGGAGCGCACGTTCGCCGCGATCGCCGACGTCTGGCCGACCGCGCCCGTCTACACGCTGCTCTACGACGGGGAGGGCACCGAGCGCCGCTTCGCCGGGCATCCGGTCGCCGCTTCTCGCCTGCAGCGCACGGGGGTTCGGCAGGGCGGCTTTCGCAAGCTGCTGCCGCTGTTCCCGCTCGCCGCGGAGCGCCTGCCAGTCGATCGCTACCCGGTGGTCGTCTCGAGCAGCAGCGCGTTCGCCCACGGCGTGCGGCCGGGGCCCGACGCCGTGCACGTGTGTTACTGCCACTCCCCTTTCCGCTACGCCTGGCACGAGCGCGGGCGGGCCCGCGAGGAGGCGCCGGCGCCGCTGCGTCCCGCGCTCGACGGGCTGCTCGGTGCGATCCGCCGCTGGGATCGGACCTCGACCCGGGGCGTGACCCAGTACATCGCCAATTCGAATATCACGCGCGAGCGGATCCAGAAGTTCTGGGGCCGCGACGCGAGCGTCGTGCACCCACCGGTGGCTGTCGAGCGCTTCCACCAGGAGCGGCCCGAGGACTTCTTCCTGTTCGTGGGCGAGGTCGTGCGCCACAAGCGCCTCGAGCTGGCGCTCGAGGCGGCGCGCAAGGCGAAGGTGCCGATGAAGGTCGTGGGCACCGGACCGGACCTCGTCCGGCTCGAGGCTCAGTACGGCGACTCCGCCGACTTCGTGGGGCGCGCGGGCGACGGCCAGCTCGAGTCCCTGTACGCGCGGGCACGCGCGCTCGTCGTGCCGAACGTCGAGGAGTTCGGGATCACGGCCGTGGAGGCGCAGGCCTCCGGACGCCCGGTGGTGGCGGCGGCCGCCGGCGGGGCGCTCGAGACCGTGGTGGACGGCGAGACCGGCGTGCACTTCCCGCCGGGCGACGTCGACGCTCTGGCTGAGGTGATGCGCTACTCGGACTTCGACAGCTTCGAGTCGGACGAGATCGTCGAGCGCGCCCAGCGCTTCTCCGTCCGCCGCTTCCAGAAGCGGCTCACGCAAACCGTGCGGCGCGTGGCCGGCAGCACCGCGCCGGCGCCGGCGGCGTAGGGGCCGGGTCGCCATGGAACGAACGGTGCTCGTGGTCGGTCACACGGCGCAGATCAGCGGCGCCGAGGTGGTCACGATGGAGCTGCTCCGCGAGGAGCCGCGGCGCTTTCGCTATCTCTGGGCCTGCCCCGAGGGGCCGCTGGCCGGACAGGTGCGAAGGCTCGGCGCGCGGCACGTGCCGGTGACCGGCACCGCGGGCAGCCTGCGCCTGCACCCGGCCCACACGCCGCGCGCGGTCGCGCAGCTTCTGCGCACCGGCCTCGAGACCTACCGCATCGCGCGCCAGGGGGGCGTCGACCTGATCCACGCGGTGTCGATGCGCGCGGGCATCGCCGCCGCGATCAGCCGGCGCCTCGGTGGACCGCCGTTCGTGGTCTGGCAGCACGACGTGCTGCCGGTCGGCCGCGTCACGCGCGCGCTCCGCGCGCTCGTGGATCCAGCCTGCTCCATGCTGATCGCGGTGTCGCCGCACGTGGAGTCGAACCTGCGCGAGCTGGGCTTCCGCACCGACATGCGGGTGGTGTTCCCGCCCGTGCGGATGGAGCAGTTCGATCCCGATCGCGTGAGCCGCGACGGCCTGCGCCAGGACCTCGCTCCCGAGGGCGGGCCGGTGTTCGGGGTGATCGGCCAGATCAGCCCCTGGAAGGGCCACGACACGGCCATCCGCGCGCTCGGCGAGCTGCGCCGCACCGTGCCGGACGCGCGGCTCGTGATCGCGGGCGGCATCACCTTCGACGAGCCGGCCACGCGCTTCGACAACGCGGCCTACCTGGACGAGCTGCACGCGCTGGTCGCGGAACTCGGCCTGCAGGACGCCGTGACGTTCGCGGGCCAGCGCAAAGACGTGCCCGAGCTGCTCGCCTCGCTCGACGCCCTGCTCCTGCCCTCCTGGGACGAGCCCTTCGGCACGATCGTCTGGGAGGCGATGGCGATGCGCGTGCCGGTGGTGGTGTCGTCGGTCGGCGGGCCGGGCGACGAGGTGACCGACGGGCAGGACGGACTGGTGGCTCCGCCCCACGACCCGCCGGCGTGGGCGGCCGCGATGGCGCGCATCCTCCAAGACCCCAAGGCCGCGAACCGGATGGGCTGCGCGGCGCGTGCCACGGCCGAGCGCTACAGCCACCCGGAGGTGAGCCTGGCCGCTCTGGCCGACGCTCACCTCGCCGTGCTCAGCTCCTCGTAGACCGCCTCGAGCTGGTCGACCACCGCGTCCCATGAGTAGCGCCGCTCGACGAGCGCGCGGTTGAAGGCGCCCATCCCGCGCCGCAGCTCGGGGTCCTCGAGCAGCTCGCGCAGCGCGCTCGCCAGCGCCGCGGGATCGCCCGGCGCCACCGTACGCCCGCCGCCCGGCTGGATCAGGTGGCCGAGGCCGCCGACGTTCGTGGCCACCACCGGGCGTCCGCACGCCATCGCCTCGAGCGCGCTGATGCCGAACGGCTCGGAGAACGACGGGAGGCAGTAGACGTCCGCCGCCCGCATGGCCTCGGCCGTGGCGCGCCGGTCGAGCCTGCCGAGCAGCTCGATGCGCTCGCGCTGAGGCGAGCGGGCGACGGCGTACCGCACCTCCGCCTCGTCGTGCCCGTCGCCCGCCACGAGCAGCCTGGCCTCGGGCAGCGCCCGCGCCACGCGCTCGAACGCCTCGAGCAGCACGAACACGCCCTTGCGCCGCTGGAGGTTGGCGAGGAACAACACGCTCGGCTCGTGCTCCCCAGGCGGCGCCGGGGTGAAGAAGTCGGCGTCCACGCCGTAGCCCAGCTCGTGCACGCGCGCCCGCGGCGGCCCGAGCGAGCGCAGGCGGGAGCGCGCCGCCTCCGTCGACACGAGCAGCACCTCGGCGCGGCGCTGCTGCTGCCAGAGCACGGCGCCCCGCGCGCCGTCGGCGAACGCGTGGCTCGCGCGCGCCCGGAGGCTCGGAGCGTCGCCCCGGATCGCGTGGCTGCGCGGCCAGCTCGGCACGTACGGCCCGAGCACCGTCGGCGGGGCGTCGCGCGGCAGCAGCGAGGTGAACCCGATGTCCACCGGGTTGAGCTGGTGGACCACGTCCACACGCTCGGCGGCGCGCACCCGCTCGAACACGCGGCGGATCCGGTACGCCGTGCGCACCTGGTCGGCGCCGTGGCCGCGGCGGCGCGGCGGCAGGCGGTGGATCGTCACGTGGCCCGGCAGCGGCTCGTTCAGCTCGACGTTCTCCGCCACCACGTTCAGCCGGTGCCCGCGCGCCGCCAGGCGCGAGACGAAGTTGAAGGCCGCCAGCCCGTCGCCGTGCGGCAGATGGTCGGTGAGCATCACCGACGCGTGAGCTATGAAGATCGACTTGGGCGCGATCGGCGCGATGCTATTCGGCAAGCGGAAGAGCTTGTGATCAGCGTGTGATGCCGATGATCTTCGGCATGCCCGTCAGGCGGAGGTGCACCTCGCTGCCGCTCGCCGGGACGGGCTTGCGGAGACGCAGGTCGCGCACCGCCACGGCGTGCGCGCCGCCGCCGAGGGCGACGTCGACGGTCGCGGGCTTCACGCGCCGCGAGCGCAGCGCGGCGGTGTCCCACACGGACACGTTGCGCCAGAGGACGAGCGCGTACGTGCTCGATCCCGTCTGGAGCAGCAGCCGCTCGAGGTCGCTCGGCGCGCCCGGGCCGATGCCGTAGTCGAGCGGCACGAGTGGGAACGTCGGCGCGATCGCGGGGCCGAGCGAGTGGAGCAGCGCCTTCAGCGTGCGGAACGCCGGCTTCTCGCTGAAGTTGTGGCGCAGCAGCCCGTAGTGCTCCTGCGCGTTCGAGCGCGAGCGGTTGGACTTCTCGTCGAGCAGCTCGTAGAGGTAGGTGCGGCTGATGCCGGAGCTGAAGAAGTCGAGGAACAGGCGCGGCACATACTCCGCCTGAGCCGCCTCGGACACGGGCCGGTTCCCGTCGAGCGAGCGGAGCGCGTTGTGGAAGCCGGCCTCGGTGGCCACGAGCGGCTTGCCGCGCGCGACGAACTGCTCCTGGCTGCGGTTGAAGCCGAGCGTGGCCGCGGGCACCTGGCCGCCGGAGTACGGGTGCATGTTCCCGAAGTCGGCGTAGCGAGCGAGGCTGCCGAGCCGGCGGAAGTCGTTGCCGAACACGAGCGTGGGCCCGAACACCGGCACCCCGCTGAGCGCGGGGGTGCCCCGTACGAGCCGGTAGAGCCGGCGCTGGTAGGCGCGCAGGCGGCGCGCCCACGCGTACCCGCCCGTGCGGTCGAACTCGTTGGGCCCCTCCAGCGCGTCGACCGTCGAGCGCATCGGCCCGCTCACCATGCTCACGAGCCGCCGCAGCGAAGTGTCGCCGCCGGGCTGGCCCATGATGTAGTCGGTCTTGATGCCGGCGGCGGCCAGGGCAAGCAGCCGGGCGCGCTGCTGCGTGCAACCGGGGCAGGCGCCGTCGCGCACATGCCGCACGCCGAGCTCGGCCAGCTTGTCGCGCACTTCCTCCCAGTGGCGGTAGGCCGTGTCGAAGTAGCTCATGTGGACGTTCACGCCCACGGAGTTCAGGAAGCTCGTCGCGCGCCGCGGCAGCTGCGGGTTCGCGGACGCCGGAGCGTCGGCGGCGAATGCCAGGAGCGTCCCGACCAGGCAGGCGATCGGCAGCAGGCGTCTGAGTCTCATTGCGGTCCTCGTGAAGCTACACGCGCTCGTAGGCGTCTTCGGTCACGAGCTCCTTCAGCGGCCGCGCCGGATTTCCCCCCACGAGCTGTCCCGCCGGCACGTCGCGCGTGACCACCGAGCCGGCGGCCACCACGCTGTTGTCGCCGATGGTCACTCCCGGCAGCACGATCACGCCGCGGCCGAGCCACACGTTGCGGCCGATCTGCACGGGCGCGACCGTCACGCCCTTGCCCGGCTCCACCTCGTGGAAGTTCGAGTCGTAGATCGCGGACAGATCGCCGATGAAGGCGTTGTCGCCGATCGCCACCCGCTCGGACGCGTGGATGGCCACGCCGCGGTTCACGAACACCCGGTCGCCGATCTCGAGCACGCCGTCCGGGCCGGTGCTGAGATGGCTGCGGAACTGAAGGCCGTCGGAGTGGAAGTCGTCCCCCACCACCATGCGGCCGCTGTTCGTGACGATCGGGAGCATGCCGCGCAGGTACGGCAGCGAGCCGAACTCGACGCCCTTCGTGCGCAGGAAGGCAACCGCGCGGGCCACCCGCAGGCCCTTCGTCACGATCTCCTTCGGCGCGCGTCCGGCGACCTTGTCGCGCAGCGCGCTCACGCGCTTGGCGGGATCACCACCAGCACCGGCTCGCGGCCGAGCTTGATGTTGTCGTCGGTGCTCGGGGGAAGGGTGGCCTGTGCGCGTGCGCCGAGCGACGGGCGGTAGATCTGCACCGGCGCGCTCTGGTCCAGGTTGAGCTCGGCCGTGTGGAAGCGCCCGTCCGGGTTGGTCAGCCAGACGGCGAGCACCTGGGAGCCGTCGCCGCGCTGCATCGTGAGCGTGTGGATCGGCGCGCCGTCGAGCGTCGTGACGGTGCCCTCGGGCTGCTCCATCTGCCCGCGCGCCGGGCCGCCGGCCCTGAGAATCGCGATCAGGTTGTGGAGCGCGTGGTAGGCGGGCTTCGGCTTGAGGTTGTTGTTGAGGAGGCCGAAGTGCTCCTGCGCGTTCGTGCCCTTCTGGTCAGGGCGCTCGTCCACGAGCTCGTATAGGTAGGAGCGCGGGATGCCGGCGCGGTAGTACTCGAGCACGAGCGCGGTCATGAAGCCCGCCTCGACCTTCGGGTTCACCGGCAGGTTCCCCGGCTGCTTGGGACCGCCCGTGCGATAGCCCGTCTCGGTGGCGAAGGCCGGCTTGCGCGGCGCGAACAGCGCGGCGCGGCGTAGCTCGCCGTCGAGGTTGCTGGCGGGCGGCCCGCCGTTGGGCGGATACGAGTGCAGGTTGGCCGCGTCCATCGAGCGGTTCAGTTTCTGCACCTTCAGATAGCTCTCGGGGTTCACGAACGACGGCCCGATCACGGGTTTGTTCTTCAGCTGCTTGTCGCCCTTCACCGCCTTGTAGAGCTGCTGCTGGTACGCGGTCAGGTGCGCGGCCCACTGCGGGTCGCCCTGGTTGTCGTACTCGTTCGGCCCCTCGAGGCTGGTCAGGTACGGGGCGAGCTGGTTGGCGTTGCCGATCAGCTGCTGCAGCTTGCCCGTCGTTCCCTTCGGGTCGCCCATGATCAGGTCGATGCCGAAGCCGGCCTTGCCGAGCTGGGTGAGGCGCTGGTTCTCCTGCACGCAGCCCGGGCAGGCGCCGTCGCGGATGTTGCGGACGCCGAGGCCCTTGAGCTTCGCCTCGATCCCCGGCCAGCGCGCGTAGGCGGTGTCGAGGTACGAGAGGTGCACGTTCACGCCGATCGAGCCGATCACGTTCTGAGCCGGAATCGCGGCCCCGCGCGGCGGCTTCGACTTGCCTCCGCTCAGCACGATCAGAAGCACGATCGCGAGGAGCAGCGCGGCGATCGGAACGCCGGCCGCGATGGCAAGGATGTGCTTCGGACGGCGGGTGATCGTCGCTAGGCCCACGGCCCAAGCGATACCCATGCCGACCCCGCGCTGAACCCGGTTTCCCTAAGTGTGGAGCGTCAGGACCACAGGCATACCCGAAAGGGCTACCTCCGCGGAGGTACCGGGCAGTGTCTGCGTAGTGCCTCCGTCGTCCAGGTAGCTCAGTTCGGCGTGGGTGACCTCGGGGCCGAGCTGCACGTCCTCGTCGGCCGGCTGCACGTCGATCGGCGCGCGGGCCGCCTGATCCCACACCTTCACGTCCCGCCAGAGCACGAGTGCGTAGCTGTGCGGGCCGGTCTGGAGCAGCAGCTGCTGGAGATCGGGCGAGCCGTCCACCGCCACGTGCAGCGGCGCGGCGTCGAAGCTCCCGGTGGCCGCGGTGAGATGCATCAGCGCGGCGAGATTCACGAACGCGGGCTTCTCGCTGAAGTCGTTGCGCAGCAGTCCGAACTCGCTCTCCGCATTCGTCTGTCCGGGATCGGGCTTCTCGTCGAGCAGCTCGTAGATGTAGGTGCGCGGCACGCCGGCCTGGAACATGTCGAGCACGAGGCGCGGGGTGTAGTCGCCCGCCGCAGCCTCCGACACGGGCGGCTGCCCGCTCGTGGCGCTGAGTGCGTTGTGGTAGCCGGCCTCGGTGGCCACCGCCCGCTCGGACGCCGCCACCGCCGCCTCCGAGCCGGTGTTGAAGGAGAGGTTCACGGCGGGCAGCTGGCCGCCGGCGTAGGGGTGGATGTTGCCCCAGTCCATCGCGCTCGAGAGGTCGCCGAGCGCGGCGAACGAGCTCGCCTTCACGAGCGACGGGCCGATCACCGGCACGCCGGCGACGCCCGGCGTGGACTTCATCAGCGAGTAGAGCTGCTGCTGGTAGGAGCGCAGGTCCGCGGCCCAGCTCGCGTCGCCGGACTGGTCGAACTCGTTGGGTCCCTCCACCGCGTCCACGGCCGAGCGCATCGGTCCGGCGATCATGCTCACGAGGTCGGGCAGCGAGCCCGTGGTGCCGCCCGGGCTGCCCATCATGAAGTCCACCCCGATGCCGCCAGCGGCGAGCGCGAGCAGGCGCTGGCGCTGGGCGGTGCAGCCGACGCAGGCGGCGTCGCGCACGTGGTGGACGCCGAGCTCCTGGAGCTTGGCGATCACCTGCTGCCAGTCGTTGTAGGGGGTGCTGAAGTAGCTCATGTGGACGTTCACGCCCACCGAGTCCGTGAACGCGCTCGCACTCGCGGGCGTCACGAGCGGCAGCGGCGAGTCGATCGGCGGCCCCGGCAGGACCGGCGTGTCCTCGGCGCCCGGCGCGGGCGCGGGCGCCGACGCGGGCGGCTTGGGAATCACCGGCGTGGCGGGAGGCGCGGTGGGCGCCGGGCTCTGGCCGGTGGCGGGCGGCACGGCAGTCTGGATCTGCGGCGGGGCAGGCAGCGCGGCCGGCCCGACCGGCGCCACGGGTGCCGCGACGACCGGCGCGCGCCTGGCCACCCGGACGGTGCGGCCGCTCAGCCAGCGACCGTCACGTCCGCGCAGCGCATGGGCGCCCAGCCGCACGACGGCCACGGGCGCGCTCACCGTGAAGCGCTGCACGCGCTGGTAGCCGTGGGTGAGCTGCCGCCAGCGCAGGCGATGTGAGCCGAGGTCGAGGAATACGAGCTGGCGCCGGTTCTGCACCCGGGCGGGCACGCGGGAGTGAACGCTCACCACCCGCTCGCTCACGCTGACGCTCGGAACGCGCCGGCTCGAGGCGGCGGCGACGGCCGGAACGGACATCGCGGCAACTGTCACAAAGGTTGCGATTAGCAGCGGAATCTTGAAGGTCTTGGCTGGCACCCACTCACAGTGATCGCCAACCCGGCGCGGAGATTAACTCCCCCAGCGGGGGTGCTTGGACGGTTCATCGAGGCCCTGTTTGGGAATGCCTCACGAGGTGCCCATCGCGACCAGACAGCGGCCCCGCGGCCGCCAGATGACCACCGCGGGCGCCGTCGTGCGCCTCGCGGTGTCCAATCTCGCCATTCCCGCATCGGCGGTACTCACCGGTCCGATCCTTGCGAGATCGCTCGGCCCTGCCGGCCGCGGCGCGCTCGCCGCGGTGCTCACCCCGATCGCGCTCTCGACCTACGTGCTCAACTTCGGCGTGCCCGAGGCGCTCACGTACGTGGTGGCCAAGGGTCGCGCCACGACCCAGCGCGGCACCCGGCTCGCGCTGGGGCTCGGCTTCCTGATCGGGCTTGCCTGCGCGGGCGGGCTGATCGCGCTCACGCCGATCCTGCTCCAGAAGTACCCGCACCAGCAGACCCTCTTCATCCTGCTCGCGCTGCTCCTGCCGCTCGAGATCTCGGTGGGAATGCTGCGCTACGTCGCGCAGGCGCGCGGCCGCTACGAGCTGATGACGCGCGAGCGCTGGTTCTCGGTGCTCGCCCGGCTGGTGCTGATCGCGGCCGTGGCGCTCGCGGGCACCCTGACGGTGGCCACCGCCGCCTGGTTCACGCACGGCACCGCCGTGCTCGCCACGCTGCTGCTCCTGCCGATCCTGTTCGCCGGCGAGAGCAGCAAGGCCGACGAGCGGGAGGCGCCCAAGCAGATCAGGCGCTTCGTGCTCCGCTACGGCCTCACCACCTGGGTGGGCACGGTGGGCGGCGTGCTCGTGATGCGGCTCGACCAGGTGCTGCTCACGCCGCTCGCCGGGCCGAAGGAGCTCGGCTACTACGCCGTCGCCGTGTCGGTGGCGGAGGTGCCGCTGCTCGGCCTGCTCGCGGTGCGCGACGTGATCTTCTCCGCCTCCACCGACCGCGAGGACCCGACGATCGTCGCCCGCGCCACCCGCGCCACGATCCTCATCTCGGTGCCGCTCTGCCTGTTCGGGATCCTGTTGGCGCCGCTCGTGCTGCCGCCCGTGTTCGGGGCGGGCTTCGGACCGTCGGTGCGGATGTCGCAGGTGCTCTTCTTCGCCACGATCCCCAACGGGATCTCGATGGTGCTGAGCGCGGGCCTGCTCGCATCCGGCCGCCCGGCGCTCGCCTCGCGCGCCCAGCTCGCGGCCGCCGGCGTGACCGTCGTCGCCCTGTTCGCGCTCGTGCCCGCACTTGGCGCAATCGGCGCTGCTTATGCCAGCCTGGTCGCCTATCTCGTCGCCGCGGTGCTGGTTTCCATTGGCATCACTCGGGTATCGAACCTCAGGCCGCGCGAGTTCCTCGTGCCACGACGGGCCGACCTAGTGGACATCGTCACACGTGTCCGCGGGCGGTTTGCCGCGTCCTGAACACACTTCGACCGGAGATCGATGGCCACAGTTACGACAAGCGGCGGACCAGCCCAGAGCTGGAATCCGCGACAGGGGCTTTCCACCATCACTGCGCTCGCCTTGGGAGGCGCCCTCGCTGCCTGCGTGGCGTACCTCACACTCGTCTCGCTGCAGGCCGCGGCGACCGTCTGCCTCTGCCTGCTGATCGTCGGCGTGTACGCGCGCTCGCGCTCGGTCGGCATGACGCTGCTCTGGACCTTCTGGCTGGCCGCGCCGCTCATCCGGCGCCTGTTCGGCCTCGAGTCGAGCTACCTGAGCGCGGATCCGCTGGCGCTCGCGCCCTTTGTCGCGACGGCCGGCTGCGTCGCGCTCGAGCTGGCCGCGGGCGGCATCAGCAAGCGCGTGCTCACCGTGATGGGGCTGGCGCTCGGCGGTTACGCGCTCGGCATCCCCGCCGGCATCCACAACTCCTCCTCGATGATCTTCAGCCTGTTCGCCTACGGCAGCGCCGTCGGCGCGCTGGTGCTCGGCTATCGCGAGGGCGCGCGGCCCGGCAGTGCCCTCTCGATGCGCAACACGCTGATCGCCGTGGCGCCGCTGCTCGCGGTCTACGCGGTGATCCAGTACATCGGACCCCTCCCGCGCTGGGACGAGGTCTGGCTCCAGAGCGTGAACTTCACCACCACCGGGTCGCCGCTCGTCGGCCACGTCCGCGTGTGGAGCACGCTCAACTCGCCGGGCACGTTCGGCGCCATGGCCGGCGTGGCGGTGATCTGCTACCTCGCCTCGAAGCGCTTCTCGGCCTTCACCGCGGTCGGCCTCGGCATCGTGCTCGTGGCGCTCGGCCTGTCGTTCGTGCGCGCGGCCTGGGTGGCCGTCGTGATCGCGCTGTTCGTGCTCGCGATCGCCTCGCGCGGTCGCTCGAGCGGACGCGTGCTCGGCGCCACCGCAGCCGTGGTCGGCATCGTGCTCGCGCTCGCCGCGAGCAACCCGACCGTCGGCGCCGTGCTCAACCGCGCCAACACGCTCGGGTCGACCGGCGGCGACACCTCCGCCAAGGCGCGGGTGAGCCGTCCGCAGACCGTGATTCCCCTCGCCGCCCGCCGGCCCGGCGGTTTCGGACTCGGCTCGGCTGGGGAGTCCTCAAGGCTGAGTCCTTCATCGAATGACGCGATCCGCGCATCGGACAACGGCTACCTGGCCCTGATCTACCAGTTGGGCCTCCTGGGCGCCGTCCTTGTGCTCGGAGCGCTCATTTACAGCACTCGTTCCGCCGTGCGGGGAGTGCTGCGATGGAGGCGCGATCCCGCCAGCGCGCTCCGATTGGCCTTACTCGCGTTCCTCTTCACGATGATGTTTTTCGGAGACATGCTGTACGGGATCACGGGAGTGGTCTTCTGGTACGTCCTCGGTTCGGCAATGGCCAGCGAGGAAATTCGATCGCCTAGAAGGTGGGCTGCTGCGTGATTCTGCTGCGTAGGGTTCTCATAGTTCTTGTCATCACCTTGATTGCCGCGGGCCTCGCTGCCGCGTTCTCGGGTGCTCAGAAGTCCCAGAAGGTGGCGAAGGCGTCGCTCGTGTTCGGGCAGCCACGGCCGGACCTGCAGGTGGTGGCCAGCGGCTTCAGCGCCGGCGACCAGAGCAGCCAGTTCGTGCCCGGCACGAACGCGAGCCTCGTGTCCGCGGACGACATCGCGCGGGCCACGGCGGGCAAGCTCAACATGAGCGCGTCCGAGGTGCGCAGCAGCGTGAGCGTGAGCTCGGAGCAGAGCTCCGAGATCGTCTCGGTGCAGGCCAGCCGGCCGACCTCCGCGGAGGCGGCGCAGCTCGCCAACACATACGTGAACGTCTACGTGGACCGAACTCGGCGCGCGGAGCGCTCGCGGGCGCTGACCGTGCTCCAGTCGCTCCGGTCGCAGCTCGCCGGCGTGCGCCAGACCACGACCACGCGCAACTCGCTCGGGTCGAAGTCCTCGGCCGCGGCGGACACGCTGCGCGGCGACATCGCCGCCGAGACCGCGCTCGCGCGCGTGGGCAGCGGCTCGCCGACGATCTCGCAGACGGCGTCGCCGACGGACGTGTCGAGCGCTCCGAAGACCACGCGCAACGTGGTGTTCGGCGCGCTGTTCGGCCTGGTCCTCGGCATCGGCATCGCCGGCCTTGCCGGCGGCCGCCGGGAGACCGGCGGTTACGACGACGGCCTCGGCGTGCGCAACGGCGACCGCCAGCGGACGCCGGTCGGCGTATAGCTCGACCGTCTGAGCGGACCAGATGAGTGGATTGCGGCGCCTGCTGAAGTACGCGAAGGGCGTGGCCCGGGGCGCGCTTGCGAGCGCGCTCCGGTCGTCTGTCAGGCCGTTGCGGGTCGCGCTCGAGCGCAAGCCGCGGCTGCTGCTCGAACGGCCGGAGCTGGAGCTCGAGCCCACGCTCGAGCTGGTGGCGGCCGAGCACATGCTCGACGTCGGCCCCGAGCTGTTCTTCGTCCAGATCGGGGCCTTCGACGGGCAGACCAACGACCCGATCCACGAGCTCGTCGAGCGCCACGGCTGGCGCGGCGTTCTGGCAGAGCCGCAGCGCCGCTACTTCGAGGCGCTCGAGCGCACGTACGCGGGCAACCACCGCGTAACACTCCGCAACGTCGCCCTGGCGCGTGAGAGCGGCGTGCGCCCCTTCTATCGGGTGCGCGAGGATCCCGGCGCGCCCCCGTGGGTGCCGCAGCTCGCCTCGTTCGACCGGGACACGATCCTCGCCCACGAGTTCGCATACCCGCGGCTGCGGCAGCTGATCGTCGAGGACGAGGTGCAGACGCTCAGCATCGAGGACCTGCTCGCGGACACCGACGTCGCGCGCGTGGACGTCTTCCAGATCGACGCCGAGGGCTACGACGCCGAGATCGTGAAGATGATCGACCTCGCCCGCTGGCGGCCGGCGATCGTCCACTTCGAGCACGACCACCTCTCCCCCGCCGACCACGAGTCGGCGATGCGATACCTGGCCGACGCGGGCTACGGGCTCTACGTCAAGCGCTTTGACACGCTCGCCTACCGCCGCCGGCCGGCGGACAGCGCGGCGGCGGCGCCCGCAGTGCTCAGCAAGACACGCCGCGGTGCTCAGGTGTCTTCTCAGATGCACGGTTTCCGTGCGTTTTCGAAGACACCTGGGGCATGAGCTGGTCCAACACGTCCATCACTGCCCCGTCCACCGTGGTGTCGAACTTCCGCGCGAACAGCTTGCGGGAGGCGAGCATCGGCTCGAGGTCGTCCATGGTGATCGTGCGCGGGTGCCAGCCGTCCCAGTTGAGGTAGCGCAGGTCCTCGTTCACAAGCGTGTCCGCGAGCGGCGAGGAGAGCAGCACCATCTGGAAGTAGAACTCGTCGGCCACGAGTGAGCGGCGCAGGAAGCGCCCCACGTCGGGTCGGCGGCGAGCGTGCTCGAGGCAGTAGGCCACGGCCTCGCGCGTGAGCGCCCAGTAGGCGAGCCCCTGAGCCGGGGTGAGGCCCTCGGGGAGCCGGCGCGCCGGCAGCTTGTGACGCAGGCGGTCCGGCGGCAGCGCGAGCGGCACCTTGCGCCCAGGCAGCTTGTAGTGGCGCTGCACGAGGCGCCCGAGGCTGCCGTTCCAGTGCCAGCGCTCGTTGCCGGGCCGGGCGGTGTCGTCGAGCTCCTGTCCCGTGCCGAGCGACCACGACAGGAACGAGCGCTCCGGCTGTCGCGCGAAGAACTCGCGGATCTCATCGGTGGGGCGGATCGGATAGTCCTGGCCGGTGAGGAGCACGAGGTGGCTGAAGTCGCCACCGGAGTCGAGCGCCTCGTGTGCCGCGCTGAGCGTGGCCAGCAGGTGCCCGGGGCCGCCCCAGTGGCAGGCCACGCGCTCGTCCACGAGGCGCACACGGCCCGTCTCGATCAGCGGTTCGAGCGCGCGCTCGAACGGCCCGGCAGCTTCCTTTCCGTCCACGTGGACGAGCACGAGGTCGTCCGGATGGTCGAGCCGCGCGACGAGCCGCGCGAGCTGCTCCGGCAGCGTGTGGGCCAGGACGACGTAGGCAAGGCCTGTAGGCACCCGTTCAACGTAAGGGCTGTGCGCTCAGCCCGCCAGCGCGGCGGCGGTGCGGAGATCGATGTCGTCGAGCACCTCGCGGTCCACGCCGGTGTCGAACTTGCGGGCGAAGAGCTTGCGCGACGCGAGCATCGGCTCGAGGTCCCGCGACGTGAGCGTGCGCGGGTGCCAGCCCTCCCAGTCGAGATAGCGCAGGTCCTCGTTCACGAGCGTGTGCGCGAGCGGCGAAGCCAGCAACACCATCTGGAAGTAGTTCTCATCCGACGCCAGCGAGCGCTTGAAGAAGCGGCCCACGTCGGGGCGCCGGCGCGCGTAGTCGACCACGTAGTCGATCGCCTCGCGCGACAGGCACCAGTAGGCGAGGCCCTGCGCCGGCGCGAGCCCGTGCGGCAATGAGCGCACGGGCACCCAGGGCACGAGCCGGTTGGGCACCGAGAGCGGGCGCTTGCGGCGCGGGACCTTGTAGTGGCGGCGCACCAGGCGATCGAGCCCGCCGTGCCAGTGCCAGCGCTCGTTGCCGCGGCGCTCCGAGTCGGGCACGTCGCGGCCCTCGCCGAGCGACCACGAGATGAACGACTGCCCCTCACGCCCGGCGAAGAAGCCGCGGATCTCCTCGGTCGAGCGGATCGGATAGTCCTGGCCGGTGAGCAGCGCCAGGTGGCTGAAGTCGTGACCGGACACGAGCGCCTGCTCGGCCGCGGCCAGCGTGGCCAGGAGATGCCCCGGCCCGCCCCAGTGGCAGCGGAACCTGCTCGTGGCGAGCCGCACGTGCCCGGAGCGCAGCAGCGCCTCGAGCTCGCGCTCGTACGGTTCGCTGTCCTTCTTGGCGTCCACGTGCACCAGCACGAGGTCGTCCGCGTGCGCGATGCGCGCCGCCAGGCGACCCACCTGAGCGGGCAGCTTGTGTGCGAGCACGACGTAGACGAGTCCCACGGGGCACATCCCTCAACTCGGGTACCTCCATCGGCAATACCCGAACGGACTCGCCCTGAACTTAGGGACCGCTTATACGCCGAAGACCGCTTCGACCGCGCGCTCGGACGCGCGCCCGTCGTCGAACTCCGTGTGCTGCTCGAGGAAGCGCTCGTACCGCTCCCGGTGGCCCGCCGGGACGCCTCCGCCGTCGAGCTCGCGCAGAGCATCCACGAGCTCGGGCGTGGTGCGCAGCAGCGGCCCCGGGGCGTCGGCCTCGAGGTCGATGTACATGCCGCGCAGCTCGTCGCGGTAGTGCTCGAGGTCGTGTGTGAAGAAGAGGATCGGCCGGCGCGTGAGCGCGAAGTCGAAGATGATGGACGAGTAGTCCGCAACCATCACGTCCGCCGCCAGGAGCAGCTCGCGCGGATCAGGGATGCGAGACACATCCATCACCCGGGGATGCGGTTCCGTGACCACTGTCTTCGCCACATGGTTGTGGGCGCGCAGGAGGAACACGGTGTCGGGGCCCAGCGCGTCCGCCACCGCCCCTAGGTCGAGGTCGAGGTCGAACGTCCAGGTGTCGCGCCAGGTGGGGGCGTAGAGCACCACGCGCACGCCGTCGTCCAGCCCGAGCCGGGCGCGCGTCTCGGCCCGCACCCGCTCCGCGTCGGCTGACAGGAGCAGGTCGTTGCGCGGGTATCCGGACTCGAGGATGCGCCCGCCGTAGCGGAAGCAGCCGCGCTGCACGTCGCTCGCGAAGCTGCTCTGCGACAGCAGCATGTCCCAGCCCCGCACGTCGCGGCGGAAGTGCCTCAGGTAGCGCCCGGCGCGCGCCCACTGAGGCTGCTCGATGTCGTATGCGAGCTTCTTGAGGGGGGACCCGTGCCAAGTCTGCAGGTAGAACTGGCCGCGCTTCTTGCGCCAGTAGATCGGCATGCCGCCGTTCGAAACCACGTACTGCGCCCGCCCGAGCCAGGCGAGGTGGTTCCACGAGCACGGATCCACCGTCTCCACGTAACCGGGCAGCAGCGGATCGTCCTTCTCGAGCACCCAGATCTGGCGATACGAGGGGTCGCGGCGGTGAAGCTCCTCGGAGACGGCGCGCGGGTTGTCCGCGTACTTGCCGCGCCAGGAGTCGAACAGCACGGTGTTCGGCTCGACGGGGCGGAGACGGCCCGGGATCCGGCGGATCCCAGGGATTCTTCCTGGCGGGCGCATCAGCCGTGCGCCACCCGTGCGCGCAGGCCGGCGAGCGCGCCCGAGAGCCGCGCCGCGAGGCTGCCCCCCACCTCGGCGGCGGCGGCGCGCAGCCCGCCGAGCGCCCCCACGCGCGTGAGCGCCAGCCCCGGCGCCGGCGCCAGCGTCGAGCCCATCAGGGTCGCGAACGCAAGGTGCGCGGCCGCGCGGTGGGCAGGCAGGTAGCGCGCGGCGATGTAGGTCTCGTTGTAGGCGCGCTGGTGCGCCACCTGGCGCTCCACGGCGGAGCGGCGGCCGCCGCCCACGCTGCGGGCATCGCCGGCGGTGCGCGCGCCCTCGTAGTGGTCGATCGCCACCGCCGGGTCGTAGACCACCTTCCAGCCGCCCCGCTTGACCGCCAGCGTGAAGGCCCAGTCGTTCAGGTACTCGGTGCCGTCGCCGCGCAGGCGCTCGTCGAAGCGCAGCGACCGGATCGCCTCGCGCCGGAAGCTCATGTTCGCGCCTTTGAGGAAGTCCACCTCGCGCGCCGGGCCGGCCCCGAGGTGGTGGAAGCTTAGGAAGCGCCCGTACCAGGCCACGGTGCCGACGGTCGGCTCCGCGCCGTCCTGGAGCTCGCGCCCGTGGTACACCCAGTCGCGGCCGCCGAGCGCGCCGAGGCGGCCGTCGCGCGCGAACCAGCCCGCGATCTGCTCGATCCAGTCCGGCCGCGGCGCGGCGTCGTCGTCGGTGATCGCCACCACGTCCTCGTCCAGCGCGTCGAGCCCGGCGTTCAGCGCCGCCACCTGACCCGGCCGCTCCACCAGCACCTCGGTCAGCGGTAGCTCGCTCTGCGCGGCCAGCACGTTGCCCGTCGGCTGGTCGTCCGCCCTGCGCACCACGAGCACGCGCTCGGGGCGGCGCCGCTGCACGCGCAGCGTGTGCAGGCAGCGCGCGAGGTCCTCCGGCCGCCGCCAGGTGGGCACGAGCACCGCGACGCTCGTCATGCCGCCACCTCGGAGTAGGCGGTGGTCACGCGCTCGATCCAGTGGTCGAGCCGGAAGCGGCTGCGGGCGAGCAGCGCGCCGCACTCGCCCATCGCCGCGCGCCCGGCCGGGTCGAGCAGCAGTCGCTCCGCGCTGTCCACCCACGCGCCCGGCTCGTCGGGCGGCAGGGTCAGCCCGCCGCCGTCGCGCAGGATCAGTGCGGGGCCTCCGCGCGTGGTGGCCAGCACGGGCACGCCCATCGCCATCGATTCCACAACCACCCGCCCGAACGGCTCCTCCCACGACGGCACAAGCGCGAGGTCGCTGCCGGCGAGCACGGCCGGCACGTCCTCGCGCTCGCCGAGGAAGTGCGCGCGGCCCTGCAGCCGCAGCGTCTGCTGCAGCTCGACGAGCGAGTCGTAGTAGGCGAGGTTGTCGTGGCGCGTGAGCTTGCTCGTGAACACCGCCGCGCCCACCACGAGCAGGTGCGCGTCGTGTCCGCGCTCGAGCAGCCCCGCCAGCGTGCGCAGCGCGAGGTCCTGCCCCTTCCACGGCGTGATCTGGCCGACCACCGCGATCACGTACGCGTCCGCCGGGATCCCGAGCTCGTCGCGCACCGCGCCCGCCGAGGCCTTTGCCGGATCGAATGCCTGCAGGTCCACCGGGTTGTCCACCACGGTCACCGGCGCGCGCCAGCGGCCGCGCGGCAGGCGGTCCGCCACGAACGGGGAGGCCGCGAGGATCAGGCGCGAGCGGCGGCTGATCACCTCCGCCACGCCGCGCGAAGCGGCCCCCGAGCCGAGCGCGTCGTGGGCGTGCACCACCAGCGGCGCGTCGGACGCCAGGCCGCAGCCCAGTCCGGCGCGGATCGAGAAAGCGTGCACGAAGCCGGCCTGCAGGCGGCGCGCCAGCCGCCCCGCCTCGTTCCCGGCGCGCACGAGCTGGACGAGCGCGCGCGAGGTCGCGCGCGGCTCGAGCCTCAGGCTCACGTCGCATTCCGGCAACGTCATGTGCTCCACCCCGAGCGCCCTCACCTCGTCGCCGAGCCGTCCCTCAGGGGACGCCACCGCCGGACTCACCGACGGCGGCAGGGCGCGCAGGAGGTCGAGCAGCGTCCGCTCTGCTCCGCTCACACGTCCGGTGTGATTGACGTACAGGACCCGGGTCATGCCCCTGCTGCATTTCTCCCCCGCCGCTCGTTTCCGGCCTCGCGCAGTGACCCGGCGAAGAGCACCGCGGCGTGCAGCACGTGCAGCGCCGCCGCGACGGCGAAGCCCTCGAGCGTGAGACCGGTCAGCGGCCCGAGTGTGAACGCGACGGCCTCCGCGTCCACGGTGGTGCCCGGCTTGGTGGCCCGGCGCGGCGCCAGGCGCAGCACGGCGAGCGGCCGCGCGGGCACGAGCATGCCGCCGCGCTCGCCGCCGGCGGGGCGCGCCTCAGCCATGCCGAGCAGCCCGAAGCGCGCGCACGGGTAGATGAGCGCCGGCAGCAGGTGGATGGCGTCGAATTGCCCCTTCAGGCTGACGAGCGCCAGCGCGACGAAGCAGACCACGAACCGCACGGTGTCCCCGGCAACGTCGAAGAACCCGCCCCAGCTCGAGCGCAGTTGGCGCATCGACGCCACCTTTCCGTCCATGCAGTCCACGAGGAAGCTGAGCTGGTAGACGATCGCGCCGAGCACGAGCTGATCGGCCGCGAAGAGCGCGGCGGCGCCCACGGCCACCAGAACGGACAGCGAAGTTAGCCGGTTCGGTGTAACCGGTCTGAGGCGCGCGGCAAGCGCGGACAGGGGAACAGCCAGGGGGTCGATCGCCGTGACGGTCCAGCATGCGTCGCGCTCCTTGACCCTCACCCGGGGTCCGGATTGCGCTTCCGTAGGGCGAAAACGGCGCCCTTTTCGGTCTGCTTCCCTCTGCGTGGCTGTGCCCACTGACCGAGTGGCTCGGGCAGTTGACATGAGGATTTCCCTACCCAGCGCGGCACCGCCTCACACCGGGCGTCCACACCCTGTAGGTAGGGTCCGGAGCGTGACAGTGGACCCGTTCGCACCCGCGGCCGCCGCGGGGATCCACCGACTCGCGATCCCCACGCCCTTCGCCGTCGGGCGCGTGAACGTCTACCTGATCGAGGACGAGCCGCTCACGCTCGTGGACGCTGGACCGAACTCCGGCAGCTCGCTGGACGAGCTCCAGCGCCAGATCGAGGCGCACGGGCACCGGATCGAGGACATCGGCCTCGTGATCCTCACCCACCAGCACATCGACCACCTCGGGCTCGTGGGGATCGTCGCCGCGCGCTCCGGCGCGGAGGTGGCGGCGATCGACGTCGCCGTGCAGTTCGTCGAGCACTACAGCGAGGAGGCCTCGGCCGACGACGAGTTCTCCACGCAGATCATGCTGCGCCACGGCATCCCCGGCGACGTGGTGGACGCGCTCAAAGCCGTATCCGCCGCCTTCCGCGCCTGGGGCGCGAAGGCCAATGTCTCGCGCGTGCTGCACGACGGCGACACGATCGAGCTGAGCGGCCGCAAGCTCGAGGTGAGCTACCGGCCCGGCCACAGCCCGACCGACACGATCTTCTTCGACTCGGAGCGAAGCACGCTGATCGCCGCCGACCACCTGCTCAAGCACATCTCGTCGAACCCGCTGATCTCGCGGCTGCCCGGCGAGACCGAGCGCCCGCAGTCGCTCGTGACCTACCTCGACTCGCTGAGCAAGACTCGCGCGATGGACGTCGAGCTGGTGCTGCCCGGACACGGGGACGCCTTCGGCGACCACCGCGACCTGATCGACCAGCGCTTCGCGCTCCACGCCCGCCGCGCCGAGAAGCTCCACGGCCTCGTGGGCGAGCGTCCGCGCACCGCATACGAGCTGGCGCAGGCGATGTGGGGAAACGTCGCGGTCACTCAGGCGTATCTCACGCTGTCAGAGGTGCTCGGACACATGGACATCCTGTTGAACGACGGCCGCGTGCGCGAGGTGGAGGAGAACGGCGTGGTTCATTTCGAGGCCGCGGCATGACGGCGGCGGCTGAGAGTGCGCTACGGCGCGCCGAGGAGCTCGCCGAGCGCGTCCTGCCCGACCGCACGGCGAAGAAGAAGATGCTCGTGGTCGTGAACCCGTACGCGACCACGGTGTCCGACCGGCTGAAGAACCTCGTGGTGTACGCGCTCCAGGGGCGCTACGACGTCGAGGCCATCGACACCAAGGCTCAGGGGCACGCCACCGAGCTCTGCCGCGAGGCCGCGGAGGCGGGCTACGACGTGGTGGTGGCCTTCGGCGGCGACGGCACCGTGAACGAGGTGGCCAACGGGCTGGCCGGCACCAACACGCCGATCACCTGCCTGCCGGGCGGCGCGACCAACGTCTTCTGCCGCACGCTCGGGATCCCGGGCGACGTGGTGGACGCCACCGAGCACCTCCTGCTGATGGCCGACGCCTTCAGCCCGCGGCGCGTGGACACGGGCCTCGTGAACGGGCGCCACTTCGTGTTCGCCTCGGGCATCGGGCTCGACGCCAGCGTGGTCGAGCGCGTGGACGCGCACCCGTACCGCAAGGCTCGCTTCGGCGAGTGGTACTTCACGTGGGCGGCGATCTCGAGCTTCAACAAGACCTACCTCGTGAAGCCGCCGCGGATGAACGTGGAGGTGAACGGCGAGACGGTCGACGCCGTCACCGTGATCGTGCAGAACTCGGACCCGTTCACCTACTTCGGCACGCGCCCGATCCGCGTGTGCGAGGGCGCCGGCCTCGACACGGGCACGATCGCCCTCGCCGTGCTGCGCCGCGCCACGCTGCTCGAGATGCCCACGCTGATCCCGCGGCTGTTCAGCGGGCGGTCCGGCACGGTCACGGGTCACCGCCAGGTGCAGGGGTTCGACCCGCTCCACCGCTTCACGGTCACGAGCGCCGACGGCAAGGCGCTCCCGGTCGAGGCCGACGGCGACTTCCTGGGCAGCTTCGAGCACGTGGAGTACGGCGTCGCGCCGCGCTCGCTCGCCGTGGTGGCCTGATTGAGCAGGCTCGACGACGAGCGCAATGCCCGGCTGCTCGGCGGGCCGCTCCGTACCCGGCCGGTGCCGCCCTACCCGGTCCGCGTGGCCCAGCGCGCGGCGATGAAGGCAGGCCTCCTCGGCTACGAGCGGGGCGTGCTCCGGCCCCAGCTCAGGGCGAGCGGCAGCCCGGGGCCGCCGCGCTTCCTCGTGCGCGTGGACGAGTTCCCCCATTACCTCGCGGGCGACGAGCCCGAGCGCTACGGGCTCGCGTCCTCGCGCGCCTTCCACGGCGCGCTCGCCTCGGGCGGGGTGCCTTACCTGATGGCGATCGTCCCGCGCGTGCCGGAGCGCCCGCTCGACCCGCGCGCGAGCGGCGACCGCCCGCTCACGGACGCCGAGCGCTCATTCCTCGGCGAGCTCCGGCGCGACGGCGTGACGCTCGCGCTCCACGGCTACAACCACCGCACCCGCTTCGAGCACCCGCGCAAGCGCTCCGAGCTGTGCGGCCTGTCCGCCGCGGAGCTGAACGAGCTGCTCGACCGCGCGCTCGCCGAGCTGGCCGCCGACGGCGTCGAGCCGCGCGTGTTCGTGCCGCCATACAACCGCTTCGACGCCGCCCAGTACGACGTGCTCGCCGCGCGCTTCGACGTGGTGTGCGGTGGCCCCGAGAGCGTGCCGCTGATGGGCTTCCACCCCGGGCCGCAGTGGCGCGGCGACGCTGTCTACCTGCCGTCCTACCCGCCGCTGTACGGCACGGCCGAGGAGTGCCTGCCGATGATCGCCGAGCTCGTGGAGCGCCAGGCGAACGTGTGGGCGCCGGTGGTGCTGCACCCCGGCTGGGAGACCGGTCCGACGTCCGCGCTGGCCGCCTTCGCGGACGAGATCGCGCCGTATGCGGCCAACTGGGACGACTTCCTCGCCGCCGTGGACGCCTCGCGCGGCTGAGGGTGCAGGGGCCCGGGTCCCGCTAGGGGAGCTCGGCGGCCGTCGGCTGCTCGCCGGCTGCCGTCAGGGCTACGGGCTCGCCGGCGACCTCGCGGCCGTTGCTCGCCAGGAGCTCCTCGTAGAGCAGCTCGTGACGCTGCGCCGCCTGGTCCCAGGCGAACGCCTGGCGCGCGTAGGAGCGCACCGCCTCGGCGGCGGCGCCCCACGCCTCGCTGTCTGACAGAAGCGACTGCAGCTCGG
>DASXCV010000193.1:0-19202 GCA_036491015.1 Thermoleophilaceae bacterium | reverse complement strand
CTCGCGGCCCTGCCTGGCCGTCACGCGCGCGCGGACGTTCACGCGGCCGCCCTCGGGCACGAACGACTGCGGCTCGATCACGAGCGTGCCGCCACAGATCCGCAGGATCCGGCCCATCGCGCGCGCCGCCGTCATCCGGCCACGGTGCTCCCGCGCGCCGATGCGCGGGCTCTCCGCCGGCAGCGACAGCAGCATGTCACGCGTGGTCAGGCGCATCATCTTCGCGATGTTGCGCCCGCGCATTGCGATGAGAAACCGCTGTACAACCTCTACGTCGTTCATCAGTAGCGCACGCTTTCAAGGTAGAGCCCCCGCGCCGCCGCCGTATCGCCCGCCTCTTCGCGGGGCCTGCCCTCGAGCAGCGTCTTGAAGCGGCCGATGTCGCTGCGTCCGCGCCCCACCTCCAGCATTGTCCCCACCAGTGTCCGCACCATGTGGCGCATGAAGGTGTCCGCCTCGATCCAGAACTCGAGCGCGTCGTCGCCGGCCTCCAGCCACTCGGCGCGCAGCACCTCGCGCTCGAACCGCTGGTGTTTGGTGTCGGTGGGCGTGAACGCCGTGAAGTCGTGGCCGCCGAGCAGCGCGCCGGCGCACGCGTGGAGCGCGGCGCGGTCGAGCGCATGCGGCCAGTGCAGCGAGCGCTCGCGCTCGAACACGCTGCCCGCCTCGCGGGTGAAAATGCGGTAGCGGTAGGTGCGGCTGAGGGCGTCACGCCGGGCGTCGAAGCCCTCGCGCGCCACCTCGCTCTCCAGCACCCGCACGTCCGGCGGGAGCACCCCGTTCAGCGACCGCGCCGCCGCGGGCTCGCCGTCGTGGCTCGCCACCTGCCCGCGCGCGTGCACGCCGACATCGGTGCGCCCGGCCACCGAGAGCTCCACCTCGCGCTGCAGAACGCGCCGAAGCCCCGCCTCGAGCTCGCCCTGCACGGACCGCAGCCCGGGCTGGCGCGCCCAGCCGGCGAACCCCGTGCCGTCGTACTCGAGCAGCAGCCGCGCGGTTGCCACTAGCCGCGCTTGCGCGCGACGGTGACGAGGTACTCGTTGTCGATCACCACGCGGCCGTCGCCGGCCTGGTTGAACTCGTCGATCACGCCGAGCACGTCCTGCTTCATCGCCGCACGATCCCCGCTGGACATCGACTGTGCGCGTGCCACCGTCGGCCCCGCATTGCGGCTGAACTCGAAGAACCCGTCGGGCGAATCCCACTCGTGCCTGATCGAGTAGCGCTCGCACACCACCGACGACGCGAGCGGATCGAGCCGCTCCTTGGCCACGCTCTCCTCGCCCCACGCCGTGGCATCCGGCTGGCCGGCGGCCGCCTTGGGCGCATACCTGCCGCCGATCGCGTACACCCTGCCCTGGAAGCCCGCGGGAGTCCACGCGGCGAGCCCCACGGTGCCGCCCGGCCGCACCACCCGGAACATCTCCGCGGCGGCGAGCTCCGGCCGCGGCGCGAACATCGCGCCGAACACGGACGCCGAGCAGTCGAAGCGCCCGTCCTCGAACGGCAGCTCCTCCACGTCGGCCACGAGCCACTCCACTTCGTAGCCCTCCTCGGCGAGCCGGGCCTGCCCCAGCTCGACCATCGCGGGAGTGAGATCGGACGCCACCACCGCCGCCCCCTCGCGCGCGGCGAGCAGGGCGAGGTTGCCGTTGCCGGCCGCCACGTCGAGCAGCTCCTGGCCGGCGGAGATCGCGCAGGCGTCGAGCAGGGCCTGCGAGGCCGGCAGCGTCATCTTCGCGACCTCTCGGTAGTCGCCGAGACTCCAGACCGTCCGGGTCTGGTTCTTCAGCTCACCGAAATCGGACACCGGGCCGGGCGCCGGTCAAACGAGTTCGAGCAGCACCATCTCGGTGGAATCCGAGCGGCGCGGACCGAGCTTGAGGATGCGCGTGTAGCCGCCCGGACGCTCCGCATAGCGCGGAGCGATCTCCTCGAACAGCTTGTACACCACGAACTTGTCCTGCCCGAGCCGCGCCATCGCCTGGCGCCGCGCGTGCTGGTCGCCTCTCTTGGCGAGGGTGATCAGCCGCTCGAGGTCGGGCTTGACCGCCTTGGCCTTCGCCTCGGTGGTCTGGATCCGCTCGTGCGTGATCACCTCTCGCGAGAGATTCATGAGCAGCGCCTTGCGGTGCGAGGGGCTGCGACTGAGCTTTCCGCGGTCCTTCTGGTGACGCATGGCCTGAGAGTGTACGGAAGGGCCTAGCCCTGCCGCAGGTGCAGGCCGCGCGCCTCGAGGGTCTCGATGACTTCCTCGATCGACTTGCGGCCGAAGTTCGGGATCGCGTTCAGCTCCGACTCCGACTTCTGGAGCAGCTCGCCCACGGTCTGGATGCCCGCGCGCTTGAGGCAGTTGTACGAGCGCACGCCGAGCTCGAGCTCCTCGATCAGGATGTCGTCCATCCCGCCGGGTGCCCGGCCGGGCTGCGGACCCGCCGCCGCGACCGCATCCATGGCGCCGTCCAACCCGCCGCGCAGCGCCTCGAGGCGCTCCTGGTCGGTGAAGATCGAAAGGCTCTGGATGAGGATCTCGGCCGCCTCGCGCAGCGCGGCCTGCGGCTCGACGGAGCCGTCGGTCTCGATGTCGAGGGTGAGCTTGTCGTAGTCGGTGCGCTGGCCGACGCGGGCCGCCTCGACCTGGTAGGCCACGCGCTTGACCGGCGAGAAGATCGAGTCGATCGGAATGACGCCGATCGGCTGATCGTCGGTCTTGTTCTCCTCGGCCGGCGAGTAGCCGCGCCCGCGCCCGATCGTCAGGTACACCTCGAGCTTGGTCTTCTTCTCGAGGGTGGCGATGTGGGCATCGGGGTTGAGGATCTCGACGCCCGAGGGCAGGTCGATGTCCTTCGCCGTGACCTCGCCCGGACCGGTCGCGATCAGGGGCGCCTCGATCTCGGTGGCGTCCGTGTGCATGCGGCACACCACCTCCTTGAGGTTGAGGACGATGTCGGTCACGTCCTCCTTCACGCCCGAGATGGTGGAGAACTCGTGGGCGACGCCCTCGATCCTCACGCTCGTGACAGCGGCCCCGGCAAGGGAAGACAGCAGGACTCGCCGAAGCGAGTTGCCGAACGTGTAGCCGAAGCCGCGGTCGAGCGGCTCGATCGTGAAGGTGCCGTGGTTGTCCTCCACGTTCTCGGCGGAAATCTGGGGGGTCTGAAACTCGAGCATGAGAGTTGTTCCTTCGCGTCTGGGCTCACCGCGGGCCGCGTTAGCGCGACACGGTGCGGCAGCGGGTCACTACTTCGAATACAGCTCGACGATTAGCTGCTCCTGCACCGGAGTGTCGATCTCCGACCGCTCCGGGAGGCGCAGAATCTTCGCCGTGAGACCGTCGTGGTCGGCCTGAAGCCAGGCTGGAACGACGGAAATGAGCTCTGTTGCGTCGCGGACCACCTGGGAGGCAGAGCTGCCCGCCTTGAAGGCGATCACATCGTTGGTACGGACTTGGTAAGAGGGGATGTCCACCCGGCGGCCGTTGACGGTCCAATGTCCGTGCAGCACAAGCTGGCGTGCCTGCCTGCGTGAGGCGGCGAAGCCGAGGCGCACGAGGACGTTGTCGAAGCGCGTCTCGAGCAACCGGAGCAGGTTCTCGCCGGTGACTCCGGGCTGACGGCTCGCCTTGGCGTAGTAGGTGCGGAACTGCTTCTCGAGCACGCCGTAGAAGCGGCGGGCCTTCTGCTTCTCGCGCAGCTGGAGCCGGTACTCGGACTGCTTCTGACGACCACGTCCGTGGTCTCCGGGCGGATAGGAGCGGCGCTCGACGCCGCACTTGTCGGTGAGGCAGCGCTCGCCCTTCAGGTAGAGCTTGATGCCCTCCCGGCGGCACTGCTTGCACTGTCCTCCGCGATCGCGCGCCACTTACACACGCCTCCTCTTGCGCGGCCGGCATCCGTTATGCGCCTGCGGGGTCACATCGCGGATGCTCGTGACCTCGAGCCCGGCGGCCTGGAGCGAGCGGATGGCCGTCTCACGCCCGGAGCCCGGGCCCTTGACGAACACCTCGACCTTCTGGAGGCCCTGCTCCATGCCCTTTTTGGCCGCGGCGTCGGCAGTCACCTGAGCCGCAAACGGAGTCGACTTGCGGGAGCCCTTGAAGCCGGCGCCGCCGGCGGACTCCCACGCGATCACGTTGCCCTCCTTGTCGGTGAGCGACACGATCGTGTTGTTGAAGCTTGTCTTGATGTGGGCCTGGCCGAACGGGATGTTCTTCTTCACCCGGCGGCGGCCGCGACCGCGAGCTGGCCTCTGCTGCGCCACGCTACTTCTTCACCTTTTTCCTGCCCGCGACCTGCATGCGCTTGGGACCCTTGCGGGTGCGCGCGTTCGTCTTGGTGCGCTGGCCGTTGACCGGGAGGCCACGGCGGTGGCGGAGGCCGCGATAGCAGCCGATCTCCATCAGGCGCTTGACGTTCTGCGAGCGCTCGCGGCGAAGGTCGCCCTCGACGGTGAGGTCGCTGTCGATCGCCTCGCGAAGCTTGACGACCTCGTCGTCGGTCAGGTCCTTGACGTAGGTGTTGGGGTCGACCCCGGCCTTGCCCAGCATCTCGCGCGAGAGCGACGGACCGATCCCGTAGATGTAGGTGAGACCCACCTCGACCCGCTTGTTGAGCGGGATGTTGATGCCGGCTATGCGTGCCAACGCGCCGCTACCCCTGCCTCTGCTTGTGGCGGGGGTTCTGGCAGATCACGAGGACCGCGCCGTGGCGGCGGATGATCTTGCACTTCTCGCACATGGGCTTAACTGACGCTCGGACCTTCATTGCTCCGCGTTCGTTTGGGACAAAGAGAAATAGCGCAAAGCCCAGGAGACGGCTCCGCGCCGGAAAGGCAGGGGTAAAGATAGCAGCAGGCGGGGTGCGGCCAGCTGCCCCTCAGGCGGCGCGGCGCGCCTCCTCGAGGTGCCAGGGAGTGCATATGCGTGGACCCTCGGCGGTGATCGCCACCGTGTGCTCGAAGTGAGCGGCGAGCGACCCGTCCTGAGAGTACACGGACCAGTTGTCGGAACCCATGCGAACCGGGTGGTCGCCGGCGTTCACCATCGGCTCGATCGCCAGCACCATGCCCTCGGTGAGCTCGATTCCGGTGCCCGGGTCTCCGTAGTTGGGTATCTGCGGGTCCTCGTGCATGTCACGGCCCACACCGTGGCCCACGAGCGAGCGCACGACGCTAAAGCCGTCCTCTTCGACGCGCTGCTGGCAGGCATGCGAGACGTCGCCGAGGTGGTTCCCCGGCAGGCACTGCTCGACCGCCGCGAACAGCGATGCCCTGGTGGTCTCGATCAGCCGCCGCGCCACCGAGCTGACGGTTCCGATCGGCACCGTCACGGCGGCGTCGGCCACCCAGCCGTCGAGCACCACGCCGACGTCGATCGACAGGATGTCGCCGCGCTGAAGCTTGTAGGGACCGGGGATCCCGTGCACCACCATCGAGTTCGGCGAGGTGCAGATCGAGCCGGGGAAGCCGCGGTAGCCCTTGAAGGCCGGGTCGGCGCCCTGGGAGCGGATGAAGCGCTCGGCGGCCTGGTCGAGGTCGTGCGTGGTCACGCCCGGCCGCGCCTTGCCGCGCAGCATCGTCAGGCAGCGGGCCAGTATCTGCCCTGCCGCCTCGATGCTTTCGATCTCCTCCGGTGACTTCTTGACGATCATGGTGCTGACTTCAGAGCTTAGAGATCTCTCATTAGAGCTCGTCCTCGAGCCTCAGCGTGGCGAGTGAGGCGCGGATGTGGTCGTGCACCTCGCTGGGCGGCCTGGCGGCGTCGAAGCGGCGCAGGATCCCCTTGTCGTCGTAGTGCTTCTCGAGCGGGCTCGTCTCCTTGTGGTAGACCTGCAGCCGCCGCTCGATCGTCTCCGGCTTGTCGTCGTCGCGCTGTATCAGCCGCGAGCCGTCCTGATCGCACACGCCCTCGCGCTTCGGCGGGTCGAAGTCCACGTGGTAGAGGTGCCCGTTCTTCACGCAGATGCGGCGACCGGACAGGCGCCGGATCACCTCCTCGTCCGGCGCGTCGAGCATCAGCGCCGCGGTGAGGCGCCGGCCCAAGCGGTCGAGCCCGCGCTCCAGCACGCCGGCCTGGCCGAGCGTGCGCGGAAAGCCGTCGAGGATGAAGCCGTCGGCCGCCTCCGAACTGTCGACCCGCTCCATGATCACCTCGCAGATCAGGTCGTCCGGCACGAGGTCGCCGCGGTCCATGTACTCCTTGGCCTTCTTGCCGAGCTCGGTCTCGTCCTTCACGGCCGCGCGGAGGATGTCGCCGGTGGCGTAGTACGGCAGGTCGAAATCGTCGACGAGCCGCTCGGCCTGCGTGCCCTTGCCGGCGCCCGGCGGACCCAGAAGTATCAAGTTCATTTCGGGCATGGTGAGGCGCGCAAGAGTATCGCGGACGCTTGTGGGTGCGGGTGCGGGTTGGGCGCGGCGAGTGGGGCCCCTCTGCGCTCGCCGGCTTCGCCGGCTCCGCAGTGCGCCGAGCGGGCCCCACGCGCCGCCCCCACCCGTCCACAGCTGCTGATTGAGCTTTTAGCCGAGGAGTTGTGTGGCGATCGTCGCGGCGTCGAAGTAGGCGCGTTCGCAGACGAGGTTCTCGCCCTCGAAGATGAAGAAGGCGGTGCAGCGGCATTCGAAGCTCTTGCCCGTCGGCTCGAAGCCGCGGAATGGGCCGTCGTGCGTGCCCCGTAGCCAGAACTCGACGATCACGGCGTCGTCCGCGTGGTGGAGGGCGATCAGCTCGTTGCGCTGATCCGGAAACGCCGTGCGCGTCTCCGTGAAGTAGCCCATGACCTCCTCGGGCCCGTCGTACACGTCGCCCGTCGGGATGATCTCGTAGCGCGGATGGTCGAACGTGCCGAGCGTGACGTCGAACTCATGCCGGTTCTCCGACTCCATGTGCTCCCGCACAACCGCCTCGCGCTGCGCCCGAAGATCCATGAGCACAACCTAACCGCGATCAACCCAGCCCGCCCGCTTTTCGGAAAAAAGCAGCGATAAAGAGGAACGACGAGCAGAAACGCCCCGGGGGCCGCGGCTTCGACGGTCCCCTGATGGGCCGTGCCAGAGACGGCGAAGCCGACGAAGGCCCAGAAGGGGATTGTCGAAGTCGCGGCCTGCACAGCAAACCGGCAACAGCTACTTCAGGAAACCCTCGTAATTCCTCATCATCAGCTGCGCCTCCAACTGTTTCATGGTGTCCAAAGCCACGCCCACCACGATCAGGATCGAGGTGCCGCCGAAGAAGAAGTTGGCGCTGGTCTGGTTGATGAGGATGGTCGGAAGTGCAGCGATCGCAGCCAGGTAGAGCGAGCCCGGGAACGTGAGGCGCGCGAGGATGCGGTCGAGATATTCGGCGGTCGGCCTGCCTGGCCTCACCCCTGGGATGAACCCGCCGTATTTCTTGAGGTTGTCGGCCTGCTCCACGGGGTTGAAGGTGAACGCCGTGTAGAAGTAGGTGAACAGGATGATCAGGACCGACTCGCCGATGATGTAGGCCGTCCCGTTCGGGTTGAAGAAGACGGAGAAGTCGCGGGCGGCCTTCGAGTGGATGAGCTCGCCGATCGTGGGCGGGAAGGCCATCAGCGAGGCGGCGAAGATCACCGGGATCACGCCGGCCATGTTCACGCGCAGCGGCAGGTAGGTGGAGCCGCCGCCGGACATCCGCCGGCCGACCACGCGCTTCGCGTACTGCACCGGGATACGGCGCTGACCCTCCTGGATGAAGACGATCGCCGCGATCACCCCGAGCGCGATCAGCGGCATCATCACCTTGAAAACCTGGTCGGGGTTGTTCCACCAGGCGGTCACGCCGTGCGGGATGCGGGCGATGATGCTCGCGAAGATCATCAACGAGATGCCGTTGCCGATGCCGCGCTGGGTGATCAGCTCGCCGAGCCACATGACGAGCACGGTGCCGGCGGTGAGCGTGATCACGATCAGCAGCACCGAGCCGAGGTTGAAGTTGTTGATGACCTTCGTGTTGGCGGAGCTCGCGAACGTCCTGAACAGGAACACGTAGCCGATCGACTGCGCGAACGCGAGCGCGACCGTGAGGTAGCGCGTGTACTGCGTGATCTTCTGCTGGCCCTGCTCGCCCTCCTGGCGCAGCTTCTCGAGCGAGGGCACGACCACCTGCAGCAGCTGCAGGATGATCGACGCCGTGATGTAGGGCATGATCCCGAGCGCGAAGATCGCGAAGCGGGACAGGCTTCCTCCCGAGAACAGGTTGAGGAAGCCGAGGACGTTCGAGCCGCCGAAGTTGGACTGGATGCCCTTGACGGCGTCGAGGTTGATGCCGGGCGCGGGGACGTACGCGCCGAAGCGGTAGATCGCCATCATCGCCGCGGTAAACGCGATCTTCTTTCGCAGGTCTGCGATCCGGAACGCGTTTACGAAGGTTCCGAGCACGAGACTGAGGTTAGCCGTCGACGATGTTGCACACGCCGCCCGCGGCCTCGATCTTCTCGCGCGCGGTCTTCGAGTAGGCGTGTGCGTTCACGGTCAGCTTCTTCTTCAGCTCACCCTGGCCGAGGATCTTCACCGGCACGTCCTTGCGCTTGGCGAGGCCGACGCCCGCCAGCGACTCGGGGCTCACCTCGGCGCCGTCGTCGAAGCGCGCCTCGAGGTCGGCCAGGTTCACCGGCTGGGTGTGGGTGCGGAAGTTCTCGAACGGCATCGACTTCTTCATGTGCGGACCGCGCAGCTTGCGCATCCGCATGTGAATCGGCATCTGGCCGCCCTCGGCGGCGGGATTGCGCTTGCTGCCCGCGCGGGAGCCGGCGCCGTTCTCGCCGCGGCCCGCGGTCTTGCCGAGGCCCGAGCCCTCGCCGCGTCCCACGCGCTTGCGCGGCCGGCGGCTGCCCGGCTTGGGCTTCAGCGAATGAAGTCCGATCTCGGCGGGCATCTCAGACCTCCTCGACCTTCACGAGGTGCTGGACCGAATGGACGGCGCCGAGCACGGTCGGGTGATCCGGCCGCTCGACGCTCTTGCCGATGCGCCCGAGGCCGAGCGACTGGAGCGCGCCCTTCTGCCGCGGGTTGGTGCCATTCGTGGACTTCACCTGCGTGATGCGCAAAGTGGCCATCACGCGGAAGCCTCAGGAGCAGCGGCCTCGGCCGGAGCGGCAGCCTCGGCCGGAGCCTCAGCCTCTGCGCTCTGCTCTCCGCTCTCTGCGCTCTCGGGCTTGCCGTTGCCGGCTTCTGGAAGTCCCAGGACCTGGCGCACGGTCAGGCCGCGCAGCTCTGCCACCTCTTGCGGCGAGCGCAGCATCTGCAGCGCCGTGATCGTGGCCTTCACGAGGTTGATCGGGTTCTGGCTGCCGAGCGACTTCGACAGAACGTCGTGGATGCCGGCGAGCTCGAGCACCGCGCGCACGCCGCCGCCGGCGATCACGCCGGTACCTTCGGAGGCCGGCTTGAGGAAGACGCGGCCGGCGCCGAAGACGCCCGTGACCTCGTGCGGGATCGTGGTCTTGTACATCGGCACCTTGAAGAGGTTCTTCTTCGCGCGCTCCACGCCCTTCTGGATCGCCAGCGGCACCTCGTTCGCCTTGCCGTAGCCCACGCCGACGACCGAGCGCTCGTCACCAACCACCACGAGTGCGGTGAAGGAGAAACGGCGCCCGCCCTTGACCACCTTCGCGACGCGGTTGATCTCGACCACGCGCTCCTGGAGGTCACCGGCTGGGTTGACTGCTGTCCTGTCTCTTGCCATTAGGTCCTATCGAGGGTATCGAAGGGTTAGAACTTCAGACCGCCCTCGCGGGCACCGTCCGCAAGCGCCCTCACGCGCCCGTGGTACTGGTAGCCGCCGCGGTCGAACACGCAGGTCTCGACACCGAGCTCCTTCGCGCGCTTGGCGAGCGTCTCGCCCGCCTTCTTCGCCTGCTCGCCGCGGGCGAGCGCGCTGAGGTCCTTCTCGGTCCAGGTGACCGCGGCCAGCGTGTGGCCCTTCTCGTCGTCGATGAGCTGGGCCTGGATGCCCCGCAGGGACCGGAACACGGACAGCCGCGGACGCTCCGCGCTGCCGCGCACCTTGGCCCGCACGCGCCGGCGGCGGCGCAGGCGCTTGGCCGGCTTGGTCGCGATGCTCATGCCCGCTTACCGACCTTCCTGGCCACGTACTCGCCCTCGTAGCGTATGCCCTTGCCCTTGTAAGGCTCGGGCCGGCGCACCTTGCGGATGCGCGCGGCGATCTCGCCGACGGCCTGCTTGTCGATCCCGCGCACCACGATCTGCGTGGGCTGCGGCACCTCGAACTCGATCCCGTCCGGCGCCTTGATCTCGACCGGGTGGGAGTAGCCCACGGCCAGCTCGATGTCGCGGCCGCGCAAAGCGGCGCGGTAGCCGACGCCCTGGATCTGGAGGCGCTTCTCGTAACCCTCGGTCACGCCGTGAACCATGTTGAAGATGAGACTGCGTGTGAGGCCGTGTAGAGCGCGGTGCTCGCCGCGGTCGGTCGGGCGCTTGACGATGATCGTGCCGTCGTCCTGCTCGACCGTCATCTCGCGAGAGACGATCTGGGTGAGCTCGCCCTTCGGGCCCTTCACGCGCACGAGCGCGGGCTCGATGAACACATCGACGCCTGTGGGCACGGGGATGGGGAGCTTTCCGATACGGCTCATCGTTCGATCACCAGACGTACGCGACAACCTCGCCGCCGACGCCTTCCCTGCGTGCGTCGTGGCCTGTCATGACGCCCTTCGAGGTGGACATGATGGCAGTGCCCATGCCGCCGAAGACCTTCGGCACCTGGCCGGCGGCCACGTACTCGCGGCGGCCGGGGCGCGATACGCGCTTGAGGCCCGTGATCACCGGGGCGCGGGCCTCCGTGTACTTGAGGCGCACGCGCAGGGTCTGCCCGACCCGCGCGGGCTCGGTGGAGAAGTCCTCGATGTAGCCCTGCTCCTTGAGGATGCGGGTCACCTCGGTCTTGAAGTTGGAGTGCGGAATGTCCACGAACTCGAAGTCCGCCTCGAGCCCGTTGCGAATGCGGGTGAGGAGGTCGGCGAGCGGGTCGGTCATCGACATGGCTCTACCAGCTCGACTTCGTGAGTCCGGGGACGTAACCCTCGTGCGCGACCTCGCGCAGGCAGATCCGGCAGAGGCCGAACTTGCGGAAATACGCGCGCGGGCGACCGCAACGCTTGCAGCGGTTGTAGTTGCGCGTCTTGTACTTGGACTGGCGGCGCTGGCGCACCACTTGAGACGTCTTTGCCACTAACTCTCCTTCGCGGTCTCTTCGCTCGCGGCGCCGCCATCGGCGCCCTCGGCGGCCTCGCCCTCTTCGCCCTCTTCGGGCTCGGGCTTGGCGTAAGCATCTGGGTTCTCTTCCTTGAGCTGTTCGAGCGCGGCCTGCTGTGCCTCGGCGCGCTCGCGAGCCTCCTCCTTGCGGCGCTCCTCGTCGGCAGCGTCCTCGGCGGCGGTGTCCTCGCCCGGCCGCCCCTCGTGCGCGAAGGGCATGCCCAGCGCCTCGAGCAGGGCGAACGCCTCGGCGTCGGTCTGCGCCGTGGTGGTGATCGTCACGTCTAGGCCGCGCACCTGGTCGATCGAGTCGTAGTCGATCTCGGGAAAGATGATCTGCTCGCGCACGCCCACCGAGTAGTTGCCGCGGCCGTCGAACGAGCGCGGGTTGAGGCCGCGGAAGTCGCGGATGCGCGGGATCGCGATCGAGGTGAAGCGATCGAGGAACTCCCACATGCGCGCGCCACGCAGCGTCACGGCCACGCCGATGGGCATCTTGTCGCGGATCTTGAAGGCGGCGATCGACTTGCGGGCCACCCGCACGTTCGGCTTCTGGCCGGCGATCGTGGCGAGCTGCTCCTGTGCGTTGTCGAGCAGCTTCGTGTCGGTCTTCGCCTCGCCGACGCCCATGTTCAGCGTGATCTTCTGGAGGCGCGGCGCCTGCATCACGCTCGAGTACTTGAAGCGATCGACGAGCTGCGGCTGGATCTCCTCGAAGTAGCGCTGCTTGAGGCGCGGCTTGATTTTGGGCTCGGCTACGGGCATCAGTCGATCGGCTCCCCGGACTTGGCGGCCACCCGCTTGCGGCGCCCGCCCTCGCGGCTCACACGCACGCGCGTGGGGTCGCCGGACTTCGGGTCGAGCAGCATCACGTTGCTGATGTGGATCGGGCCTTCCTTCTCGATCACGCCGCCGGCCACCGAGCTCGAGCGCTGCGTGTCGCGCAGCGTGGTGGCACGCTGGTGGCGCTTGACGATGTTGGCTCCCTCGACGAAGACGCGCTGGCCCTTCACGTCCACGCGCAGCACGCGACCGGTCCGGCCCTTTGATTTGCCGGAGATCACTTTCACCATGTCGTCTTTGCGGATTTTTAGTGCCATGTCTTCGGTTGCTGGTTGCTAGTTGCTAGAGGACTTCCGGGGCGAGCGACACGATCTTCATGAAGTTTCTTTCCCGGAGCTCTCTTGCCACCGGGCCGAAGATACGGGTGCCGCGCGGATTGTTCTGCGGGTCGATCAGGACGGCCGCGTTCTCGTCGAACGCGATGTAGGTGCCGTCCTCGCGGCCGAACTCCTTCTTCGTCCGCACTACCACCGCCTGCACCACCTCGCCCTTCTTGACCGACCCCTGCGGGATGGCCTGCTTGACGGTGCCGACGATGATGTCGCCCACTCCAGCGTAGCGGCGGCGCGAACCACCGCTCACGCGGATGCAGAGGATCTCGCGCGCGCCGGTGTTGTCGGCGACCTTGAGCCGCGTCTCCGCCTGGATCATCGGGCGCGCTCCAGGATCTCGACGAGGCGCCAGCGCTTGGTGCGGCTGAGCGGGCGCGTCTCGACCACGCGGACCGTGTCGCCCTCGTTCGCCTCGTTGCTCTCGTCGTGCGCGTGCAGCGTGGACGAGGAGCGAACGATCTTCTTGTAGGTGCGGTGCCGGCGGGCCACGTCGATGCGCACGGTGATCGTCTTGTCCGGCTTGGCCGAGACGACGATGCCCTGGCGCACGCGCGGGCGGCCGGGCCCGTGCTCCTTCGGCTCGACCTGCGGCGCCTCCGGGCGCGGGCTCGCGGCGCGCTTCTCGCGCTGCTTCTGGCGGTAGGCGCGGCGCGAAGCGGACAGTCGGCTGCGCTTGGCGGCACGGTCGGCCACGCGCTCCTCGGAGCTGCGCTGCGGACGCGTCTCGCCCGTGTGCTCCGAGCGGGCACGCTTGCGCCGCTGCTTGGGGTGCACCACCTCTTCCGGCTCCGCGGGTGCGGCAGCCTCGGCCGCCGGAGGCTTGTCAGCCGCGGGAGCCTCGTCAGCCACAGGGTCCTCAGCCACGGGCTCCTCGGCCGCGGGCTCCTCTGCGAGCGCCTCGGGCTCGGGCTCTGCGGGCTGCGGGCTGTCCTCTGCGGACTCGGCGGCGTCAGCCGCCGGCGCCTCGGCCTCTGCGGACTGCGGACTGTCCTCTGCGGACTCCTCCGGAGTCTCCTCCGGAGTCTGCTCGTTCTCTTCGATCATGTCTTCTGTCTCTTCAGCTCTCTATCGACGTCGATGTCGCGCGCGTGGGCGACGGTCAGCCCACGGGCGAGCTCGCGCTTGGCGTCCCGCAGCCGGGACGTGTTCTCGAGCTGCCCGGTGGCGTGCTGGAAGCGCAGGTTGAACAGCTCCTGGCGCCGCTCCCCGATGAACTCCACGAGCTCCGGATCCTGCATTCCGCCTGCATCCGTGCGCTTCACTGCTCCTGCCCCTCGCGCACGACGAACTTGGTCTTGACCGGCAGCTTGTGGCCGGCGAGGCGCATCGCCTCGCGCGCGAGCGGCTCGGGCACGCCGGCCAGCTCGAACATAATGCGGCCCGGCTTGACCACGGCCACCCAGCCCTCGGGCGAGCCCTTGCCGGAGCCCATGCGGGTCTCGGCCGGCTTCGCGGTCACGGGCTTGTCCGGGAAGATGTTGATCCAGACCTTGCCGCCACGCTTGATCTTGCGCGTCATCGCGATTCGGGCGGCCTCGATCTGGCGGTTGGTGATCCAGCCGCGCTCGAGCGTCTTCAGGCCGTACTCGCCGAACTCGACGCGCGATCCGCCCTTGGTGTTGCCGGGCATGCGACCGCGGTGCTGCTTGCGGTGCTTGACTCGCTTGGGCTGCAGCATCGGCTAGCGACCTCCCCCGCCGCCACCGCCGCCGCTGCGCGGGCCGCGTCCGCCGCCGCCACCGCCGCCGCGACCGCCGGGACCGCCACGGCCGGGGCCACCCGGTCCACCGCCGCGACCGCCGGGACCGCCACGGCCGGGACCACCCGGTCCGCCGCCGCGACCGCCGGGACCGCCACGGCCGGGTCCGCCCGGTCCGCGCCCGCCACGGCCGCCGTCGCGACCGCCGCGTCCCCCGCCGGGTCCACCGCCGCCGGGCGCCGCCTGCTGCGGAGCCTCGATCTGGGTCAGGTCCTGCGCGAAGCCCGAGGGCATGATCTCGCCCTTGATGATCCACACCTTCACGCCGATGCGACCGAAGGTCGTGCGGGCCTCGAAGAAGCCGTAGTCGATGTCCGCGCGCAGCGTGTGCAGCGGCACGCGGCCGTCCGAGTAGCCCTCGGTGCGCGCCATCTCCGCGCCGCCGAGGCGGCCGGACACCTGGATGCGGACGCCCTTGGCGCCCGAGCGCATCGCCGACGTGAGCGCTCGCTTCATCGCGCGGCGGAAGGCCACGCGGTTCTGCAGCTGCTCAGCGACCGACTGCGCGACGAGCTTGGCGTCGAGCTCCGGGCGCTTGATCTCGAGGATGTTGACCTTCACCGACTTGCCGGTCATGCGGTGAAGCTCGCGCCGCAGCGCGTCGACCTCACTGCCGGACTTGCCGATCACGATGCCCGGGCGAGCGGTGTGGATGTTGACCTCCACCTCGCTCTTGTTCTTCTTGATGGTGATGTCAGAGAGACCGGCGTGCGCGAGCTTGTTCTCGATGTGGTCGCGGATGTGCACGTCCTCGAGCAGGTAGTTCGAGAACTCGCGGTCGTTGAACCACTGCGACTTCCAGTCATGGATGTAGCCGACCCGCAGGCCTTCCGGATGAACTTTCTGACCCATGCTGTGTCGGCTACTCCTTCGGTGAAAGCTGGATGGTCATGTGACTTGTGCGCTTGCGGATCCGCGTGGCGCGGCCGAGAGCGCGGGGACGGTAGCGCTTGAGCGTCGGGCCCTCGTCGACGTAGACCTTGCGGACGACGAGGTCGTCGGCGACGAGCTCGTGGTTGTTCTCCGCGTTGGCCACGGCCGACTCGAGAAGCTTGAGCACATCGACTGCCGCCGCTCGAGGCGTGTGTTGAAGGATGGCACGTGCGTCGTCGACCGACTTGCCGCGAATGTGGTCGACCACGAGTCGCGCCTTGCGCGGTGCGTGGCGCACGTACTTGGCATGCGCGCGAACGACGACCGTGCCGTCCGCCGCTCGCGGCGCGGGCGACTTCTTGTGCACAGGAGCCTTCTCGGGCGCGGCGGTCTCGGACGAGCGCCGGCGGCGGCCCCGCTTCGGCTTGTCCTCGCCGGCGACGTCAGCGTCCTCGACCTCATCAACCTCGTCAACCTCCTCGGCTGCGGGCTCCTCGGCCGCCTCGGCCTCGACGGGCTGCTCGTCGGCCTCGGCCTCAGGCTCTGCACTCTGCACTTCGCTCTCTGCACTCTCCTCGGCGGCGTCGGCCATCGGCGCCTCGGTCTCGGGCGCTTCGTCCTTCTTGCGGCGGCTCCGCCGAGGCTGCTTCTCTTCTTCACTCATCGCATCTTGGCCCTGTCGCCGCCCGCATGGCCGCGGAACATACGCGTGGGAGCGAACTCGCCGAGCTTGTGCCCGACCATCGACTCGGAGACGAACACGGGCACGTGCTTGCGGCCGTCGTGGACGGCGATGGTGTGCCCCACCATCTCCGGGAAGATCGTGGACGTTCGCGACCAGGTCTTGATCATCTGCTTCTGACCCGAGGAGTTCATCCCCTCGATGCGCCCGATCAGACGCTCCTCGACGAACGGTCCCTTCTTGGATGAACGAGACAAGTCTGGTTACCTCTTCTTCCGTCGCCGACGCACGATCATGCGGTCGGACTGCTTGTTCTTCTTACGCGTGGGGTAGCCGAGCGTCGGCACGCCCCACGGGGTGACCGGGTGGCGACCCGCGGTGGTCGAGCCCTCGCCACCGCCGTGCGGGTGGTCGACGGGATTCATCGCGGTGCCGCGAGTCTGCGGCCGCTTGCCCTTGTGGCGGTTGCGCCCGGCCTTGCCGATGTCGATGTTCTGGTGCTCCACGTTGCCGATGGTGCCGACCGTGGCGCGGCAATCCACGGCGACCATCCGCATCTCGCCCGAGGGGAGGCGCAGCGTCGCGCGCTCGCCCTCCTTCGCCATCAGCTGGATCGAGGCGCCGGCCGAGCGGCCCATCTGGCCACCGCGCCCCGGCTCGAGCTCGACGTTGTGCACGACCGTACCCGTGGGGATGTTCCGGAGCGGGAGGCAGTGCCCGACGACGATGTCGGCGGTCGGGCCCGACAGCACCGTGGCGCCCACGCGCAGCCGCGCCGGCGCGAGGATGTAGCGCTTCTCGCCGTCGGCGTAGTGGAGCAGCGCGATGTAGGCGGTGCGGTTGGGGTCGTACTCGATCGAGGCGACCTTGGCCGGGATCCCGTCCTTCGTGCGCTTGAAGTCGATGATGCGGTACTTGCGCTTGGCCCCGCCGCCGCGGTGGCGCGAGGTGATGCGGCCGTAGGAGTTGCGGCCGCCGCTCTTCGTGATGCCGCGGACGAGCGACTTCTCCGGCTCGGTGCGCGTGACCTCCGCCCGGTCCGACCAGGTGGAGAAGCGCCGGCCAGGGCTCGTGGGCTTGTGTTTCTTGATGGCCACTAGCCGAGCTCCTGTCCTTCGAACAGCTCGATGCTGTCGTCCGGGTGCAGCTGCACGATCGCCTTCTTCCACTCGCGCGTGCGGCCGAACGTGACGCCGCGGCGCTTGGGCTTGGACTTGACGCTCATCGTGCGCACGTCCTCCACGCGCACGCCGAAGACCTCCTCCACCGCCTGGCGGATCTGGGTCTTGTGAGCGTCCGGGTGGACGCGGAAGGTGTACTTGTTGGCCGTGAGGAGCGCGTAGCTCTTCTCGGACACGATCGGGCGGATGATCACCGAGCGGGGGTTCACGCGGACGCGGCCTCCTTCGAGTCCTTCGAGGCGAGCGCTGTGAGCCCGTCGATGGCGGCCTGCGACAGCAGGAGGCGCGCCGCGCCGACGATGTCGGCCACGCCGACCTCGTCCGCCGAGAGCACCACGGCGCCGCGGATGTTGCGGAAGGACTTCGCGCAGTTCTCCTCGCCCTCGCGCCCGAGCACGACGAGCACCCGGCCCTCTCCGAAAGAGTCGAGCGCCTCGGCGGCGCTCTTGGTGGAGGGGGTGTCGAACTTCGCGGGGTCGATGACGGCGACAGTGCCGCGCTCGGCATGGAGCGAGAGCGCGGCGCGGAGCGCGCGCTTGCGCGCCTTGCGGTTGACCTTGACCGTGTAGCCGCGCGGCTTCGGGCCGAAGGCGATGCCGCCGCCGATGCGCGACGGCGTGGACAGGGCGCCGGCGCGGGCGCGGCCCGTGCCCTTCTGGCGGAAGGCCTTGGCGCCGGTCATCGCCACCTCGCCGCGCGTCTTGGTCGAGGACGTGCCGCGGCGGCGCGCGTTCAGCTCCGCACGGACCGTCTCGTGGACGAGCGACATGTGGAAGGTCTCGCCGAACACGGCGGCATCGAGGTCCGCCTTGCCGGTCTTCTGACCGATGATCGCTGCCTTGGGGGCGGCCATCAGCTGTCCGTCCTGATCTCGACCGTGGCGCCCCTCGGCCCCGGCACGGAGCCGCGCACGAGCAGCAGGTTCTGGGCGGCGAGCACGTCGACGACCTCGAGGCCCTTCTGGGTAACGCGCTTGTTGCCCATCTGGCCCGGGCCGCGGATGCCCTTGAACACGCGCGAGGGCGTGGCGGAGGCGCCGATCGAACCCGGGGCGCGCACGTTGTGCGAGCCGTGGCTGACGGGGCCGCGGCTGAAGTTGTGGCGCTTGACGGTGCCCTGGAAGCCCTTGCCCTTCGAGACGCCGGAGACCTTGACGGTCTGGCCCTTCTCGAACGCCTCGACGGTCACGGTCTCGCCGACGGTGAGCTCGCCGGCCTCGTCACGGAACTCGCAGACGTGGCGGAGCGCCGGGGCGTCGGCCTTCTTGAGATGGCCGAGCTCGGCCTTCGTGAGCCGCTTCTCCTTGACCTCGCCGAACGCGAGCTGCACGGCCTCGTAGCCGTCGCGGTCGTACGTGCGGATCGCGGTGACGTGACAGGGGCCGGCCTCGATCACGGTCACCCGCTCGACCCGGCCGTCTTCTCCGAACCGCTGAGTCATGCCGATCTTTTTCCCGAGTAGTGCAGCCATCGGGATCAGACCAGCTGAATCTGGATGTCGACTCCGGCGGGAAGATGGTCGAGCCGCTGGAGCGAGTCGACCGTCTTCGGCGTGGGCTGGTGGATGTCGATCAGCCGCTTGTGCGTCCGGATCTCGAAGTGCTCGCGCGAATCCTTGTCCTTGAAGGGACTGCGGATCACGCAGTACACGTTCTTCTCCGTGGGCAGCGGAACGGGACCCGACACAGTCGCGCCAGTGCGCTCGGCCGTTTCCACGATCTCCTTGGCGGCCGCCTCGATCGCCGAGTGGTCGTAGGCCTTCAGCCTGATTCGGATCTTGTTTTGTGTAATCGCTGCCAACTTGGTTCCTTAGGACGCACCGAGGGCGGACCCGTTAGTGAAGGGGCCCGCCCCCGAAAGCTCGTGTCTCTAACGAGCGGGTGCTACTCGACGATCTCGGTCACCACCCCGGACCCGACCGTGCGCCCACCCTCGCGGATGGCGAAACGGAGGCCCTGGTCCATGGCGATCGGCTGGATCAGCTCGATCGACATCTGGACGTTGTCACCCGGCATGACCATCTCCGTGCCCTCGGGCAGGTTGGCGACGCCGGTGACGTCGGTCGTGCGGAAGTAGAACTGCGGCCGGTAGCCGGTGAAGAACGGCGTATGCCGCCCGCCCTCTTCCTTGGTTAGGATGTAGGCCTCGGCCTCGAAGCTGGTATGGGGCGTGATGGAGCCCGGCTTGCAGAGAACCTGCCCGCGCTCGATCTCCTCACGCTTCGTGCCGCGGAGCAGGCAGCCGACGTTGTCGCCAGCCTGGCCCTCGTCAAGGATCTTCTTGAACATCTCGACGCCGGTCACGACC
>DASXCV010000192.1:0-18458 GCA_036491015.1 Thermoleophilaceae bacterium | reverse complement strand
GCGGGTGTGGCCACGTTCGCGGCGTTCGGCTCGTTCGCGATGCTCGTGCTGGTCGACTTCGCGGGCCCGATCCGCGAGCGGCTCGAGGCGCAGCTCGCGCTGGCGCTCACGGGAGGAGCCTTCGTCTGCCTCGGCACGCTCTGCTCGCGCTCCACCGCGCTGGCCGCCGTCTCGATGGCCGTCGTCGGGTTCGGCGTGCTGTTCGCGGGTGTCGTCAGCTCGACGCTCGCCGGCGCCACCACCTCCCTGCTGCTGGCCTTCATCCTGCCGGTCTGCCTGCCTGGGCCGGTGTCCTCGATCCCCGACCGCCTGGCCGGCTGGGGGATGGCCGCCGGCGCGAGTCTGGTGGCGATCGCGCTGCTCTGGCCCGCGCCCGCACGCAACCCGCTGCGCAGCGCGGCGATCGCCGCCTGCATGGCGCTGGCCGCGCGGCTGCGCGCCGACGCCGCATACGCGCTCGGCCGCGACGGTGGGACCGAGGCCGAGCACAAGGCCGCGGTCGAGCGCGCGGACGCCGCGCTCGCCTCGCTCGAGCGGGTGTTCTTCGCCACCCCCTACCGGCCGACCGGGCTCAGCACCGCCGCGCGCGGCGTGATCCGGCTCGTGGACGAGCTGCGCTGGCTGAACGACATCGTGGTGCGCTCGGCTCAGCCCGATCGCGCAGCGGTCGACCCGCGCGTGTGCAGCGTGAAAGCGGCGGCGGCGCTGGTGCTCGAACGCGGCGCCGATCAGCTCGACATGCCGCGGCACGACCCCGCCGCCCTGCGCGAGGCGGAGGCCGCGCTGGCGGCCGAGCTCGACGAGCTGGAGCACAGCGCCGCGCTCAGCTTGCCCGCGGCCGACGAGCAGCCGATGGCCGACGTGGTCTCGGCGCTCGACCCAGGCTTCCGGGCGCAGGAGCTCAGCTTCGTGGCCTCGCAGATCGCGGCGAACATCGAGTTCGCCGCCGCCGCCGAGCGCAGGGGCCTGGTCGACCGGCTGTTCGGCCGCCAGCCCGCCGGGCTCAGCACCACGCTGTCGGCGGCGCAGGAGCGCGCGGGCTCGTACCTGGGGCGCCACTCGGTCTGGCTTCAGAACAGCGTGCGCGGCGCGGTGGGACTCGGGCTGGCGGTGGCCGTGGCGAGAGTCACGAGCGTGCAGCACGCGTTCTGGGTCGTGCTCGCCGCGCTGTCGGTGCTGCGCTCGAACGCGCTCAGCACGGGGCAGAACGTGGTGCGCGGGCTGTCCGGCACGGTCGCAGGCTTCGTGGTCGGCGCCGCGCTCGTCCTGCTGATCGGGACCAACACCACGCTGCTCTGGTACCTGCTGCCGGTTGCGATTCTCTTCGCCGGACTGGCGCCCGCGACGATCTCATTCGCGGCGGGCCAGGCGGCGTTCACCGTCACGCTGCTGATCCTCTTCAACATCCTCCAGCCGGCCGGCTGGAAGATCGGGCTCGTGCGTGTCGAGGACATCGCGCTCGGGAGCGCCGTGAGCCTCGCGGTCGGGCTGTTGTTCTGGCCGCGCGGCGCGGCCGCGGCGCTCAACCAGGCTCTGGCGGGCGCGTACACCGCCAGCGCCGCGTATCTCGCGCGCGCGGTCGACTTCGGCATGGGTCGCTGCGACCAGCTGCTGCCGGCACTGCCCGAGCCCACCGCCGCCGCGGCGGCCTCGGCGGCGGCGTCGCGACGGCTCGACGACACCTTTCGCGGCTACCTCGCCGAGCGCGGCGGCAAGCCCGTGCCGATGGCCGAGATCGCGAGCCTCGTGACCGGCGTGGCCGGGCTGCGGCTGGCGGGCGACGCCGTGCTCGACCTGTGGGAGCGCGAGGGAGCGGTCGGCGGCGACCGCAGCGCGGCCCGCCGCGAGCTGCTCGCGGAGGCAGGGCAGCTCAGCGACTGGTACGAGGGCTTCGCGGCAAGCCTCGCGGGCCGCTCCTCCGTCCCCGAGCCGCTCGCGCAGGACGGGGACGCCGACTCGCGCCTGGTCGACGCTGTCAGCCGTGACCTGCGAAGCGACGACGGCGAGGCCACCGACACCGGCGTGCGGATGATCTGGACGGGCGATCACCTCGACGCCGCGCGCCGGCTTCAGGAGACGCTCGTCGGACCGGCGCGCGCGGCCGCGGACGGCGGCGAGCTGCTTCGCTGAAGAAAGATGGACACGGAGTGGCTCGAGCCGAGATGATGTGCGCATGGAGCCGTTCCAGGAAGGCCAGAAGGTGTGGGTCGAGCAGACCGACGGCTCCCAGCGCGCCGCGGTCTTCGTAGGCGAGGCCGAGCTCTCGAGCTGGTTCGGCGGTGGTCCGGCGGTCTACGTCGTGTACCCCGACACGAAGTCGGGGGAGCAGGTCGAGGCCATGCGCGTAGTGCCGCGCGACGACGAGTAGCCGCCGCGCCGCTCTTCGCAAGTTCTTATGTGGCGATTAGAGGTCGCTCAGCAACCGTGGCAATGGTCGGGGCCAAGCCCGAATTCTCGAAAGGAATCGCCCCACCATGACCGGCAAGCCCCACCGCCTCCTCAGCCTGAGGCTCTCAACCTTCACAGCGCTGGTCGCAGTAGCGGCGCTGGCGCTCGGGATTCTGGCGCTACGCAACGGCGGGTCGGCGTCGAGCTCCTCGACCGCGCCCACCGTGAGCAACGCGCCCGCGACCTCCACCCGGACCGTGTCCACCAACATGACGCCGACGCAGATCTACAGCAACACGCACACGGGCGTGGTGAAGATCACGACCGACAGCGGTCTCGGCACCGGCATCCTGCTCGACAAGAGCGGCGACATCCTCACCAACGATCACGTGGTGCAGGGCGCCAACACGTTCAACGTGACCTTCGACTCGAGCGACTCCGGCCACAGCGCCAAGCTGGTGGGCACGGACCCCACGGACGACCTCGCGATCGTGAAGATCGATCCGTCTGGGCTCGACCTCAAGCCGCTCACGCTCGCTGACTCGAGCACCGTGCAGGTGGGCGACACCGTCTTCGCTCTCGGCAACCCGTTCGGCTACACGAACAGCTTCAGCGAGGGCATCGTCTCCGGCCTCGACCGCAGCATGACCGCGCCGAACGGCTTCACCATCGGCCACTCGATCCAGACCGATGCCGCGATCAACCCCGGCAACTCCGGCGGCCCGCTGCTCGACGGGAACGGCGACGTGGTCGGCATCAACGCGCAGATCGCGAGCAACGGCAACAACGGGACCGGCGAGGGCCAGAACAACGGCGTCGGCTTCGCGATCCCGATCAACACCGCCAAGGCCGTGATCAACCAGCTCGAGAAGAGCGGGCACGTGTCGCACGGCTACCTCGGCATCGCCACCGGCGACGCCAAGCAGGGCGGCGCGACGGTCGGCTCGGTTCAGCCCGGCAGCCCGGCCGCGAAGGCCGGCCTTCAGCAGGGCGACGTGATCAAGACGGTCGACGGCAAGACCATGGGCTCCTCGGAGGACGTGGTTGCGGCCATCTCGGGCCGGCACGCAGGCGACAAGATCACGCTCGGCATCGAGCGCGGCGGCCAGACCAAGACCTTCACGGTCACCCTGGCCCAGCAGCCCAGCCAGGCGCCGGTTCAGCAGCAGCCGTAATTACTCATCGAGGCTTAACCCTCGTCTTACCCGTAGCTAACGCTCTCCCCCTTGAGTAACAGAGGGAGAGCGTTCAGCTACGACCATGGCTGCGTATCCGGAACCTCAACAACAACCGCTCCTTCGCTCCTGGGTAGTCAAAGCTCGCCCGGTTAGCGTGGCCGTGACGCTGCTGGGCACGGCCGCAATGGTGGCGATGCTGCTCGTGTCGGTGCGCATCGCCACCGCGGCCACCCTTCGCTCCCACACACTCGTGCCGTCCGGGCGGATGGGTCTGCCCGCGTGGATGGCGGGGCCGTTGCGCGGGCATGGCTCGCCGCTCGGGCTGCACGAGTTGAGCCGGCTGCTGATCCTTCTCGGCGTCTTCTACGTAGTCGTGCTCATATGCGCACGCTGGATCCCCAGGTCCATCGCAATCACCGGCGCCGTGCTGCTCATCGTGGTCTGGACGCTGGCGCCTCCCCTGCTGTCGACGGACATCTTCAACTACGTGGCGTACGCGCGGATGGGCGCGCTTTACCACGTGAACCCGTACCTGCACGGCGCGGCGGCCATCGCCGGCGACCCGTCGGTGCCGTTCACCGGGCCCGAGTGGCTGCGCACGCCGACCGCCTACGGCCCGCTCTTCACCCTGCTGAGCTACACGTTCGTGCCGCTCGGCGTGGCCGGGGCGATGTGGGCGTTCAAGGCGCTCGCTGGCCTGGCGGCGATCGGCTGCGCGGCGCTCGTGTGGGCGTGTGCGCGGCGGCTCGGCATCCGGCCGGCGCCGGCGATGCTCTTCTTCGCCCTCAATCCGCTGCTGCTCATGTACGCGATCGGCGGGGGGCACAACGACGTGCTGATGGCGCTGTTCCTGCTGGCGGGAGCGCTGCTGATCCTGTCCGGCAAGCCGGAGCTCGGCGGCGCTGCGCTGGTGGCGGCGGTGGCGGTGAAGGTCACGGCCGGGGTGGTGCTGCCGTTCGTGCTGGTGGCGTCGAGCGCGCGCTGGCGGGTGCTGCTCGGCGCGGCGGTGGCCGCGGCGGTGCTGTCGATCTTCGCGCTGGCCGCGTTCGGGTTCCACGTGACGTCGATGCTCAACCTGCTCCAGCACCACGACCAGTTCACGAAGCCGCTGTCGAACGTCCCCGGGTACCTCGGCTTCGTGCTCGGCCAGGGTCCGCTCACGCCGGCGCGCCACCACATCTTCGAGCTGGTGTTCGACGTCGGCGCGCTCGCGCTGCTCGTGTTCGCCTGGGTGCGGCGCGACTGGCTGGCTGCCGCCGCGGCCACGCTGCTGCTCCTGATAGCCACGCTCGGCTGGATGCTTCCCTGGTACGTGGTCTGGGTGCTGCCGCTGGCGCCGCTCGTGCGCCGGCGCTGGGTGCCGATCGCCGCGATGGCGCTCACCGCCGTGGTGGTGGCGATTCAGATCCACACCTACGACGTGCACGCAGACCACTTGCAAGGACTGCGCGCCCATGTTCAGCAGCCCGGGCTACCCGGTCCCCGGCTGCTGGAGCGCGGCGGGTAGAAAGGTGAAGGGCCGGCCGTCGGAGCGCTCCGACGGCCGGCCCGTACCTGACTGACTTGTGGCTACTGGTTCGTGAACGTGCGCGTGGGCACGTGCTCGAAGAGCAGCGATCGGCGGCGCGCCGTGACGATCACGGGGCGGCCGGTGGTCTCGATCGCGCCCTCCGCGGCGGCGCTGATCAGCACGTGACCGTCGTGCGCCTCGGGCCGCGAGCCCACCACGAGCAGGCTCGGCCGCTGGGCGTCGTCGCGCACGACCGATGCGCCGGTGGCCGCTGCGAGCGATGCCGCGGTGTCCTCGGCGCTCGAGTCGTCGGCGGCGGGGATGAAGCCGACCGTGTCGAGCGGTGTGTTGTCGTCGCGGTAGCCGGCGGGCGCGATCGCCACCGCGGTGCGGCCGCCGTCGAGCAGGCGGCGGGCCGAGTTGCCCGGCTGCACGCTGCCCGTGGCGGTGCGGTAGTCCGAGCCGAACACCACGACATCGGCGCCCTCGCGCTCGGCGAGCGCGATCAGGCCCTCGCCCGTGGAGGCGTCCACCACCACGTGGCGGGTCACGTCCGCGTCGCCGAGCAGCTCAGCGCCCTCGGCGAGCAGGCGCTGGGCCTCGCTCTCCTCGAGTGCCTCGCGGTCGGAGGCCTCGAGCTGGATGTGGCGGACGTACGCGAGCGACACGTTCGCGCCGGCGTCGCGCAGACGGCGACCGAGGGCGAGCGCGTCACGGTCATTCTCTGTGTTGTCGTATGAGACGATGATGTTGGTTGCCATCGCAGGCTCTCCTTGCTTGCAGTTCTTTCGGTTCGTTTCAGCGAGGATGGCAGCGCGCCTGCATAAGCACCACTGAAACTCCTGATACCTAGGATCGGCGTTGCTTATGCTGAACGTGCAGCGATTGAGAGTGCTGAAAGAAGTCGCGGCTCACAGGTCGTTCTCGGCTGCCGCCGAAGCGCTCGCGTACACCCAGTCCGCCGTGTCGCAGGCGGTGGCCACCCTCGAGGCCGAGACGGGCGCGACGCTGATCGAGCGCGACCGCAAGGGCGTGCGTCCCACGGCCGCCGGCGAGGCGCTGCTCTCCCACGCCGACGCGATCTTCGCTCGCATCGAAGCCGCCGAGGACGCGCTCGCCTCGATCATGGGCGTCCGCGGCGGGCGGCTGCGGATGGCGTCGTTCCCGACGGCCGGCAACACGCTCATGCCGCTCGCGATCGCGCGCTTCCGCGGGGCGCACCCCGACGTGGAGCTGACCTTGGCCGAGGGCGAGCCCGAGGACATGGCGCCGCGCCTGCGCACGGGTGAGTTCGACCTCGCGCTGCTGTTCGAGTTCCAGGGCGCCGGGGCGAGCAAGGTCACGAGCGGCCTGCGCAGCATGGAGTTGCGCGAGGACCCGCTGCACGTGGTGCTCCCCAAGGGGCACGAGCTGGCGGAGAGGGACGCGGTCCGGCTCGAGGACCTGAGCCGCGAGGCCTGGATCCAGACGAGCGCCGAAAGCCCGTGTGCGCGGCACATCGTGCGTTCGTGCCTCGAGGTGGGCTTCAACCCGACGGTGTCCTTCGAGAGCGACGACTACCAGACGGTGCTGGGCCTGATCGCAACCGGCGTGGGCGTGGCGCTGATCCCCGAGCTGGCCTTGGCCGGTGCGCGCGACGACGTGGAGGTGCGCGAGCTGGCCGGCAAGGGCGTGACGCGGCGGGTGATCGCCGCCACGCCGCGCTCGGCCGGGGTGCCGCCGGCCGTCACGCCGATGCTGGAGCTGCTCAAAGAAGTGGCGGGGCAGTTCCCGGCGTGGGCAGAGCGGGCGAGCGCGGCTTAGGCCGAAGCGCTTCCGTCTCCGCCGGCAGCTTCTTGGGGCGGCACGAACGGCGGCAATAAGGGCATAGCCATCACGCTCTTCACCTTTGCCACCGTATAGGTGGCAAACGTGAAGAGCGACGTGATCCATGACCGCCCCCGAGCGGGTTGCCCCTCATTGCCGCCGTTCGTACCGCGCCATGGCGCGGCCGCACGGAGCCCTAGTCCCGCAGCAGCACCGTCGTCGCGTGCATGCGGATCAGGCCGCAGTTGTTGCAGAACACCGGCACCACCTCCACGCCCTGGCCGGGAGTGATTCCGCCGTCCGGCTCCACCGCCTGGAGCAGCATCAGGCTCGAGCTGATCAGCCACTTGTCCTGCCCGCACGCCTCGCACTTGTGCACCGCGCCCTTGCGGTCGAGCGCGTGCTGGAACATGTCGCGCGAGAACGCGCGGTCGTCGGGCAGGCCGGGGAACGGCGACGCTTCGTCGGTCATCACGAGCGAGCCTAGAGCAGCCCGGCGCGCCGGCAACTCTTCCGCACGCCCACCGACACCGGGTCGGTCATGGCCGGGTCGGCGTGCTGGGTGCACGTCTTCTTCGCCTGTGCGCCGCAGGCATCCACCGCGGTAGCTCCCATCACGCCCGGCACGATCGCGTAGATGCAGCCCGGCTTGGGCCCGGGGCGCGAGTCGCCGACCGTCGCGAGCACGAGCGCCAGCACCGCCACCAGCACCACCACCGCGGAGATGATCGCCACGCTGCGCTCGCGGCGACTCAGCTTGCGAAGCGGCGTGTTGACCCGCTTCCACTGTCCCTCGAGAGGCATCTGGGGAGCACCTTAGCCACGAATCGCACGCACGGACACCGACATCAGGGCGAACTCCCCCGCCGGATCTTTGGACTTCTGTACGTAGTGACTCGACACGCGGGCCAGGAGGCTTTCCGGGACAACTGGGAGCAGTTCGAACGAAAGGAAATCAAGGGGCTATGGATCCGCATTGGTTGAGTCCGGGAGACACCTCGTGGCAGCTCACGGCGGCCACGCTGGTGGGCCTGATGAGCATCCCTGGACTTGTGGTCCTCTACGGCGGCGTAATGCAGAAGCGCTGGTCCGTGAACTCGATGATGATGGCCTTCATCGCGTTCGCGCTGGTGCTCGTCGTATGGGTCCTCTACGGCTTCAAGATGGGTTTCGGCGCGCCGATACACATCTTCGGCGCGAAGCACGGCTTCTTTGCCAACCTGTGGGGCAAGCCGGGCTCGATTCTCAGCAGCGTGGGGCTACGTGAACAGGGCAACATCCCGAACATCGGGAAGGTCGTGTTCCCGCAGTCGACACTTGCTTACTTCCAGATCGTGTTCGCGGCGATCACGCCGATCCTGATGCTCGGCTCCGTGCTGGGGCGGATCAACTTCAAGGCGTGGATCCCGTTCGTGATCCTGTGGACGAGTCTGATCTACACCGTCAACGCGTTCCTGATCTGGGGCGGCGGCTTCTTCGCCCAGCACGGCGCGCTCGACTTCTCCGGTGGCTACGTGATTCACCTCGCGGCCGGCGTGTCGGGCTTCGTCGCGGCGGCGGTGGTCGGTCCACGCCTCCAGCGCGACCGCGAGGTGGACGCACCGAACAACCTCGCCATGGTCGCGGTTGGAGCCGGACTGCTCTGGCTCGGCTGGAACGGCTTCAACGGCGGCGACCCGTACCTGATCAACGACATCGCCTCGGCGGCGGTGCTGAACACGAACGTCTGCACGGCGGTCGCGTTCCTCGTGTGGGTCGGCTGGGACTACGCCACCGGCAACAAGCCGAGCCTCATCGGCAGCGTCAACGGCATGATCACGGGCCTCGTGGCGATCACGCCGGCGGCCGGTTTCGTGAACGGCTGGGGCGCGATCATCATCGGCGTCGTCGCGGCGACGATCGTGTACTTCGCGCTCAACTACCTCAGCCGCACGGCCCCGTTCCGCAATGTCGACGACACGCTCGGCGTGGTCTACACGCACGGCTTCGCCGGCCTGGCGGGCGGCCTGCTCACGGGCATCCTCGCCAACTCGGCGATGGGCTCCGCACCCGGTCTCATCTCGGGCGACGGTGGCCACCTGCTCGGCTGGCAGGCGCTCACGGCGCTGTGGGTGATCGTGTTCTGCGCGGTCGGCACCTTCGTGCTGCTGAAGCTCGTTGGGCTGTTCGTGCCGCTGCGGATGACGGAGAAGGACATGGAGACGGGCGACCTGGCCGTGCACGGTCACGAGGTCTACCCCTCGGACGTGCCGTCCCTCGCCTACCCGTCCGGGACAGGCGAGCGGCCGGCTGTCCCGGCGCCGCAGCCGGCGGTCCCGGAACCGAGCTAGGACGCTCACAAATAATCGTGGCCGCCCCCGTCCTGCCCGATGGGGGCGGCCACGTGTGACCCGCACTGACTGAAGGAAAGGAAAGACACACCGAATGGCGACAATCGACGAGACACGCGACACCGCGGGCGAGGTGCTCGCTCGCGTAGAGGCCGAGGGGGTGGAGTTCGTCCGCTTCTGGTTCACGGACGTCCTCGGTCAGATCAAGTCGTTCGCGGTCGGCTCCGAGGAGCTCCCCGGAGCGCTCGAGGAGGGGATGGGCTTCGACGGCTCATCGATCACGGGCTTCAACCGCATCGAGGAGTCGGACATGATCGCCATGCCCGACCCGTCCACGTTCAAGCTCCTGCCCTGGCGCAAGGAGAACCCGGTCGGCCGCATGTTCTGCGACGTGCTCACCCCGAGCCGCGAGCCCTACGAGGGCGACCCGCGCTACGTGATGAAGCGCGCGCTCGACCGCGCCGCCGACCTCGGCTTCGACCACTACTACCTCGGGCCGGAGCTCGAGTTCTTCCTGTTCAAGGACGACAAGGGCACCGAGGTGCTCGACAAGGGCGGCTACTTCGACCTCACGACGCTCGACGTGGCCTCCGACTTCCGGCGCGACGTGGTGCGCACGCTGAAGCAGCTCGACATCCCGGTGGAGTACACGCACCACGAGGTCGGTCCCTCGCAGCACGAAATCGACATGCGCTACGCCGAGGGCCTGACGATGGCGGACAACACGATGACCTACCGGATCGCGGTGAAGGAGGTGGCGATGCAGCACGACTGCTACGCGACCTTCATGCCGAAGCCGCTGTTCGGCGAGAACGGCTCCGGTATGCACACGCACCAGTCGCTGTTCACCGGTGGGCGCAACGCGTTCTTCGACCCGGACGACCAGTACTTCCTGTCGGACGTGGCCAAGTCGTTCATCGCCGGGCAGCTGCGCCACGCGCGCGAGCTGGCCGCGCTGTTCGCGCCGTCGGTGAACTCGTACAAGCGGCTCGTGCCCGGCTACGAGGCGCCGGTGTACATCGCGTGGTCGCGGCGCAACCGCTCCGCGCTCGTGCGGGTGCCGCTGTACCACCCCGGCAAGGAGGCGGCCACGCGCGCCGAGCTCCGCTGCCCGGACCCGTCATGCAACCCGTACCTGACGTTCGCCGCGCTCCTGCAGGCCGGCCTCGAGGGGATCGAGAAGGGCTACGAGCTCCCCGATCCGATCGACAGCAACCTGTACGACCTCAGCGAGTCGGAGCGGGCGGCGATGGGTGTTGGCCAGCTGCCGGAGACACTCGGCGAGGCGATCGAGGAGATGGCCGGGTCCGCGCTCGTGGAGCGCGCGCTCGGCGAGCACATCTTCTCCCGCTACATCGACCTGAAGCGCGCCGAGTGGTCCGACTACCGCGTGCAGGTCACGCCGTGGGAGCTCGAGCGCTACCTGGCTGTGACTTGACCCAGCCGGTGACCAGTCCGGAGCCTCTCCCCTCGCCGCGCGGCGCCCACCTCCAGATGGTGGGCGCCGTGCTGGCGGGCGAGGGACTCGAGCGGATCGCCTCGATCGCGTCCGAGCACGTGGGCGCGCCGGTGGCGGTGGTGGTGCCGCACGTCGGGGTACCCGTGGAGGCGTGGTCGCGTTACGAGCGCTACGTGTCCTCGCGGCTCGGGGGCGGACGGCCGGAGCCGCCCGAGGAGCTGGTGGCCGAGGTGCCGATCAGCTCCGGGGGCAAGGACCTCGGCGCGGTGCTGATGCTGGCGCCGGGCGTGCACAACGCGGGCGAGTACCTGCACGTGGCGGCCGTGGCGGCGCTCACCGAGGTCGCGGTGGTGGAGGCCCGCGAGGAGACCGAGCAGCAGCTTCGCGGGTCGGTGATCGAGGAGCTGCTCCGCCGCGACGAGCTCGACGAGGACGATCTTCTCCGCCGCGCGCGACGGCTCGGCACCGATCTCTCCGGAGGAGCGGTGGCCCTGTGCGCGGTGCCCCGGAACCGCGCACCGGGCCGGCTGCTCGCCGTGATCGCGGCCGAGCGGCCCGACGCTCTGGCGGACGCCGTCGGAGAGGAGCGCGTGTACGCGATCCTGCCCGGCTCGTTCGAGGAGGCGCGCAAGCTGGCGGCGCGGCTGAGCACGCAGGCCACTGTCGGGCTCTCGTCGCGCTACTCGTCGGCTCGCGAGCTGCGGCTGGCGATCGAGGAGGCGGAGCTCGTGCTCGACGTGCGCCTGGTGGGCGGGCACCCCGACCCGGAGGCGCTCGAGGGCGGTACCTACCGCCTGCTGTTCCGGGCCTTCGCCAGCGACCCCGAGGAGGTGAAGAGCTTTTTCGAGGACACGGTGGCGCCGCTCGTGCGCTACGACGAGCAGTACTCCACCGACCTGCTGCACACGCTCGACGCCTATCTCTCGAACGACTGCAACATGAAGGCCACGGCCGCGGCCATCCACGCACACCGCCACACGGTGAGCTACCGGCTCGACCGCATCCGCGAGCTCACGGAGCTCGACCCGGCGCGCAGCGAGCACCGCGAGCGGCTCGGAGTGGGCATCAAGGCGTACCGCATCCTGGCGCCGACACTGCCTCGCTGAGAACTTTTTCGTCCAGACGCCGGTGCAAATGCGCCGGACCCGTGTTTACATGGTGCTCTGGCCCCGCACCGTCCATCGTTTCGCTGCCCCCTGCTTGCGTCCGCCGTCCTGGCGCTGACCCTCGCGCTCGCCCCTGCCGCGAGCGCGCACGTGTCGCCGCGGATCGTGCACGGCTCCGAGGTCACCGACATGAGCCAGTTTCCGTTCCAGGTGGCGCTCTTCGACCCTGTGACCTCACCGGACGGCTCGCAGTTCTGCGGCGGCGTGGTCTTCAGCGCGACGCAGGTGCTCACCGCCGCCCACTGCGTGGTGGACTTCGGCAGCGCCAACCTCGGCTCGCCGAGCACCATCGCGGTGTTCGCGGGCGCGCCGGATCTGTCGGACACCGGCCCGGACGCGGTGATCTCCCAGGCGAAGACGCTCTCGATCGACTCGCACTACGACCCGACGACGAACGACCACGACATCGCGCTCATCGACCTGGCGACGCCGCTGTGGACGGGCAGCCCGCCCGCGACCATCAACAAGATCGACCCGATCGATGACTCCAAGCTCGACTCGCTACTCAACAGCAACGCGACGGCCACGGTGAGCGGGTGGGGCTGCACCTCCCCGGTGGCGGCGGGCTCGGACACCTGTGCCGCGACCCTCCCGGACGTCCTCAACGAGGTGGACGTGCCGCTCGTCAAGCAGAGCGATTGCGTGTCCGACTACACCGTCGACAGCACTCCGATCACGGACAACATGATCTGTGCCGGAGCCGCGAACCTGGGGGCGGACGCCAACACCGACTCGTGCTTCGGGGACAGCGGCGGCCCCCTCACCGTGCCGGATCCCGCGGACTCGACCAAGAAGGTCCTGATCGGTCTGGTCGACGCGGGCGAGGGCTGCGCGCAGGACGGCTTCCCGGGGATCTACACGCGCGTGTCGAAGCTCACCGCCTTCATCAACGCCACCGACCCTTCGCTGGGCACCCCGCCGCCGTCACTGAGCGGCGACGCGGAGGTCGGGCAGACGGTCACCTGCGACCCCGGCAACTGGACCGGCGATCCGGCGTTCAGCTCCCGCCTGATGCGCGATCGCGGCGGCGCGATCTCGGCCGTCACCGCGTTTGACGCCACGAACACCTTCACTGTCCCGGCGACGGTCGGCGGAGCCAACATGTTCTGCGAGGTCGTGGCCACCGGCACGGATGCGACCCGCAGCGCCGACAGCGCCGAGGTGAGCGTGCCGCCCGCGGCGGTGCCGCCGACGCCGCCCGTCCCGCCTGCCCCGCCGGTGGCCCCCACGGGGAAGGTCGACAAGGTCGCGCCCAGGCTCCGCGTGGCGAAGAAGAGCTGCACCAAGGTCAGCTGCACCCTGAAGCTCACGATCACCGACGCATCGCCGAGTTCCGGCATCGCGAAGGTGAAGGCCACGCTCGGCTACACGCGCAAGGTGAGCTGCCGCACGCACGGCAAGCGCGCCAAGTGCACGAAGCACGTCCGCCGCGCGCTGAGCGCGACCGGCGGCAAGGGCGGCAAGTTCACCATCGTCGCGAAGCGCCTCACGCCCGGCACCGGCTACAGGATCACGCTCGTCCCGTTCGACAAGGCGGGCAACCGGCCGCAGTTCTCGACGATCACGAGCATCCGGACCAAGCCGCGCCACCAGAGCCTGCTGGGCTAGGCCGCGGCGCTAGGAGGACGCGCGGGCGCGGCGGGGCTTGCCGTCCGACTTGGCGAGGGTTGCCGGCGGCGCATCCGGAACGCTGAGCGTCTCGAGAAACGCGAGCACGACCGTGCCGCGCGACCCGCCATCGTGGTTGGCCTTCTTGAGGCGCTCGACGCTCGAGGCGTGGATCCTGTCGATCCGGGCCAGCATCGAGGTGAGCTCCTCGGACATCTCCTTCCAGCCGCGCTCGTCGAGCGTGAGGTCGGAGCGGCTGAGATGGGCGTCCGTCCGGTCGAAGCCGCCCCGCGCGGCGCCCTCGTGGACGAGTTCGAGGATCTGCTCCACCGCCGCGCCGGTCATCGCCTGCTTGACGATCTCCGGCACCTCGCCCCACGCCTTGTCGCTGATCCGCGGGCGCGCCTGGAGGCGGTAGTGGTGCTCCACCGCGCCCCGTCGCGGGGTGGTCTTCACGAGCTTGATCAGGTCGAAGCGGGCGAGCTGGCGCATGTGGTAGCTCACCCGGTTCACGGGCAGCCCGAGGGCGGTGGCGATCTCCACTGGGCTGCTGTCCTTCTCCTCCAGCAGGCGCAGGATCTGCACCCGCAGCGGATGGGACAGGGCCTTGACCGTCTCTGTGTCGGTGATGTCGGCGTAGGGCTTCAAACGCGCTCCTTGGCGGCTTCTCCGTCGAGTCGAATACGGAACCCCTATGGCTCGGCCGGCGGACGGTTTGGTCACCGTGACGCGCCCTAAGTGGGCGGGGAGTATGACGGGTGCGTCAGCTGGCCTTTTGGAGGCTGGGGCGCGACTCCGCCGCGCGGGCCAGGAGATCCACGCAGGCGTCGAGGGTGATCGCGGTCGAGTCGACGATCAGGTGAAAGTGCGAGCTCTCGCGCGGGTCGACGCCGTAGAAGTGGCGCACGTAGGCCTCCCTGGCACGATCGGTCTGCCGCATGCGCTCGACGGCGGTGTCGCGATCGACGCCCTGGATCCGCATGGCCTGCTCGATGCGGGCCTCCTCGGGTCCGTCGAGCCGCACACGCAGCACCTCGGGGCGGTCGCTGAGCACGACCGCGCAGGCGCGGCCGAGGATCACGCCCCTGCCGGCCTGCGCGTGCTTGCAGATCACGCGCTCGGTGGCCTGGCGGTAGACGTCGTCTCCTATCAGCACCTCGCCGGCCTCGCCGCTCACGTACGCGGCGGACAGCGGAGCGAAGTGCTTGAGCATGCGGTCGAGCAGGCTGCCCACGTTCTCGTCGCGCTCGAGCGCATGCGACAGGGGCACGGACAGGCTCTCCGCGACGCCGGTCGGGATGGCGCGATCCACGAACGGCACGCCGAGCCGCTCCGCGAGCTGTGGTCCCACCACGCTGCCGCCTGCACCGTACGACGCCGAAAGGGCGATCAGAGTCATTGCCTTACCGGTTACCCGTCTCCCCGGGTCGCGATTCTACGGATTTGTGCGGGGGCGGATCGACGAGGCGCCCATGTCCTCGAGCGCCGCGCGGAGGCGCCCCCAGCAGTCATCGCCGTCGAGGGTGCCGACGATCGCTCCGCCCGAGCCCGCCGAGTTGGCCGACGCTCCGGCCGTCCGCGCCGCATCCACCATCGCGGCGGTGAGCGGGTCCACGTGCATGATGCGCAGGCGCTCGTCGAAGGAGGCGTTCACGGCGCGGGCGAACTCCCGCTCGTCCCGCTGCTGGAGGGCCTGTCGCGCCGCTGAGGCGTGCTCGGCGAGGTTCGTCATCGCGTCGCGCACCTGCTTGTCGCCGCGCGCGTGGCGCTCTCTCAGCTCGCCGTGGACCAGGCCGGACGCCGCCGCGGCGTCGGGGTGCCAGGCGATGAAGAGCGGCGGCAGCAGGGTGGGGTCGAGCTCCTCGTACACGGCGTGGCCGCCGAAGTCCATCGCCACGAGCGTCTCGCGCGCCTGCACCATGCGGTCCTGGAGGCCGGCCGCGATGCCGAGGTCCTCCGCCTCGACGGCGAGGGCGAGACGGGCGAGCTCGTCGTGCTCGAGCTGGGCGCCGTGGAGGTTGCACAGCGCGCGGGCGCAGGCGATCACGATCGCGCTCGAGCCGGCGAGGCCCACCTCGCGGGGGACGTTGGTGGTGCAGCTGAGCTTTACGGGCCGGCTTGCTCCGATGCGTCTACGGAAGCGGGTCAGGGCGGCTTGCATCAGTGGCTCGCCTCCCTCGCCGGGTGTGCGCAGCTCGTCCTCTGCCGCCTCGGCCGCGGTCGCCTTCGCCTCGAAGTCGCGGATCACGACGGCCAGCGTCCTGCCGCCGTAGCCGTCGGACGGATTGCCCGCGAGCGCCACGCGCGCGAACGCGCTGCCGGTGCCGGTCCTCGCCATCCGCGGAGGATGGCAGGGCCTTCACCTTCCTGGATTGTGCGGCCACTGGCCGCACAAAGCAGGACGGTGACGTCGGTTTTCCGTTGAGTTGCCGGTCCAGCGCTGGTGGCTTGCGGCTCACCAGTCGATGGATCTCACGTGTTAGCGGCATCGGCCAGCGGTATGAACGCCGGAGACCTGCTCGTCTCCGCCGCCGCCGACGGGATCGCGAACACCTACAACGGCAACTACCAGCCCTGGCGCGTGAACATGACCGCGCAGCCTGATCTCGGTGGCGTTTCCGCCTCCGCCGCCAAGTCGGACCAGACCGGCGAGGACCTGGTCGACGACATGACGGGGCTGATGACCGGCGCGCTCGTCTACAAGGCGAACGCGAAGGTGGTCTCGGTGGACGCCGACATGCAGAAGAGCCTGTTCGACGCCTACGCCTGAGCGGCGTCAGCCGGTGGCGATGACGTCCGGCCGCCCGCGCTTGGCCAGGCGCTGGCGTGCTCCCGCGTCGAGCTCGAGCTTGCGCAGGCGCACGGCTTCCGGCGTGACCTCCACGCACTCGTCCTCGCGGATGAAGTCGAGCGCCTGGTCGAGCGACAGCTTGTGGTGCGGCGCGAGGCGCACGAGCTCGTCGGCGGTGGACGAGCGCACGTTGGTGAGCTTCTTCTCGCGCACGGCGTTCACGTCGAGGTCCTCGGAACGCGAGTTCTCGCCGACGATCATGCCCTCGTAGACGTCCTCGCCGGGACCGAGGAAGAGCTGGCCGCGCTCCGACAGCTTGAGCAGGGCGAACTGGTTCGTGGCGCCGCGGCGGTCCGCGACGAGCGAGCCGGTGGGGCGCGTCTTGATCTCGCCGTGCCAGGGCTCGTAGCGCTCGAACACCGAGTGCAGGATGCCGGTGCCGCGCGTCTCGGTCATGAACTCGGTGCGGAAGCCGATCAGCCCGCGCGCGGGGATCAGGTACTCGAGCCGCACCCAGCCGGTGCCGTGGTTCACCATCTGGTCCATCCGGCCCTTGCGCAGCGCGAGCAGCTGGGTGGTGACGCCGAGGAAGTCCTCCGGGATGTCGATGGCCAGGCGCTCGACGGGCTCGTGCAGCCTGCCGTCGACCTCGTGCGTGAGCACCTGCGGCTTGCCCGCCGTGAGCTCGAAGCCCTCGCGCCGCAGCGTCTCCACGAGCACCGCGAGCTGAAGCTCGCCGCGGCCCTGTACCTCCCAGGTGTCGGGGCGGTCGGTGTTGTTCACGCGGATCGAGACGTTGCCCACCAGCTCCTGGTCGAGCCGCGACTTGAGCAGGCGCGCGGTGAGCTTGTCGCCGCTTCGGCCCGCTAGCGGCGAGGTGTTGATGCCGATCGTCATGGCCAGCGCCGGCTCGTCCACCGTCACCGGCGGGAGCGGCCGGGGGTCGGCCGGATCCGCGATCGTGTCGCCGATCATCACGTCCGGCAGTCCGGCCAGCGCGATGATCTCGCCGGGTCCCGCCTCGTCGGCGTCCACGCGCTCCATCCCCTCGGTCACGTACAGCTCGGTGACCTTCACCTGCTCCACCTGCCCGTCGCGCCGGCACCAGGCGACGGTCTGGCTGCGGCGGATCGTGCCCTCGTGCACGCGGCAGAGCGCGAGGCGGCCCACGTACGGCGACGCGTCCAGGTTCGTGACGAGCGCCTGCAGCGCGGCGCCCTCGCCGTACATCGGCGCCGGAACGGTGTCGAGGATCAGGTCGAACAGTGGTCGCAGATTCTGCCCCTCCACGCCCTCCTCGGTCGCGGCCCAGCCGGCCTTCGCATTCGTGTAGACGATCGGAAACTCGATCTGGTCCTCGCTCGCGTCGAGGTCGAGGAAGAGGTCGTACACCTCGTCGATCACCTCGTGGATGCGCGCGTCCGGGCGGTCGACCTTGTTCACCACGAGGATCACCGGCAGCTGCTGCTCGAGCGCCTTGCGCAGCACGAAGCGGGTCTGGGGCAGTGGTCCCTCGGACGCGTCCACGAGCAGCAGCACGCCGTCGACCATCGTCAGGCCGCGCTCCACCTCGCCGCCGAAGTCGGCGTGGCCGGGCGTGTCGACGAGGTTGATCTTCGTGTCGCCGAAGTGGACGGCAGCGTTCTTGGCCAGGATCGTGATGCCGCGCTCGCGCTCCTGGTCCATCGTGTCCATCACGCGCTCGGACACCTGCTGGTGTTCGGCGAACACGCCGGACTGGCGCAGCATCGCGTCGACGAGCGTCGTCTTGCCGTGGTCGACGTGGGCGATGATCGCGATGTTTCTCAGGTCATTGCGTGCTGGCACGGTGGTCAACAGTAGAGAACAGGAAATAGGGGGTAGGGAATAGGGGATAGGTCATAGGGCTTTTGCCAGGCCGCTCGCCAGGTCGCCGCGTTTGTTGACCTTCACTGCGTTCAGTTTCAGCCAGGCTGCCAGTTCGTGAAGTTCTGCTGCTAGCTCGGTTGCCGTCTCCTCCGGTGCATAGGTCTCGCTGTGCGCCGCCATCACTCTCAACACTCCGGCCTTGCGGTCTGCCTTGAGGTCTACGCGCGCGACGAGGCGGTCGTTTAGTAGGAAGGGGAGGACGTAGTAGCCGTGGATGCGCTTCGGGGCCGGCACGTAGATCTCGAGGCGGTAGCGGAAGCCGAACAGGTTCTCGGTGCGCCAGCGCTCGAACACGAGCGAGTCGAACGGCGACA
>DASXCV010000191.1:0-3433 GCA_036491015.1 Thermoleophilaceae bacterium | reverse complement strand
GTCTCGCCTACACGCAGACGGCCAACTGCGCGATCCGCCGCTCGGCCTTCGAGCAGGTGGGCGGCTTCCGCGACGACGTGCGCTCGGGCGGCGACGCCGACATCTGCTTCAGGCTGCGCGACGCCGGCTGGGAGATCGAGGCGCGCCACGAGGCCACCGTGGTGCACGCCAACCGCAGCCGGCTCGCCAAGCTGGTGCGCCAGCGCGCGCGGATGGGCGCCGGCGCAGCCTGGGTGAACGAGCGGCACCCCGGCTCGTTCCCGCCGCGCCGCCTGCTCGGCCTTGCCGCCTGGAGCCTCACCAGCTTCGCGCGCGCGGGCTTGAGCGCGCTCAGAGGACGGCGCGACGACGCGATTCTCGGCACGCTCAACCCCCTCACGGTCTGGGCCTTCGAGCTCGGCCGGAGGTTCCCCAACGGCGTGCCGGACGGGCCGCCGCCGCTGCCGGACACCGTGCCGGTGTCGGTGCTGATCCCCGCCTACAACCGCGAGCGCATGCTGCGGCGCGCGCTCGAGAGCGTGCTGGCCCAGCGCCCCGCGCCGGCCGAGATCGTGGTGGTGGACGACGCGTCCACCGACCGCACCGCCGCGGTGGCGGAGGAACTTGGCGCGCGGGTGGTGCGCCATGAGCAGAACGCCGGGGAGGGCGCCGCGCGCAACAGCGCCATCGCGGCCGCCGGCCAGCCGTGGCTCGCCCTGCTCGACTCCGACGACGAGTGGCTGCCGCACCACCTCGCCTCGCTCTGGCACGCGCGCGGCGACCACGTGCTCGTGGCCGGATCGGCCCTGCGCTGCCAGGAGGACCCGGCGCTCGACCGCCTGCACGGCGCGCCCGGCCGGCGTCCGCTCGTGTTGCGCACGCCCGCCGACATCGTCTTCCCCGAGAACCCGGTGCCGGTGAGCGCGGGCCTGATCCGGCGCGACGTCGCGCTCGAGGCCGGCGGCTACCAGCCGCTCCCGCATTGCGCCGACTTCGACTTCCTGCTGCGCTGCCTCGAGCACGGCAGCGGCACCGTGCTGCCGGAGGTGAGCGTGCTCTACCACGTGCATCCCGACCAGGTGTCGCACCAGCGCGCCGAGATGAAGGCGGCGCACACGAACATCGCGCGCTGCTACTCGGACCGCCCCTGGTTCAGGCGCGCACAGGTGCGCCGCTGGCAGAGCGCCGTGGCGTGGGACCTGTACCGGCTCGAGGGCGGCCTGCGGCGGGCGCAGGCGCTCGTCCGCCCGTGGCACGTGCTGCCGCTGCTGCGGCTCTGGACCTGGCGCCTGCGGGTCAGGCGCCGCTCGGCCGCGATGGGCCGCGACGGGCAGGCTCGATGACCCTGCCCGCCTACGCGATCGTCACGCCGGTGAAGAACGAGGCCGGCCACCTCGAGCTCACCCTGCGCTCGGTCTGCGCGCAGAGCCACCGCCCGGCGCAGTGGGTGATCGTCGACGACGGCTCGACCGACGGCACCCGCGAGCTGGCGCAGGAGTGGGCCGGGCGCGAGCCCTGGATCCGGGTGGTCGCCGGCGGCGCCCCGGCGGGCGACAGAGCACGCGGCGGCCGCGTGGTGCGCGCGTTCGAGCGGGGGCGCGCGGAGCTGGACGAGCCGCACGAGATCGTCGTCAAGCTCGACGGCGACATCGAGCTCCCGCCCGGCTACTTCGAGTCCGTGACAGGCGCCTTCGCGGCCGATCCGGCGGCGGGCATCGTCGGCGGCCGGGTGCTCGTGCCGGACCGCGGCGGCGCCTGGGCGCCCGAGCGCGTGGGCCGGCACACCGTGCACGGGGCGATCAAGGCCTACCGCGTGAGCTGTCTCGAGGACTTCGGCGGTCTGCGCGACTCGATGGGCTGGGACGGCATCGACGAGTACGGCGCCAAGGCGCGCGGCTGGAAGGTGGTCCCGGTCCCCGAGCTGCGCGTGCGCCATCACGCTCCCCGCGGCTCGAAGCAGCGCTGGTGGCGGGCGCGCATCGAGGAGGGCCGCGGCGCGCGCTACATGGGCTACCTCCCGGCCTTCGTGTTCGTGCGCGCGGGCTACCGGATGCTGGTGGAGACGCCGCCGCTGTTGGGCGGGCTCGCGCTGCTTGCCGGCTGGGCGATCGCCACCCTGCGCGGCGCCGCGGTTGTGGACGATCCGCGAGCGGTTGCCACCCTGCGCGAGGAGCAGCGTGGACGGCTGCGGCGCCTGCTGTCCGGCGGCGCTGTCGAGCCGGACCGCCTGAGCGCGGTAGCGCCGCTGAGCAAACGCTGACAAAAACCTCGCTCGGTGCGGAATTCCATAGGTTCACGCCCGGGCAACCTGGGTATCCCACGTGCCTGGCGAGGGGCGACTGGCCTGCAGAAGGCCCCGGCGAAGCTCGCCCTGGCGAGCCTCGACGATGACACGCACACACCCACACAGCCCGGCCGTCTGATGCGCGTCCTGCTGCTGCGCCAGGAGCCATCAAGTCGCGCGCGCGTACATGCGCGCGCGCTGGCGGCCGAACGGCCGGAGATCGAGCTCGCGCTTGCCCGCCAGGGCGCCCCAGGCGGCGAAGGCCTGGCGCTCGACTGGCAGCTCGGCGATCGTGCGGCGCGCGGCCTCCGCGAGGCCATCGCTGAGTTCGCGCCCGACGTGATCCAGAGCTACGGCCCCTCGGCGGTGCTCACCGTCTGCGCCCACGAGCTCACCGCCGGGCGGGTGCCGGTGATCCACGACCTCAGCGGCAAGCGTCGCTTCCAGGGTGACGCGGGTCTCGAGCGCCGCGCGGTGGAGGAGAGCGCCGCGCTCGTGGCGGACTCGCAGGTGCTGCTCGACCAGCTCGCCGCCCACTACACGCTCCCGCCCCTGGCGATGATCCTCCCGAGCTATCCGCCCGCGCGCGAGCTGCCGGCCGTCGATCGCAACATGAGCGCCGAGGCGAACATCGACCGCCTGGCGACGCTCTATCAAGGTCTCGTCCGCGAGCCGATGGCCGGTCTGGCCGCCGAACTGCGCGGCCGCTGAGCCGGTTGCTAGCGTCCGGCGCCGCCTCGAACCCGAACGAGGAGGGTGAGCCAAGTTGCTCACGATTACCGAAGACGCCGTTGAAGCGCTGGACACCATCGTGGAGTCCTCGCCCGTGTCCGACGAAGCCGGCGTGAGAATCAGCCGGCAGGTCGACGGCAACGGCCAGGCAGGGCTCGGAATCTCGCTTGTGGAGCAACCGGAGTCCACTGACCAGGTGCTCGAGATCGAGGGCGAGCACGTACCAGTATTCGTCGAGGCGGACGCAGCTCCAGCCCTCGACGACAAGGTGCTGGACGCCCGCGTGCAGGACGGGCAGGTCGGGTTCATAGTGGCCCAGCAGGCCTGACGGACGCATCCCGCGCCGGCGGGATTGGGGGTTTCGGCGTCTGTGCCCTTGGCACATAAGGCGCTATGGCCACCGTTTCCCGCCGTCGCGTGCTGCCTCGCCGCGGCGTC
>DASXCV010000190.1:0-3917 GCA_036491015.1 Thermoleophilaceae bacterium | reverse complement strand
GCTCGCCCACTTCTGGAGCTGGAGGCCGCCGCACGAGTCGCCGAGCCGCTGGCCCACCTGGTAGAAGAAGACGTCGCTCGACACGCGCAGCGCGTTCACCAGGTTGAGCGCGCCGTAGGAGGCGTTGCCCGCGTTGTGGCGAACGATCGCGCCCTCCTTGAAGGTGCCGTTGTCGAACAGCACCGTGTTCGGCGTGAGCACGCCGCAGCTGAGCGCCGCCACCGAGGTGATCGGCTTGAAGGTCGAGCCCGTGGGATACAGGCCCTGGATCGCGCGGTTGTTGAGCGGGGCGCCGTTGGCCTTGCTAGTGAGCGCCTTGTAGGTGGACTCCTTGACGCCCTTGGAGAAGACGTTCGGGTTGAAGCTCGGCGAACTGCCGAGTGCGTAGATCGAGCCGTCCTTCACGTCCATCGCCACGAACCCGCCGTTGCGGCCCGCCAGCGTGGCCTGCCCGATCCTCTGCGCCTCGAGGTTGAGCGAGAGCCGCAGCTGGTGGCCCGTGACCGGCTGCTTCTCGGACAGCGGCCGCTGCAGCTCGCCCGAGGCGTCCACCTGCACGCGCGCGGCGCCGTCCTGGCCGCGCAGGAAGCGGTCGTAGGAGGATTCGATGCCGGTCTGGCCGACCGTGTCGTTCTGGTCGACGCCCTTGAAGTCGGGCAGCTTGAGCTCCTCCGCGGTCACGCGGCCGACGGTGCCCATGATCTGGGCCGCGAGCGTGCGCTGCGGGTATGAGCGCAGGTAGACCTGCTGCACCGACACGCCGGGGTAGGACGTGAGGTGCTCGAGGATGTATGAGAAGACGTCGCGCCCGACATCGGTCTTCACGGTCGCGTTCGCGAACGGCTGGGCGAGCAACTGGGTGCGCACGCTCGTGCGGATCTGGCGCCGCGACATGTTCAGCACGCGCCCGAGGCGCGTGTACAGCTCCGTCTTCACCGCCTGCGACTTGGGCAGCTTGTCCGGGCTGATCACCACCGAGTAGCCCACCCGGTTGTCCACGAGCACGTTGCCGTCGCGGTCCACGATCTTGCCGCGCGGCGCCTGGATCAGGACGTTGCGGATCTGGTTGTCGCGCGCCTGCGCGAGGTACTTGTCGCCCGACAGCACCTGCAGGTACCAGAGCCGGAAGAAGATGATCGCGAACATCAGCAGCGCGATGCCGCCGAGGATCGCCACGCGGAGGGCCAGCTGGGGCGTGATCGCCGGGCGGTTCTCGTTGTCGAGATACATGCCCGGAGCTAGATCCCCAGTCCTCTGAGCCCGATCGGGCCGGACTCGATCGCGGTCGCCTTCCTGCGGCGGCGGTCCATCGGGTCCCGCGCGAGCACCGGGCGCAGTATGCGCCTGATGAGCGCGAACACCGGCAGCGCGATCAGCGTGTTGAGGAAGATCGTGAGGAACATGTCGCGGAACGCGAGCAGGCTCACCGAGGCGTCGAAGGCGAGCATCAGGCTGACGATCGTCGTGCCCACGAGGTAGGCGGCGGTGGCGGCCGCGGCCACCGGGATCGGCAGGAGGCCGTGCGCGCCGGGCTCGTTCACCTCGCCGTAGCGGCCCACGAAGTAGCCGACGCCCGTGAGCACGAGCGACGAGGCGCCCACGTCCTGGCCGAGCGTGAGGTCGATCAGGAGGCCGCAGGAGAAGCCGACGGCGGCGCCCGCGATGCTGCCGCCCCAGAGCGCGACGGCCCCGACCACGAGCGGCACGAGGTCGATCGTGCCGCCGAGCAGGCTGATGCTCTGGATGCCGGCCGCCTGGATCACGACGGTGAGGATCACGAGCGCCACGAGGCGCGCGACGGCTCCCGGGCTGAGGATCACTTGACCACCTGCGCCCGCTGGTCCTCGATCGCGCCCGTGAGCACCTGCACGTAGTCGATCCGCCGCAGGTCGGCGTAGGGCTGCATGTGCACGCGCTGGTACTGCTCGAGCTCGCTGGGCACGATCTTCGTGACCTTGCCGATCGGGATCCCGCGGGGGAACACCGAATCGAGCTTCGACGTGGTGAAGCCGGACGTGAGCACGCTGTCGCCCTTCTGGATCTTTGCGCCCTTGGCGATGTAGTCGAGCAGCATGTCGTTCGGGTTGCCGACCTCGGGGCGCACGATCCCGCTCGAGCCGTCCGGCATCACCTCGGCCGAGACGTTGCTCGACTGGTCGGTGATCAGCGTGACCTGGGACTGGCCGCCCGTGACCGAGGTGACCTTGCCCGCGAGGCCGCCGGCCGCGATCACCGGGTCGTCCATGTGCACGCCGTCGCCGCTGCCGACGTTGACGATCACGTTCGAGTACCAGACGGTCGGCGAGCGCGAGATCACGCGCGCGGTGATCAGCTTGCCCCCCGACGCGAAGTTGCTCGAGCGCGGCAGGCCCACGAGCGCGCGCAGCTCGGAGGCGTCGCGCTGGGCGGTCTGGCTCTGGGCGAGCTGGGTGCGGAGCTGCTGCACCTGCGTCTTGAGCTGCTTGTTCTCCTTCTTCGCGTGGAAGACGTCCCCGGTCCAGTGAGTGAAGTTGCTCACCGGCCGGAAGACCACGCTCACGCCCTGCTCCAGAGGAGAGAAGACCGCGGACGTGCCTCGCTGCACGGAGTGCAGGAAGCCGCCGCCGTTCTCACCGAAGTAGACGGTGAGCAGGAAGATCGAGAGGGCCACGAGCACACCAAGCACCGCCCGTCGCCTGCGGACCACCTTCTTGTCGTACACCGGAGGTGTACCTCCCGGCGGCCGCTAGTAGCGCCGACGCTGTCGGGAATTTCGGTTGCTGCGGTGGATTGCCTCGAACTCCTCGAGGGAGCGGCCGGACCCCACCGCGACACACGTCAGCGGGGACTCCGCGAGATGAGCGGGCATTTGCGTCTCGTCACGAAGGCGCTCGTCGAGGCCCTGGAGCAGCGAGCCGCCGCCGGCGAGCATGATGCCGCGGTCCATGATGTCCGCGGCCAGCTCGGGCGGGGTGCGGTCGAGCGTCTCCTTGACGGCATCGATGATCGCCTGAAGCGGCTCCTCGAGCGCGAGGCGCACCTCCTCGCTCGTGAGCACGACCGTCTTCGGCAGGCCGGACACGAGGTCGCGCCCGCGGATCTCGGCCTGCACCTCCTCGTCCAGCGGGAAGGCCGAGCCGATCTCGAGCTTCACCTCCTCGGCCGTCTGCTGGCCGATCATCAGCTTGTACTCGCGCTTGACGTAGTTGATGATCGCCTCGTCCAGCTCGTCGCCGCCGATGCGGATCGACTGCGACACGACAATTCCACCCAGCGAGATCACGGCCACCTCGCTGGTCCCTCCCCCGATGTCCACCACCATGTTGCCGGTGGGCTCTCCGACAGGCAGCCCGGCGCCGATGGCGGCTGCCATGGGCTCCTCGATCAGATAGGCCTGGCGTGCGCCGGCCGACAGGCAGGCCTCCTCGACCGCGCGCTTCTCGACCCCGGTCACGCCGCTCGGCACGCACACCACCACGCGCGGGTGCGCCCAGCGGTTCTGGTGCACCTTCTGGATGAAGTGGCGGAGCATCTGCTCGGTCACGTCGAAGTCGGCGATCACGCCGTCCTTGAGAGGACGGATCGCCTGGATCGTCCCCGGCGTCCGCCCCAGCATGCGCTTCGCCTCGACGCCGACGGCGTGCACCTCGCCCGAGCGCTGGTCGATTGCGACCACCGAAGGCTCCGACAGGACGATCCCGCGCCCGCGGACATAGACGAGCGTGTTCGCCGTGCCGAGGTCCACCGCCATGTCGCGGCCGCCGAAGCCGGTCAGTCCCGAGAAGAGCCCCATAGGAGGCCCGAGCATACCCGCAAAGTCCTGAAGTTCTGACCGAGACGGCACACCCACGTCACGGCTTTCCGCCTAGGTTGGGGGCGAACAACGACGGAGGCGAACGTGAACGTGGTGACGCTGATCGGGAACCTCGCGACCGAGG
>DASXCV010000189.1:0-37760 GCA_036491015.1 Thermoleophilaceae bacterium | reverse complement strand
CGCCCGCGCCTGATCGCGCCGCCGCGCGCGGCCGAGGTGTTCCGCCGCGTCGTCGGCGCGTGGGGCAGCGACGATCTGATCGAGAACGCCTTCGAGCTCGAGGAGTACGCGGTCGACTCGGCGCCCGCGGTCGGCCCGCTGCGCTTCAGCTTCTGCAAGGTGCCGCACTTCCAGGAGACGTTCGCGATCCGTGTGGAGAGCTCGAACGGCGGCGGGCGCTTCGTCTTCGGCGCCGACTCGCGGCCCACTGAGGAGCTCACACAGTTCGCCAGCGGCGCCGATCTGCTGCTGATCGAGGCCACGCTCCCGCGCCCCGAGCGCGACGGCGAGCGCGGCCACCTCACGCCGCGGGAGGCGGGCGAGCACGGGCGCGACTCGAAGGTCGGCCGCGTGGTGCTCACCCACATCTCCGACGAGCTCGATCACCTCTGGGCGCGCAAGGAGGCGGCGGCCGTCTTCGACGGCCCGGTGGACGTGGCTTACGAGGGAGCGGTTTACAGCCTGTGAATTCGCTTCATTAGTCTCTGGGCCATGCCTCTCGGACAAGACCCCTTCGCGAATTTCGAGCGCATGCGCCGCGAGATCGACGAGTTGTTCGGCGATGTCTTCGAGCGCAGCGGCTTCGCCCCCCGGCGCGGCTTCTCCCCGCGCGTGGACGTCTACTACTGCGGCGACCCGCCGAAGGCCGTCGTCAACGTCGACCTCGCCGGGGTGAACATCGAGGAGGTGGGCCTCGAGATCCGCGGCCGCCAGCTCCTGATCAGTGGCGAGCGCGTGACGCAGGAGGCGGAGGGCCGCCTCTACCAGCAGATCGAGATCGAGCAGGGACCGTTCCGCCGCGTGGTCGAGCTGGGTGCCGACGTCGACTCCGAGCGCGCGCAGGCCACCTACGAGGACGGAGTGCTGAGGATCGACATCCCGCTCGTCCGCCAGGACGAGGCGGTCCGGCGCGTGCCGATCGAAGGCCGCCACCGTCCCGAGGTCGAGCCCGGGTGACGATCCAGCTCCCGCAGATCGGCCCCAACGGCGGCCCCGAGGTGAGCGCGGCAGTGCCGCCCGCACTCCCGGTCCTGCCGCTCAAGGACGCCGTGACCTTCCCGGACACGCTCACGCCGCTGGCCGTCGGCCAGGAGCGCTCGGTCCGCCTCGTGAACGACGTGCTCGGCGGCAATCGTATGCTCGTGATGGTCGCCTCGCGCGACGAGGAGCTCGACGAGCCCGGCCCCGACGACCTCTACGGCATCGGCGTCGTGGGCGTGGTCGCGCGGATGATGAAGGTGCCGGACGGCACGCTCCGCATCCTCGTGCAGGGCACCCAGCGCGTGCGCGTGAAGGACTACGTGGCCACGAGCCCGTACCTCACGGCGAGCATCGAGGAGCTGCCCGACATCGTCGAGCCCACGTCCGAGCTCGAGGCGCTCAAGCGCAACGTCCAGAACACCTTCTCGGAGATCATCGAGCAGACGCCGTACCTCCCGGAGGAGCTGTCGGTGGCGCTCGCCAACCTCGACGATCCCTCCGAGCTCGCGCACATGATCGCCGGCGCCCTGCGGATCAGCGTGGCGGAGAAGCAGAAGCTGCTCGAGGAGCGCAACGTGGCCAAGCGCCTGCGCCTGCTCTCGCAGTACCTCGCGCGCGAGCTGGATGTGATCTCGCTGGGGACGAAGATCCAGACGCAGGTGCAGTCGGAGGTCGACCAGGCCCAGCGCGAGTACTTCCTGCGCCAGCAGCTGAAGGCGATCCAGGAGGAGCTCGGCGAGACCGACGAGGTGCAGGCCGAGGTGAACGACCTGCGCGAGCAGCTCGACGCGGCCAACCTGCCCGAGCACGCGCGCGAGGTCGCCGACCGCGAGCTGTCGCGCTTCGAGCGCCTGCCGCCGCAGTCGCCGGAGCACGGCGTGATCCGCGGCTACCTCGAGTGGATCGCCGGCCTGCCGTGGTCGAAGGCCACCGACGACGACCTCGACCTGAAGAAGTCGCGCCGCATCCTCGACCGCGACCACTACGACATCGAGAAGGTCAAGGACCGAATCCTCGAGTTCCTCGCGGTGCGCAAGCTCAAGCCGGACGCGCGCTCCTCGATCCTCTGCTTCGTCGGCCCGCCGGGCGTGGGCAAGACCTCGCTCGGGCGCTCGATCGCGCGGGCGATGGGACGCGAGTTCGAGCGCATCTCGGTCGGCGGCGTGCGCGACGAGTCCGAGATCCGCGGCCACCGCCGCACCTACATCGGCGCGATGCCCGGCGTGATCATCCGCGCGCTCCGCGACGCCGGCTCGAACAACCCGGTGCTGATGATCGACGAGATCGACAAGATGGGCGCGGACTTCCGCGGCGACCCGGCGAGCGCGATGCTCGAGGTGCTCGACCCCGAGCAGAACACGACCTTCCGGGACCACTACCTGGACATGCCGTTCGACCTCTCGCACGTCATGTTCATCACCACGGCGAACCAGCTCGACCCGATCCCCGGGCCGTTGCGCGACCGCATGGAGATCATTCAGCTCGCCGGGTACACCGAGCAGGAGAAGCTCCAGATCGCCAAGCGCTATCTCGTGCCTCGCCAGATCGAGCGCAACGGCCTCGACAAGACGAAGATCGAATTCGACGACGACGCGCTCAAGCTGATCATCGACGGCTACACGCGCGAGGCGGGCGTGCGCAACCTCGAGCGCGAGATCGGCGCGGTGTGCCGCAAGGTCGCGCGCGAGTACGCGGAGGGCACGCGCAACCGCAAGCGCGCGATCCGCGAGCGCACGGTGCGCGACCTGCTCGGCAAGAAGCGCTTCCTGCACGAGGTCACGCGCCGCACGGGCCAGCCGGGCGTGGCCACCGGCCTAGCGTGGACGCCGGTCGGCGGCGAGATCCTGTTCATCGAGGCCACCGCCTTCCCGGGCGACGGGCGCCTGCAGATCACCGGCCAGCTCGGCGATGTGATGAAGGAGTCGGCCGCGGCCGCGCTCTCTTTCGTGAAGGCGAACGCCCGCAAGTGGGGCGCCGACAAGCCCGAGGAGTGGCTGCGCACACACGACATACACGTGCACGTGCCGGCGGGCGCGATCCCCAAGGACGGCCCCAGCGCCGGCACCGCTATCACGACGGCGCTCGTCTCGCTCGTCACCGGCCGCCCGGTGCGCGCCGACGTCGCGATGACCGGCGAGATCACCCTCACCGGCCAGGTGCTGCCGATCGGCGGCCTGAAGGAGAAGGCCCTCGCCGCGCAGCGCGCGGGCATCAAGACGGTGATCGCACCGAAGCTGAACGAGCCCGATCTCGAGGACATCCCGCCGCACCTGCGCAAGGGCATGGAGTTCAAGTTCGCGTCGAAGATCGATCAGGTGCTCAAGCTGGCGCTTGAAGAGTCGTAGGGAGTAGGGGGTAGGGGGTGGGGAGCGCCCCGGGGATTGACGCGCTCCCTACTCCTTGCTCCATACCGCGCACTGGTTCGCGCCAGCGAACCTGGGTAGTCTCCCCCTTGGCAACAAGACCCGAGGAGACGCATGGCATCGAAGAAGAAGCAGGCCGCCCAGGCCGGAGCCGGCGCCGTAGCCGCGGGTAAGGCGGTGAAGGACAACCCGTACGTGCGCAAGATCGTCGAAGACGAGGAACTGCGCGAAAACGTACGTACCGCCTTCGAATCGGCGCGCAAGGCGTACTCCCGCATGTCCAACGGGAAGGGCCCCGTCAAGGCCATCACCGAGGACAAGAAGACGCAGAAGCAACTGCGCGAGGCAGCCGCGTCGCTACGCGAGGCAGCCGATTCGCTGAAGAACGCGAAGAAGGGCACGAAGAAGCGCAAGCGTGGCCGCGGACTGCTGCTGCTGTTCATCGGCGCGGGACTGGCGATCGCGCTCAACGAGGGGCTTCGCTCGAAGGTGCTCGACGCCCTGTTCGGATCGGAAGAGGAGTTCGAGTACAGCTCGACCACCTCGCCCGAGCAGAGCAGCACCAACGCGGCGCCGGTCGGAAGCACCTCTTAGCCGGCGCTGACCCTTGCTGTTCGGAGAGGGCGCCCTGTGGGCGCCCTTTTCGTATTCGAATGCAATCGGGCGGGCCCACCTCGGCCCGCCCGGAAAGCTTTCTGCGCCTTGTTAAATCGGGCACCCGCCTATTGACAGATGCAAGGTCCACGGTAAGCGCGACCCCGTGGCTGCGCCATACCTCACATGGACGATCTTGATTCAGGCGCCGCCGAACAGGTCGCGCGGGTCCTGGTCGAGAGCCAGCGCCACGAGCACGCGCATCCGCGCCTTCCACGGCGACGCCTCACCCGCGAGGATCGCGCCGCGCTCGGCGAGGTCGACCTCGGAACCGGCGAAGCCGTAGGTGCGCTCGAGCGTCCCGCCGCGCGCGGGGCGCGCGCAGATCACGACCGGTACGCCGCGCGCGAGCAGGCTGTCGACGCCGGGCAACATCGCCTCCGGGAGGTGGCCGGCACCGAGCGCGATCAGCACGACGGCCGCCGCGTCGTCCTGCTCGATCACCCGCCCATCCATACCCGCGGCCACGGCGATGATCGGCACGTGCGCTTCGCCCAGGCGAGGGCCGAGGTGGCCAGGATCGGCAACCACGTTGCGGACCCCGGACGGCGGATTGCGGACCAATACCCGTCCCTCACGGATCTCCGCCACAGGCGCCTCGGACGCGAAGGCGTCCGTGCGCCAGGAGTGCGCCTTCACCACCTCGCCAGCCGGATGGGCGAGGCCATCGAACACCACGACGGGGCCGAGCCCGCGCGCCTCGGGTGACGCGGCGAAGCGCACGGCGTCGAGCAGGTTCAGCGGACCGTCCGAGCCGAGCGACCCGCCCGTGCGGATCGCGCCCGTGATCGCGAGCGGCTCGTCGCGGTCCCAGGTGAGCCGCGCAAGCTCGGCGGTCTCCTCGATCGTGTCCGTGCCCTGCGTGAGCACCGCGCCCGCCGCGCCGTCCGCCTTCACCGCCTCCCACGCCGCGCCCAGTGCGGCGGCCATCGAGCGCGGGTCGAGATTCACGCCCGGCACGTTCGAGTGCTGGTACACGCGCAGGTCCGCCACCTCCTCGAGCTGGGGCACCGCCGCCACCAGCTCGTCACCGCTCAGCGCCGGCCGCGCGGGCGAGCCGGTCATGGCAATCGTGCCGCCGGTGGCCACGAGCTGTACCAGGGGCCGCGCCATCCCGCCGCGAGCGTATCTGCTCGGCTCGCCGGGCAGGGCTTGCGCTGGCTGGATGGCCGAATAGAGTGGGGCACATGGAGGCCTCGACCCAGCCTGGGCAGGGCGAGCGGAGGCTCGAGAGCGAGAAGGCACAGCGCATCGTCGCGGCCATGCGGCAGAGCGTCGGCACGCACGGAGCCGCCGGCGCGACCTTCGACCACGTGGCGCGTGAGGCCGGCGTTTCGCGCGGGCTGCTGCACTACTACTTCGGCTCGAAGGAGCGGCTGCTGGTGGAGGTCGTGCGGCGCGACACCGAGCTGCGGGTGGGCACCCTCGAGCGCAACCTCGCCACCGCCTCCACGCTCGACGCGATGGTGGAGGTGCTCGTCACGCAGGTGCGCAGCTTCCTCTCGGAGGACCCGGCGTCGCAAGCGGTGATCTACGAGATGTTCAGCGCGTCGCGCCACAACGAGGAGCTGCGGGTGGAGATGGCTTCGCTCTTCACCCAGACGCGCGACCACATCGCGGCCGCGCTGCGCGAGAAGCACGACGCCGGCGTGGTCAAGCTGCGCGACCACCCGGAGAACGTGGCGTCGGTGCTGCTCGGCCTGGGCGACGGCTTCACGATGCAGCTGATCTCGGATCCCGACTGGGACAGCGACGCCGCCTTCGAGCTCGGCATCAGGACCGCCCGCTTCCTGCTCGGCGCCGACGACTAGATCGCGCTAGATCGGCTGGACGTGCGAGGCCAGGTCGCCGTCGCTCGTCAGCACGTGCAGCACGAAGCCAGGCGGATCCGCGTCCGCGAACGCCAGCTCGCTGTCCGGCCGCAGGTCGAGCGCCGACTGGCGCCAGTTGCTCGGAGAGGTGATCGCCGGGCAGTTGCCCACGCGTCCCGTGGCCGCACGATGCACGTGACCGGCCGTCACGCGCCTCACCTGCGGGTGCCGCGCCAGTAGCTCGCCGAGCGCCGCGCGCTCCGGCTCCGGCACCCCGATCCTGTCGAGCGCGGGCGCGCCGATGAGGAACGGCGGGTGGTGCATCGCCACGATCGTCGGCGTGCTGGTGTCCTCGCCGAGCAGCTCGTCGAGCAGCGCAAGCCTGTCCGGGGCGAGGCTCCCGCTGTCGTGTCCGGGGATCGTGCTGTCGCAGGCCACGAGGCGCAGGGCGCCGCAGCTCACCGCGTACTGCACCAGCTCGCCCTCGCTCGGGATGTCGAAGTGCGCGCGCAGCACGGCGCGCTCGTCGTGGTTGCCGGGAAGCGCGTGGACGGGCAGGGTCAGCGGCCGCAGCAGTTCGCGCACGCGCTCGTACTCGCGCGGGTGGGCGTGCTCGGCGAGGTCGCCGCTCAGGAGCAGCGCGTCCGGCTGCGGGTCGAGGGCGGCCACCGCCGCCACCGCGGCTGCGAGCGCCGCGCCCGTGCCGTCGTCGTCAGGTCCCAGCCGGATGTGCGGATCGCTGAGCTGGGCGAGCAGAGCGGCCGGGCTACGCGCCAAGCTTCGGGCTCTTCCAGTCGGCGGCGAGCCGGGTGGCGAGCTCGTCCCCGAGGGCGTCGATCGCGATCCGGTCCTGGGTCAGCGAGTCGCGGTCGCGCAGCGTCACCGTCTGGTCCTCAATCGTCTGGTGGTCCACGGTGACGCCCCACGGCGTGCCGATCTCGTCCTGGCGCCGGTAGCGCTTGCCGATCGAGCCGCCGGTGTCGAACTCGGCGGGCATCCGCTTGCGCAGGTCCTCGTAGATCTTGCGCGCGAGCTCCGGCTGACCGTCCTTGTTCACGAGCGGCAGCACCGCCACCTTCACCGGGGCGAGCCGCGGGTGGAGGCGCAGGAGCACGCGCTCGCGGCCCTCGATCTCCTCCTCGTCGTAGGCGTCGACCATGAACGCGAGCGTGCCGCGGTCGGCGCCCGCGGACGGCTCGATCACATATGGCACGTAGCGGTCGCCAGTCGCGCTGTCCACGTACTCGAGCTTCTCTCCCGAGAACTTCGCGTGCTGGGTGAGGTCGAAGTCGCCGCGGTTGGCGATTCCCTCGAGCTCTGACCAGCCCATCGGGAACAGGTACTCCACGTCCGAGGTGCCGCTCGAGTAGTGGCTCAGCTCGTCGCTGCCGTGCTCGCGCAGGCGCAGGTGATCGGCCCGGATGCCGAGCCGCTGGTACCAGCTCATGCGCAGGTCGCACCAGGTGCGGTACCACTCGGGCGCGTCCGGCGGCGGCACGAAGAACTCGATCTCCATCTGCTCGAACTCGCGCGTGCGGAAGATGAAGTTGCCGGGCGTGATCTCGTTGCGGAACGACTTGCCCACCTGCGCGATGCCGAACGGCGGCTTCTTGCGCGCGAACTGGAGCACGTTCTTGAAGTTCACGAAGATGCCCTGGGCGGTCTCCGGGCGTAGGTAGATCGTCGAGCCCTCCTCCTGCACCGGCCCCATGTTCGTCTCGAACATCAGGTTGAACTGGCGCGGGGGTGAGAGGTCGCCGCCGCAGACCGGGCACTTCAGCTCGCCTTCGGGCTGGGCCTCGCGCAGATGGTCCTCGCGGAAGCGCTGCTTGCAGTCGCCGAGGCACTGCACGAGCGGGTCGGAGAAGCCGGCGAGGTGGCCCGACGCCTCCCACACCTTGGGGTGCATCAGGATCGCGGCGTCGAGCGCGACCATGTCGTCGCGTTCCTGGAGGTTGGCGCGCCACCACTCGTTCTTCACGTTCTGCTTGAGCAGCACGCCGTAGTGGCCGTAGTCGTAGGTCGAGGCCAGCCCGCCGTAGATCTCGGAGGACTGGAAGATGAATCCGCGCCGCTTGCAGAGCGCGACGATCTTCTCCATGGTCACGACGTCGGTCATTGGCCGAGGGAACCCTAGCGACGGGTGGTCCGGCACCACCGGGCGAGCGCCAACGCGCCAGCTCCGGCCAGAACAACCCGCATCCTCCGCGCGAGCCGGCGGTTAGCTGCCTGAGCCTGGGGGTAAGTTGACGGCATGGTCACCTTGGCCTGGCGGGCGACGTCCCACGTGACAGCCTGGATCGTTTGGCAGTCGATGAGAATCTCGCTGCTGGACGACCTCGAGGCTCCGCGCACGCCGGCCGAGGAGCTCGACATGAAGGCCGCCTAGCCGCACGGAAGCGTGCGGGAGCCGGGTCCAGCACTCCTATACTGAGAGTGCCATGCCGATCTACGAATATCGCTGCGAGCGGGGCCACACCTTCGAGGTGATGCAGCGGATGAGCGAGGATCCCGTAACGAGCTGCAGCACCTGCGACGCCCCGGTGCAGCGCGTGTTCCACCCCGTGGCCGTGCACTTCAAGGGCTCGGGCTTCTACAACACGGATTACGGCAAGAAGCGCAAGGGCGGGGCCTCGAGCAGCGAGTCGCAGTCAGAGGGCAAGTCGGAATCGAAGTCCGAGTCGAAGAGCGAGTCGAAGAGCTCCTCCTCGGATTCGTCCTCCTCGGGCGCCTCGTCCGAGTAGCTATCCCATCCTGGTGTTGTCCAGCAACACCTAGATGGGATTGCTTACGGGCAACGGCTAGTGCCCGAGGAACTCGCGCACCGCGGCCTGCTTCTCCGCGGGCGAGATGATCAGGCTCGTACCCGGCCCGATTCCCGACGGCTTGAGCACGTGCGTCGAGCCCGAGCCGCCGGTCACGAGGTCGCCGATCATGGCGCCGAGGCTGATGCCGCCCATGTCGGAGCGCACCGCGCGCGGCGCGTTCCACGCCACCCACGGCAGGCGGAAGAACGTGCTCGGAGAGAGCGCCTGCGAGCGCATCTGCTGCAGCACGAGCTGCTGGCGCGCCGCGCGCTGGATGTCGGTCTCGTTGGGCGAGCAGCGGTTCTCGCGGATGCGCGAGAACTCGAGCGCCTCCTTGCCGTTCAGGTGATGCGTGCCGCGGGGCAGGCGGAAGCGGTCGCCGTTCTCGAACACGTTGTTCGACACCACGCAGCGCTTGAGCGTCACGTTGATACCGCCGAGCGAGTCGATCAGGTGCGGGAAGTCCTGGAAGCTCACCTCGACCACGTGGTTGATGCGCACGCCGCCGCCGAGGAAGTCCTGGATCGTCTTCACCGCCAGGCCGGCGCCGCCGATCGCGTACGCGGCGTTGATCTTCTGGGAGCCGTGGCCCGGGATCGCGGCAAAGGAGTCGCGCGGTATCGACAGCCGGCGCACGCTGCCGAACGCGGAGTGCAGCAGCATGATGCTGTCCGAGCGGCCCGGGCCCGACGCGCCCGGCTCGTGCTCGCCCTCCGGCCGCTGGTCCGAGCCGAGCACCAGCACGGTGCTGCCGGACAGCATGTTGCCGCCGCTCGCGAGCGACTGCTCGGCGCTCTTCGGCAGCCCCTCGTTGGTCTGCGCGCTGATGAAGAAGAGCACCACCGACAGGAGCACCCAGGCCACTGCCGCGATGAGGATGTACTTGACCGCGCGCCTGACCCAGAACCACCTGCCGCGCTGCGGCTGGCCGGGCAGACGCTGCTTGAGCTGGCGGTTGCGGCGCAGCCTGTCCCACGCCTCGCCGGGCGAGCGCAGGCGGTCGGCCAGTCCCGGCCTCGACTTGTAGACCTTGTATTCCGGCGGTCGCCCGCCGGGATCTCCGTCTGTCACGTGGGGCTCTCTGTATAGCGTTCGGTCATGGCGCCGCGACGAGTGATCGGGATGGACGCGGGAGGAACCAAGCTGCTCGGCGGCGTGGTGGACGCGGACCTCGTGGTGCACCACCGCGTGCGCCGTCGCATCCTCGGGCTCGACCAAGCTGAGCTGGTCGAGACGATAGTGGACGCAGTTGACGAAGCCCGCTCGGCGGCGCCGGACGTGGAGGCGATCGGCTTCGGCATCCCGGCGCTCGTCCACCCGGCCACGGGCTCGGTGATGGTGTCGAACCACCTGCCGCTCGACGGGCTGCCTTTCAAGGCGCTGATGAGCGAGCGGCTCGACATGGCCGTGGAGGTGGACAACGACTCGAACGTGGCGATGCTGGCCGAGCACCGGGCGGGCGCGGCGCAAGGCGCCGACCACGCCGCGATGCTCACGCTCGGCACCGGTATCGGCGGGGGGCTCCTGTTCGGCGGCGAGGTGTATCGCGGCTCGGCCGGGGCCGGCGCCGAGCTTGGCCACATCGTGGTGGACCCCGACGGCCCCGAGTGTCCCGGCGACTGCCCCAACCACGGTTGCATCGAGGCCTACGCGTCCGGCAACGCCATCGGCCGCGCCGGCGAGGAGGCGGCGCGGCGCGCGCCGGACTCGAGCCTCGGCAAGGCGCTCGCCCAGGGCCGCGACATCACGGGCGGGCTCGTCACCGAGCTGGCGCACGACGGCGACGAGCACGCCATCGAGGTGCTCGCCGAGGCGGGCCGCTGGCTCGGGCTCGGCATCGTGACGATCGCGAACATGCTCAACCCGGAGCTCGTGATCGTGGGCGGCGGCGCGGGCGCGGCCGGGGACCTCCTGCTCGACCCCGCGCGCGAGGTGCTGGCGGAGCGCGGCCTGCCGCCCAACCGCGAGCTCGCGCGCGTGGTCCAGGCGCACTTCGGCAGCGAGGCGGGCATGATCGGCGCCGCGCTGATGTCATTGCTGGCGCTCGAGGAGAAGGAGAAGGAGAAGGAGTGAGCGGTCACCTGGTCGTCTGCCCAACGCCCATAGGCAATCTCGAGGACGTGACCCTGCGCGTGCTCTCGGCGCTGCGCGAGGCGGACCTCGTGGCCTGCGAGGACACACGTCGCACGCGCACCCTGCTCGACCGCTACGGCGTGAAGGCCAAGCTCGTCTCCTACCACGAGCACAACGAGGACAAGCGCTCGGCCGAGCTGGTCAAGCGGATGAGCGAGGGTGCGACGGTGGCGCTCGTCTCGGACGCGGGCATGCCGCTCGTGTCCGACCCGGGCTACGTGCTCGTGCGCGCGTGCGTGGCCGCGGGGCTCGAGGTGGAGGTGCTGCCCGGACCATCCGCCGCGCTGGCCGCGCTCGTGGCGTCGGCGCTGCCGTCGGACCGCTGGCGCTTCGCCGGCTTCCTGCCGCGCAAGAAGGGCGAACTGCGCCGAGCCTTGTCGGAGCCGGGCGGCACGCTCGTGGCGTTCGAGGCGCCGGGCCGCGTGCCGGGCACGCTGGCTGTCCTGGCCGACCTCGACCCGGCACGTGACGTGGCCGTGTGCCGCGAGCTCACCAAGGTGCACGAGGAGGTGGTGCGCGGCAGCGCCGCCGAGCTGGCGCAGCGCTACGCGGACTCGCCGCCGAAGGGCGAGGTGGTGCTGGTGGTGGCGCCGGCGCCCGAGGGTGCGGGCGGCGAGGTGGACGAGGCGGCGGTCGCAGCCGTCGCGAAGCTCGTGGACGCGGGGGCGAAGGCGCGTGTGGCGGCGAGCGTGGTGGCCGAGCTCACCGGTGGAAGCGTGAACGCGCTCTACCGGGCTCACACAGCGGCCCGCAAGTAGCATCGACGACCGCATGTCGTTCTACATCACCACGCCGATCTACTACGTCAACGCGGAGCCGCACCTCGGCCACGCGTACACGACGATCGCCGCGGACATCCTCGCCCGGCACATGCGCCAGCGCGGTGAGGACGTGTTCTTCCTCACCGGCACCGATGAGCACGGCGAGCCCGTCGCGCAGGCCGCCGAGCGCGAGGGCGTCAGCCCGCGCGAACTGGCCGACCGCAACTCGGTCAAGTTCCGCGACCTCGTGAAGCGCATCAACGCGACGAACGACTTCTTCATCCGCACGAGCGACCCCGAGCACGAGCGCGTGGTGCAGGAGGTGGTGCAGAAGATCTACGACAACGGCTTCGTCTACGAGGGCACGTACGAGGGCTTCTATTGCCCGCGCTGCGCCGACTTCAAGACCGAGGCCGAGCTCGTGGACGGCAACAAGTGCCCGATCCACCTGATCGTGCTCGAGCGCGAGAAGGAGGACAACTGGTTCTTCAAGCTGTCCGCCTTCCAGGAGCCGCTCGAGAAGCTGTACGGGGACAACCCGCAGTGGGTCACGCCGCAGGCGCGCTACAACGAGGCGCTCTCGTTCGTCAAGGGCGGGCTCCAGGACGTGTCGCTCTCGCGCGCCCGGCTGCGCTGGGGCGTGCCGGTGCCGTGGGATCCGGAACAGGTGATCTACGTCTGGATCGACGCGCTCCTCAACTACTACACGGCGCTCTCATACGCGCGCGAGGGCGAGGATCTCACCGAGCGCTACTGGCCGGCGCGCCACCTGATCGGCAAGGACATCCTCAAGTTCCACGCGATCATCTGGCCGGCGATGCTGATGGCCGCGGACATCGAGGTGCCGCGCAGCATCTTCATCCATGGCTACCTGCTGATGGACGAGCACAAGATGTCCAAGTCGCTCGGCAACGTGATCGACCCGTTCGAGGTGATGGACCGCTTCGGCACGGACACGCTGCGCTACTACGTGTTCCGCGAAGTGGGCTTCGGCCAGGACGGCTCGATCTCGGCCGCCGGCTTCGAGACGCGTTACAACTCCGAGCTGGCCAACGAGTACGGCAACCTGGCGAGCCGCACGCTGGCGATGATCGCCCGCTACCGCGACGGCGTGGTGCCGACGGGGGTCACGCCTCCGTTCGAGCTGTCGAACGACCTGGTGGACGTCGATGTGCGTGTGCGGGAAAAGCTCGATGCGGTGGACATCAGTGGGGCTCTTGAGGACATCTGGACTGTCGTGCGCCGCCTCAATCGCTACGTCCAGGACGAAGAGCCTTGGAAGCTCGCAAAAGAGGAAGGCGCTGAAGAGCGGCTAGACACCGTCCTTTACTCGCTTGCCGAGGGTCTGCGCTTTGTCTCAGTGCTGCTTCATCCGTACATGCCTGAGTCCACAGAAAAGCTTCTGGCTGCGCTGGGGCAAGAGGAACTCTCCTATGACGCGGCCTCCTTCCCGTCGAGGCCCGGCGGTGCGAAGACCGCCACGCTCGAGCCGCTGTTCCCGCGGATCGAGTCGCCCGCGGCCGCTTAGCGGTGGTCGATACCCACTGCCACCTCGACTCCTGCCAGCCGCCTGACTCGGAGCTGGTCGCGGCGGCCCGCGCGGCCGGGGTCACGCGGCTCGCGACGGTCGGGATGCACGAGGAGTCGATCGCGGCGGCGCTCGCCGCGGCCAACGAGTTCGACGACGTGGTGGCGATCGTCGGCCGCCACCCGCACTACACCGAAGGCTGGGGCGACGGCGACATCGAGCCGATCGAGCGCGCCGCCGCCGACCCCCGTGCGCGGGCGATCGGGGAGACCGGGCTCGACTACTTCCGCGACCACGCGCCGCACGCGGACCAGCGGCGCGCGTTCGAGGCGCAGATCGACCTGGCGGTGCGCGCCGGGCTGCCGCTCGTGATCCATACGCGCGAGGCGGAGGACGACACGTTCGCGCTGCTGCGCGAGCGGGCCACGGACCTGACGGTCATTCTCCACTGCTTCTCCGCGCCCGCGCGCGCGGCGGAGTGTGTGGAGCGCGGCTACATGTGCTCGTTCGCCGGCAACGTGACCTACCCGAAGGCCGTCGAGCTCCAGGCCGCCGCGCGCGAGCTGCCCGAAGAGCTGCTCCTTGTGGAGACCGACTCGCCGTACCTGGCGCCGCAGCCGGTGCGCGGCAGGCCCAACCAGCCGGCCAACGTGGTCGAGACCGCGCGCTTCGTGGCCGAGCTGCGCGGGGTCTCGTACGAGCAGCTCGACGCCGCGGTGGAGCGCAACTCGGCGCGCGTGTTCGGCTGGTGAGCGGCCAGGCGAGCAGGCGGCGGCTGCGCGAGTTCGGCGTGAGGCCGAACCGGGAGCTCGGGCAGAACTTCCTCGTCGACGACAACATCCTCGACGTGATCGGGCGGGCCGCGGAGCTGGACCGCTCCGATGTGGTGCTCGAGGTGGGCGGCGGGCTGGGCGTGCTGTCGGAGTACCTCGGCGCGCGGGTGGCGCACATCCACGTGATCGAGGTCGACCACGAGCTCGAGCCGCCGCTGCTCGAAGCGCTCGAGCCGTTCGGCGACCGCGCGGACCTCTACCTCGAGGACGCGGTGGAGCTCGATTTCTCCACTCTCCGCCCACCGCCGAACAAGGTCGTGGCCAACCTGCCCTACGGCGTGGCGGCAACGGTGATCCTCAAGTCGCTCGAGGAGCTGCCGGGCGCGCGGCTCGTGGTGGCGATGGTGCAGCGCGAGGTGGGCGAGCGCCTCGCCGCCGCGCCGGGCTCGAAGATCTACGGCGCCACGTCGGTGCTCGCGCAGCTCTCGGCGGAGGTCAAGGTGGTGCGGAAGATCTCGGCGAACGTCTTCCATCCCGTGCCGAACGTGGAGTCGGCGCTCGTGGTGCTGCGGCGGGTGGCGGCGGCGCCGGACGCTGCGCTCGTGCGGCTCGTGCACGAGGCGTTCGCGCACAGGCGCAAGGCGCTACCGGGCTCGCTGGCGCTTGCCCCCGACGCCGAGCCGGACATCCGCGACCGCGCACGTGACGCGCTCGTCGCGATCGGCCAGCCCGCGGACGCGCGGGCGGAGCGGCTGTCGCCGGCGGACTTCGCGTCACTCGAGGAGCGGCTCAGGTGATCCGCGAGCGCGCGCCGGCGAAGGTCAACCTGATCCTCCAGGTCGGGCGCCGGCGCGAGGACGGGCTGCATGACATCTGCTCGATCTTCGCCTCCCTCGGCCTCGCCGACGAGCTGACCTTTGTCGCGAGCGAGAGCGGGCGCGACGAGGTGATCTGCCCGGGAGTGGACGGCGACAACCTGGTGAGCCTGGCGCTGCGGCTCTTCCGTGAGCGCGTGGACCCCGACCTGCCGCCGCTGCAGGTGACGATCGAGAAGCGGATCCCGGTGGCCGCCGGCCTGGGCGGCGGGAGCGCCGACGCCGCCGCCGCCCTGCGCGGCGCCAACGAGCTGGCGGGACGGCCGCTCGACCCCACCGGTCTGCGCGCGCTCGGCACCGAAGTGGGCGCCGACGTGCCAAGCCAGGTGCAGCCGCGGCACGCTCTCGTCACCGGTGCCGGCGAGCACGTGGAGCGCCTGCGGCTGCCGACGATGGGGCTCGTGCTCTTGCCGTCTGACTACGCGCTCTCGACCGCCGAGGTCTACCGAGAGGCCGACCGCATCGAGTCCACACGCGAGCACCTCGACCCGGAGAAGCTGCGCGCGCTTGCCGCCGGGCCGCTGACGGCGCTTGCCGCAGGCGTGGAGAACGACCTGCAGGCGGCCGCCGCCTCGCTGCGGCCCGAAGTCGGCGAGCCGATCGAGCGTCTGCGCGAGGCGGGCGCGCTTGCCGCGGCGCTGAGCGGCTCGGGGCCGACGGCGTTCGGCGTGTTCTCGGGCCCGGCTGTGGCGGAGCGAGCGGCGGCGCACATGCCCTCGGCGATCGTCACTAGGCTTGCCGCGCCATGAGCGTCTTGGACGTCAGCCACACTCTCCTGACCCTGAACGTGAGCAGCCTGTCTCCGACAACCTGGGTGCTGATCGGATCCGGCGCGGTGGCCATGGTCGGCTACGGCGCCTTCATCCTCGTGCCTGCCTGGAACTCGTACGGCCGCGTGTGGGAGCGCGTGGCGGCGAGCTTCCTGACGATCTTCATGCTGGTCACGCTGCTGGGCGTGGGAACCGGAATCGGCTTTGCGATTGTCTGGTTCTACGACCAATACGCTGGCTGATCCCGCGAGAGCGCTGCGAACCGTCGGATAGCTGCGTCCTCGGTCGGCCGCGGACTGGCGTCCTGCGGCCTCCCTGCGTCCTTGCTCTCCTCGGTTCTCGCTGCTCTCGCGGGATCACCAAGCCACCCGCCGATCCGCCCTCATTGCGGCTGTAAACGCGAGGCAACCGTCAACTCAAGAGGAGACCTAGAATCCCATCCGTGCCATCCGCTGAACAGCGCACCGAAAGCGCTGCAAACCCTGCATTTCTGGAAGCCGTCGCGGATGTGTCCGAGGCGGTGGAGTCGGGCGCGGGCCTGCCCGAGGTGGCGCGGGCGCTCAGCCGCGCGCTGGACGCCAGCGTGGCCGTGGTGGACGCCTCGGCCAACGTGCTCGCCGTAGCCTGCGCGTCACCCGCGGACGAGCGGCTCGTGCTCTCCGAGGGGGACGTGCTCGAGCTCCGGGTGGCGGACGCCACCACCGGTCAGCTTCGCTACCGCACCCGGGGCGAGGACCCGCCGCCCGCGCTGCTCCGCCTGCTCGCCACCCTGATCGCTCAGGAGGTCGAGCGCTCCAAGGCGCCCAGCCGTGCGAGCGAGGCTGCCTCATCCGCCTTCCTCGCCGCCCTCCTCGAGCGACGCGTGACCGACCGCGAGAACATCGTCGCGCGCGGCAACGAGCTCGGAACCGACCTCGCGGCCGGCGGCAGCGTGATCGTCGTCCGCGCCCTCCCGCGCCAGCCCACCGAGGGCGACTGGCGCGCACGCGTGCTCGCCGTGGCGGAGCGCGGGCTGAGAGGCGTCGAGCGGCACTACCTGGCGGCCGCCGTCGAGCTGAAGACCTGGGGCAGAAGCAGCGGCGGCGCGGACAACGCCGAGCTGGTGATCGTGGTCCCCGGTGCCGACGGCGACCAGGCCGAGCGCGCCGTCCAGGCGATGCAGCGCGAGCTCGAGGCGAGCATGTCCGGCTTCGCCATCGCGCTCTCCCGCAGCCGTCCGGCCAGCGATCCCGTGGACCTCCACCGCGCCGGCGCCGAGGCCTTCCTCGCCGCCAACGTGGCCGTGGCCGAGGGCACAGAGGTGCTCGCCTTCGAGGAGACCGGCGCGTACCGGCTGCTGCTTCCCGCGATGGTCGAGGACCCGGAGGAGCTGCGCCGCTTCCACCACGAGACGGTGGCCCCGCTCGTGGCCTACGACGAGCAGTACGAGACCGAGCTGGTGCGCACGCTCGAGTCGTTCCTCGACGCGGACGGCAACGTCGCGCAGACCGCCCAGCGCCTCTACACCCACCGCCACACCGTCCGCTACCGGCTCGAGCGCGTGAGGGAGCTCACGGGCCTCGACGTGTCCTCGACCGACGGCCGCGAGCGCCTGAGCCTTGGCCTCAAGGCGATGCGCGTTTTGGGCATCCTGGCGCCTCATGGGCCCGCCACCGAGGCGGGCGCCGAGGGCGGCCGCGTACCGCGCGAAGAGAAAGATCGCTGACGGCCACCGCGACTTCCGTCGGCCAAATGCGTTAGAACCCATCGATCCAACCTTGCCTAACCGCTTGTGCCGCTCTGGCGGCGCCCGCGGCCGGGGGACCCAGTTTGTCGGGGCGAATCGCCGTTAAGGCGTAGCGCGACTCTTTCCGCGCGAGCCCGTCAGCTAACCCCGGAGGCGCTGACGAAAGAGAGATTGGCCACATGAAACATGCCCCGCTGGGGCGCGCGTTGCTTGCGTGCGTCTCGACGGCCCTGGTAGCGCTCGTGGTGGCGCCCGCCGCGCTTGCGCGGTTCGGCACGACGACACTGCGCAAGGGCTCACAAGGCCACGACGTGAAGGTGCTTCAGTCGTGGCTCACCCATCTCGGGTACCGCACCAGCGTCGACGGCGACTTCGGTCGCGGCACGTACATCTCGGTGCGCCGCTTCGAGAAGCACGAGGGAATCCGGATCGACGGCGTCGTCGACGTCCCGGAGCAGGCGCTGCTGCGCAAGCGCATGCAGTCGCTCGCATCGGATCCGACCGACCCGAGCGATCCGCCCAGCCTCGCCCCCGGCGAGAAGGCGCGCATCTCGAGCGACGGCCACACCGCCCAAGCGCCGGCCAACGCGCCGCCGCAGGTTCAGCAGGTGATCGCGGCCGCGAACCAGATCACCACGAAGCCGTACCGCTACGGCGGCGGCCACGGCAGCTTCAACGACAGCGCCTACGACTGCTCGGGCGCCGTCAGCTACGCGCTGCACGGGGCGAACCTCGTCTCGAGCCCGCTCGACTCCACCGATTTCGAGAGCTGGGGCACGAGCGGCCAGGGCCAGTGGATGACGGTCTACGCGAACTCGGGCCACGCCTACCTCGTGGTGGCGGGCCTGCGCTTCGACACCTCGGGCGCCGGCGAGAGCGGCCCCCGCTGGCGGACCAGCACGACGTCCACGAGCGGCTACGTGGCGCGGCATCCCACCGGGCTATAGCCGAGCGGGAGATTCCGCAATTCCGCAATTCCGCAATTCCGTAATTCCGTACTGACTGGGGGGGAGGGACTCGAACCCCCGTTGCCGGGACCAAAACCCGGTGTCCTACCAACTGGACGACCCCCCAGAACAGGGCGCAGCATAGGCCGAACACGGATGCTCGGCTACGCTCCGGCCCGATGGCCAAGCCCACCGTCCTGATCATGGCTGCGGGACATGGCACCCGCATGCGCTCCTCGCTTCCCAAGGTGCTCCACCCGGTCTGCGGCCGCCCGATGATCCACTGGGTGATCGACGCCGCCCGCCGCGCCGGCGCGGGCCGGATCATCTGCGTGACCCGGCCGGGCGAAGGCGTGGCCGAGGAGCTGCCCGACGGCGTGGAGGCCGCCGAGCAGACGAGCGGCGAGGGCACCGGCTCGGCCGTGCTCGCCGCGCGCGACGGCATCACGCCGGACACGACGGTGGTTGTGCTCTCCGGCGACCACCCGCTGATCTCGTCCGACCTGATCGCCTCGCTAGTCGACCGCCACATGGCGGAGAGCGCGCAGGCCACCCTGCTCACCACCGACCAGATCGACCCCTCCGGCTACGGCCGCATCGTGCGCCGGGCGGACGGCTCGGTCGAGCGCATCGTCGAGACCAAGTACACGGACGGCATCCCGGCCGAGGAGCTCGGCATCAAGGAGGTGAACGTCGGCACCTACGCGTTCGAGGCCGGCGCCCTCTTCGGGGCTCTCGACTCGGTCGGCGAGACCGACGGCGAGCGCTACCTGACCGCCGTTTTTCCGTTCATTTCCGAGGGCGGCGGCCGCGTGGTGCCCGCGATGACCGACGACGTGCTTAGCTCGATAGGCGTCAACACGCGAGCAGACCTGATGGAAGTGGGCCGCGAACTCAACCACCAGCTGATCGAGCAGCACGCCATGAAGGGCGTGACGTTCGCCTCGCCGGACACCACCACGCTCGAGGCCGAGGTCGAGATCGGCAAGGACACCGTGATCGGTCCGGGCGTGACGATCCACGCCGGCACGCGGATCGGCGAGGGCTGCGAGATCGGTCCGCACACCACTCTGATCGGCGCGCGCCTCGGCGACCGCGTCTGGATCGCCCACTCGTACCTCGTCGACTGCGACGTGGAGAGCGACGCGCGGATCGGTCCGTTCGCCTACCTGCGCCCCGGCACCGTCGTGCGCGAGGGCGCCAAGATCGGCACGTTCGTGGAGGTGAAGAACTCCGACATCGGCCGCGGCACGAAGGTCCCCCACCTGTCGTATCTGGGCGACGCGGACGTCGGCGAGGAATCGAACATCGGCGCCGGGAACATCACCGCGAACTACAACGCCGCCACGCGAACGAAGAGCCGCACGAAGATCGGAAAACGCGTTAAGACGTCAGTCGACACGTCCTTCGTCGCACCCGTTAGCGTCGGAGACGACGCGTACACTGGAGCCGGGTCCGTAATCACCGATGACGTCCCCGACGGCGCCCTCGGTATCGCTCGGGCCCGCCAGAAGAACGTCGAAGGCTACGCCCAGCGAAAGGAACAAGAGGCCCAAGATGAGCAGCCTGGGGACTGAGTCGCGGCCGCTGGGGAGCAGCCTCCCATCGGGGTACGACAAGCGCCTGATGATCACGGCGGGGCGGGCCAGCCGTGAGCTCGGGGCGAGCATCGCCGACAAGATGGGCGTGGGCCTCACCGATGCCGGCCTGAAGACCTTCTCCGACGGCGAGGTCTACTGCCGCTACGGCGAGTCGATCCGCGGGGCGGACCTGTTCATCGTGCAGTCGATCTGCGGCAACACGCGCGAGGGGCTCACCGCCAACGACGCGCTGATGGAGCTGCTCGTGATGGTGGACGCCGCGGTGGGCGCCTCGGCGCACCGGGTGATCGCGGTCACGCCGTGGTACGGGTACTCGCGCCAGGACAAGAAGTCCGCGCCGCGCGAGCCGATCACGGCGCGTCTCGTGGCCCGCATGCTCGAGGCCGCGGGCATCGACCGCCTCGTCACGATGGACCTCCACGCCGGGCAGTTGCAGGGCTTCTTCCAGAAGCCGGTCGACCACATGACCGCGATGAACGTCCTGTCGCAGTACGTCAAGGACCAGCTCGGTCCGGCGTCCGACCTCGTGATCATCGCCCCCGACGCCGGCCGCGTGAAGCTCACGCGCAAGTTCGCGGAGAAGGTGGGCACCGAGTACGCGCTGCTCGAGAAGGAGCGGCCCGCGCAGCAGGTCGCCGAGATCGGCTACGTGATCGGTGTCGAGAACGTCCGCGGCCGCCGCGCCGTGATCGTCGACGACATCATCGACACCGGCGGCACGCTCGCCGCCGGCGCGCGCACCGTGATGGAGTCGGGCGCGAGCGAGGTATACGCGGTCGCCACGCACGGCATCTTCTCGGGCAAGGCGTTCGAGACGCTGTCGAACTCGCCGCTCTCCGGCATCCTCGTCACGGATACCGTGCCGTTGCGCGAGGGCGCCCCCGACGGGCTCGTCCGCGTGCTCACCGCCAGCGACATCCTCACCGACTCCGTCCGCCAGATCTTCACGGACGGCTCGGTGAGCGAGATCTTCGCCGGCGAGAACCAGCTGTTCTAGCAACCAGCAGCCAGCAACTAGCAACTAGCAACTATTAAGTGGTCGCGCGGGCGGCGAACTTGCGCACGCGCCGCTCGCCCTTCGACTCGAAGTACGCCCACTCCTCGCGCCCGAGCTCCGTCGCGGGCTCGCCGCAGAACCACCACTCGCGACCGATCCGCCACCAGTTGCGCGTGGCGCGCAGCTGACCGAGCACGGCCAGCACGCCCGCCTCCATCCGCCGGCCCATCATCTCGTTGGCCGGCAGGTTCTCGCGGCGCATCACGTCGAAGAACTCGGAGCGCGGATCGGAGCTGGCGGTGATCACGCGCATCACGAGCTCCGAGTCGATCGTCAGCTCGCGGTCCTCCATGTACCAGCCGCCGACCTCCTTCACGTGCTCCATCAGCCGCTCGGCGTCGATGCGCTTGGGGTTGGCGAGGAAGCCGAGCTCCTGCAGCGCGGAGCGCAGCCGCTCCGGATCGCCCTCGAAGGCGGCCTCGAGCGCCGCGATCTCGAGCTCGATCTGCTCCTTGTCGAGCTGCTTGGTCATGCCGAAGTCGAGGAACGCCACCTTGCCCTCGTCCATCAGCAGGTAGTTGCCCGGATGCGCGTCGGCATTGAAGTGCTGCAGGTGGTAGATCGACCCGTAGTAGAAGCGGTAGATGATCTCGCCGATGCGGTCGCGCTCCTCCTGTGAGAGGTCGCGCGCGGTCTCGAAGCTCTCGCCGTCCACCCACTCGGTCACGAGCACCCGCCGGCGCGACAGCCGCGTGACCACGTCGGGCACGTAGATGAACGGATGGCCGCGATACGCCCGCGCGAAGGTGCGCTGGTTCTGCGCCTCGTACTCGTAGTCGAGCTCCTCGAGCACGCGCTCGCGCAGCTCGCGCGCGGCCGCGCGGGCGTCGAGCCCGGGCGCGATCGCCTTGGCGAGGCGCAGGATCATGCCGGCGTTCTGGAGGTCGGCCTCCAGCGCCTTGGCGACCTTCGGGTACTGCACCTTCACCGCCACCTTGCGGCCGTCGGGCAGCACCGCGCGGTGCACCTGGCCGATCGAGGCGGCGGCCGCGGCGTCCTCGTCGAACTCCTCGAACAGCTCCTCCACCGGCTCCTCGAGCTCGTCCTCGAGCACCGCCTTCACGTCCTTCCACGGCATCGGCGGGGCGGAGTCGCGCAACTTGGACAGCTTCTCCTGGTACAGCTCGCGGTACTCCGGCGGGAGGAAGTCCGTGTCGATGAACGAGGCGAGCTGCCCGATCTTCATGGCGGCGCCCTTCATCGAGCCGAGCGCGTCGACCATCCGCTCCGCGGCCTCGAGGTGCGCGCGGTCGAGCTGCTCGGTGCGCGCCTCCTCGCCGCGGCCCACCGATCGCGCTCGCGCGCCCGCGTATCCCGCCCCGCTCGCGCCGATCACCTGCGCCACCTTTGCCGTGCGCCGGATGCGCCCGGTGGGGATGCTCTTGTCGTCCTTGGCCATCCGTGACCCAGGTTAAACGGCGGCCGCTCGCTACACTGGCCGACTGCATGGCAGAGAGCAAACGCCCAACTCTTGAAGTCGAGGAAAGGCCCGAGCGCGGCACCCGCGCCACCAAGCGGCTGCGCAGCGAGGGCTACGTGCCCGGCGTGGTCTACGGCGGCGACGACTGCCTGTCGTTCAAGGTGAACAACCGCGTGCTCCGCGCCGCGCTGCACGAGGGCTCCGCCCTGATCGACCTGAAGATCGGCAGCGGCAAGACGCGCCCGGTGATCATCAAGGACCAGCAGCACCACCCGGTGCGCGGCCAGGTGCTGCACATCGACCTGCTCGAGGTCCGGCTCGACGAGAAGATCCACTCGACCGTGTCGGTCGAGCTCGTAGGGGTCGAGGACGCGCCCGGCGTGAAGGAGGGAGGCGTGCTCGAGCAGGTGCATCGTGAGCTCGGCATCGAAGCGCTGCCTACCGACATCCCCGAGCGCGTGACCGTCGACGTGTCCGGCATGGGCATCAACGCCGTGATGCACCTGTCCGAGGTCAGCGCGCCGCAGGGCGTCACCTTCCTAGACGATCCCGAGGAGACGATCATCGCCACGATCACCGTCCCCACCGAGGTGGAGGAGCCGGAGATCGAGGAGGAGACCGTGCTCGTGGGCGAGGACGGCGAGCCGATCGAGCCCGCCGAGGGCGAGGAGGCCGCCGAGGCTCCCGACGAGGGCGCGCCAGAGGGCGACGCTGCCGCAGAGGGCGGCGGCGAAGAGTCCTGAGCCTGTTCCGGCGCGGCAAGGGCCGCGGCGACTCGAGTGGAGACGGCAGGGCGGACTGGCTGATCGTCGGCCTCGGCAACCCGGGCGATAAGTACGCCGGCACGCGCCACAACATCGGCTTCGAGGTTGCGAACGAGCTGGCCGCGCGCTGGCAGCTCCCCAAGGCGAAGAAGAAGTACGCCGGCCTCCTCACCGAGGGGCGCACCGGCCCCGGCGGCCCGCGCGTGGCCGTGCTCCTGCCGCAGACCTACATGAACGACGCGGGCAAGTCCGCCGGGCCGGCGCGCGGCGCGTACGGCGTGCCGCTCGAGCGCGTGCTCGTGATCCACGACGAGATCGACCTGCCGTTCGGCGAGATCAAGACGCGCCTCGGCGGCGGGCTGGCCGGGCACAACGGCCTGAAGTCGCTCAAGCAGGGCCTCGGCAGCCCGGACTTCCAGCGCGTGCGCGTGGGGGTCGGCCGCCCGGACTCCACCGATCCGGAGATCGTGGCCGCCTACGTGCTCGCCAGGTTCCGCGAGCCGAAGGCGGAGGTGGCGGAGCTGATCGGACGCGCCGCCGGCGAAGTTGAGCGGTTGATCGCGGAGCCCTCGGGTAGCTCACCCACATGACCACAGTTACGACAGACAACGTAGGCACGCTCCGGCTCGGCGGGGACCTCGAGGTGCGCCGCCTCGGCTTCGGCGCGATGCGCCTGACGGGCGACGGCATCTGGGGCGAGCCGGCCGATCGCGAGGAGTGCCGGCGCGTGCTCCGGCGCGCGCTCGAGCTCGGCATCAACCTGATCGACACCGCCGACTCGTATGGCCCCGAGGTGAGCGAGAACCTCATCGCCGAGACCCTCCACCCGTACCCCGACGACCTCGTGATCGCCACCAAGGGCGGCCTGGTGCGCCCGGGCCCGAACCAGTGGGATGCCGACGGCCGTCCCGAGCACCTGCGCGAGGCGTGCGAGGGCAGCCTCCGGCGCCTGAAGGTCGACCGGATCGATCTCTACCAGCTTCACCGGCCCGACCCGAACGTGCCGTACGAGGAGTCCCTCGGCGCGATCAAGGAGCTTCAGGACGAGGGCAAGATCCGGCTCGCCGGTGTGTCGAACGTGGACCTCGATCAGCTCGCCACCGCGCAATCGGTGTTCGACGTCGTGTCGGTTCAGAACCGCTACAACCTCGCCGACCGCAGCTCGGAAGACGTGCTCCAGCAGTGTGAGCAGGAGTCGATCGCGTTCATCCCGTGGGCGCCGCTCGACGCGGGCAACTCGGAGGTCCCGAACGAGATCGCGCTCGCCTGGCTTCTGCAGCGCTCGCCGGCGATGCTGCCGATCCCGGGCACCTCGTCGGTGGAACATCTCGAGCAGAACGTCGAGGCGGCCGACATCGACGCCGAGACCCTGGCTGAGGCGCTATCTAGAATCGAGGGGTAGGCCGCGCGGCGTTCCGGGCGGCCGTTCGTGCTGCCCGATGCCCCTCCGCCAGCTACTCACATACGCCCACGAGAGCGACGCCGTCATGGCGCTCGCCGAGTCGGCGCGCAAGAAGCCGCAGCGGGCGTTCGTGTCGGCCAGCATGCGGCCGTATCTGCTGGCGGCGCTAGTCGACGCCGACCCGGCGCGCCCGGCCCTCGTGGTGGCCGGTGACGACCGCTCCGCGCGCGACCTCGCCGCCGACCTCAAGGCCTTCCTCGCGCCGCGCCCCGTGCGCTTCTACCCGGCGCGCGGCGTGCAATACGAGTCGCACCTAGCGCCGCCGCCGCACCTCGTGGGCCTGCGGATCGCCGCCCTCGACGCCCTGATCGAAGGGGAGGGCGCCGTGGTGGTGGCCAGCGCGGCCGCGCTCTCCGAGAAGGTGCCGGACCCCGAGCTGCGCCCGCACGGCTTCAAGATCGAGAAGGGCGGGCTGATTGACCTCGACGAGGCGGCCGACCAGCTCGTGGCCTGCGGCTACGAGCGCGTCGACCAGGTGGAGGACCGCGGGCAGTTCGCGATCCGCGGCGACATCCTCGACGTCTACCCCGCCACCGAGGAGCGCGCGGTGCGCTGCGAGCTGTTCGACGTCGAGGTCGAGCGGCTCACGTTCTTCTCCACCTTCACGCAGCGCTCGCTGGAGGAGGCCGAGGAAGTCGAGATCGCGCCCGCCGCGGAGCTCGCGCCCGAGCACCGCGAGCTGGCCGAGATCGCGGCCACCGACGAGGAGCGCCCCGACGTGGCGGAGCTCTTGCCCGTCGACCGCTTCTGCACCTTCCTCTCCCTTGTTCCGGACGAGGCGCTCGTGGCGGTGTCGGCCGAGGAGGAGCTCGGGCCGTCGCTCGCGGACCTGTGGCAGGACGTGACCACGAGCTTCCACGACCGCGACGCGCACCACCTCTATGTCGAGCCCGAGGAGCTCGAGGCAGAGCTGGAGGCGAGGACGTCGCTCAAGCTGTCCGCCATCTCGGGCGACCAGCCGCACGAGTTCCGCGCCCAGGGGGCGGACACCGCGGCGAAGTCACTCAAGGAGGCGGAGCCCGAACTCGAGAAGCTGGTGCGATCCGGCTACCGGACGGTGGTCGCGTGGTCGCGCATGGGGGAGGCCGAGCGCGCCCGCTACAACCTCGCCCGCGTGCGGGCCGAGTTCCTCGACGGCGAGGTGCCCCACGAGCCGTCGGTGGTGTTCGCCGCCGCCACCCTGCGCGAGGGATTCCTCGCCCCGCAGCTGAAGCTCGCAATCCTGCCCGAGCACCGGCTGCTGCGCCGCCGCCGCGCCGAGCCACCCGACAGTCCGCGCACCGGCGCAGGGGCGATCGCTTCCTTCACCGACCTGCGCAGTGGCGCCGCCGTCGTTCACGAGGACCACGGCATCGCCCTCTTCACCGGCTTCGAGACGAAGACCGTCGGCGGCGTGACCCGCGACTACCTGGAGCTCGAGTACAAGGACGGCGACCGCGTGTTCGTGCCGAGCGACCAGCTGCACAAGATCAGCCGCTACGTGGGGGCCGACGCCGGCAACCCGCCGCTGTCGAAGCTCGGTGGCAGCGCCTGGGAGAAGATGAAGATGCGCGCCCGCCGCGCCGCCCAGGCGCTCGCGGGCGAGCTGATCAACCTCTATGCCGAGCGCAAGCGCCGCGCCGGGCTCGCCTTCCCGCAGGACGGCGAGTGGCAGATCGAGTTCGAGCAGGCCTTCCCCTACACGGAGACGCCCGACCAGCTCGACGCGATCGAGGCCGTGAAGGCCGACATGGAGGAGGCCCGCCCGATGGACCGCCTGATCTGCGGGGATGTGGGCTACGGGAAGACGGAGGTTGCGCTGCGCGCCGCGTTCAAGGCCGCCGCAGACGGCAAGCAGGTGCTCTTCCTCGTGCCCACCACCGTGCTCGCCCAGCAGCACTTCGGCACCTTCACCGAGCGCCTGCGCGACTACCCGTTCACGATCGAGATGGCCTCGCGCTTCCGCTCCGCCAAGGAGGTGAAGGAGGCACTCACGCGCTTCGGCGAGGGCAAGGTGGACATCCTGATCGGCACCCACCGCGTGCTCTCCCGCGACGTGCGCCCCAAGGAGCTGGGGCTCCTGATCGTCGACGAGGAGCAGCGCTTCGGCGTGAAGCAGAAGGAGCTGCTGCGCCAGCTCAAGCTGCGCGTGGACGTGCTGTCGCTGTCGGCCACGCCGATCCCGCGCACGCTGCAGATGTCGCTGGCGGGCCTGCGCGACATCTCCGTGATCGAGACCCCGCCGGAGGGTCGCCGCCCGGTGCGCACCTACGTGGGCGAGTACGACGAGGAGCTCGTCAAGCAGGCCATCGAGCGCGAGCTGCAGCGCGGCGGCCAGGCCTTCTTCCTCCACAACCGCGTGGACACGATCGACGAGACCGCCGAGCGCGTTCGCGCGATCAGCCCCAAGGCGCGCGTGTCGGTGGCGCACGGGCAGATGGACGAGAAGCAGCTCGAGAAGGTGATGCTCGGGTTCCTGCGCGGCGAGGCGGACGTGCTCGTGTGCACCACGATCGTCGAGGCGGGGCTCGACATCGCCGCCGCCAACCTGCTGATCGTCGAGCGCGCGGACACGCTCGGCCTGGCTCAGCTCTACCAGATTCGCGGGCGCGTGGGCCGCTCGCGCGAGCGCGCCTACGCCTATCTCTTCTACCCATCGCACCACTCGCTCACCGAGGAGGCGCAGAAGCGCCTGTCCACCCTGTCCGACTACACCGAGCTCGGCTCCGGGTTCAAGATCGCGATGCGCGACCTCGAGATCCGCGGCGCCGGCAACCTGCTCGGCGACGAGCAGTCAGGCCACGTGGCGGCGGTCGGCTTCGAGCTGTACGTGGCGATGCTCGACGAGGCCGTGGCCGCCCTCGCGGGCTCGAGTGCGGACGAGGCGCCCGAGCCGGTGCGGATAGACATCCCCGTGGACGCCTTCGTGCCCGGCGACTACGTGCCGTACGAGGCCGCGAAGATCGAGATCCACCGCCGGGTGGCGGGGGCGAAGGAGATCGCCAGCCTGATCGTGCTGCGCGAGGAGCTCGAGGATCGCTTCGGCCCCGTGCCGCCGCCGCTCGACAACCTAATACGGCTGCAGGATGCGCGGATCAAGCTCGGCAGAGCGGGCGCGAGGGACGTCGGCTTCCGCTCCGGGCAGCTCACGGTGTCGCCGATCGAGCTCGACTCGAAGGGCAGCAAAGCGCTTCGCGCCGCGCTTCCCGGGGCCATCTACGAGTCCGGCCGCAGCACCGTGAGGGTGCGGGTCCCGGACGACCCCGCCGCCCGCTTTCCCGCGGTCGTCGCGGCGGCCGAGGCGATCCTGCACGTGGCCACTGAGCCGGAGTGAGCCAGACGTCCGCTACTATCGACTCTCTGCGCGCCAGGCCCGGGAGGCTCGCGCATCCCCGCGCGCAATTGTCTGTGTCACCGACACCCTCTTAGGAATGAAAAAGAAGCTGCTCACCGTTCTTGCCCTGCTTACCGTCGCGGTCGCCGTCCTGGTATCTGGATGCGGCAGCGGAGTGCCCTCCAACTCTGTCGCGGAGGTCGACGGCACGCCGATCACGAAGACCGACTTCAACCATTGGCTTGATGTCGCCGCCAAGCAGTCCGTGCCCGCGGGCAGCACCGCCGCGCCGGCCATTCCAGATCCGCCGGACTACACCCAGTGCGTGGCCGCGCTCCAGAAGCAGCCGGTGGCCAAGGGTCAGAAGAAGCCCTCGGCGGCGGCGCTCAAGGCGCAGTGCGTGCAGCAGTACAACGGTCTCAAGACCCAGGTGATGCAGTTCCTGATCCAGTCCCAGTGGCTGCTCAAGGAGGCCGACTCGCGCAAGCTCACGGCCAAGCCGGCCCAGGTGCAGTCGCAGCTGAACGACCAGATCAAGCAGTCGTTCCCCAAGCGCGCCGACTTCAACAAGTTCCTCAAGACCTCGGGCATGACGATGAACGACCTGCTCTTCCGCGTGAAGGTCGACGTGCTCACCCAGCAGGTGCGCCAGAAGGTCGTGGCCGGCAAGGACAAGGTCTCCAACGCCGCCGTCGCCACCTACTACAACAAGAACCGGGCGCGCTTCTCGCAGCCCGAGCGGCGCGACCTGCTCGTGGTCCTCACCAAGGATCTGGCCACCGCCAACAAGGCCAAGGCCGCGATCCAGGCCGGCACCGCATGGGCGACGGTCGCCAAGAAGTACTCGATCGACCAGGCCTCGAAGGCGCAGGGCGGCAAGCTGCCCGGAGTCGCCAAGGGCCAGCAGGAGAAGGCGTTCGACACGGCGATCTTCTCCGCCAAGAAGAACCAGGTCCAGGGCCCGGTGAAGACGCAGTTCGGCTATTACGTCTTCAAGGTCACGAACGTCACTGCCGCCTCGCAGCAGTCGCAGAAGCAGGCGCACGACACGATCGTGAACCTGCTGCGCTCGCAGCAGGAGCAGAACGCGGTCAACGCCTTCGTCAAGGACTACCAGAAGCGCTACACGGCGAAGACGAACTGCGCGAAGGACTTCGTGATCTCGAGCTGCAAGAACGCTCCGAAGTCGTCGAAGACCACCACCGCACCGGTGTCCGGCGCCGCCCCGCAGGGCACGACGGCGCCTAGCGGAGCCACGGGCCAATAGTGGATGGGGAGCCGGCCCGCTCCCTTCTCGCGCTCGACGAGATAACGCGGCGCCTGCGCCGCGACTGCCCCTGGGATCGCGAGCAGGACGAGCGCTCGATCGTCCCGCACACGATCGAGGAGGCATACGAGCTTGCGGACGCCGCCAACTCGGGCGACGACGCGAAGCTGCTCGACGAGCTCGGAGACGTCCTCTTCCAGGTCTACTTCCTCTCGCTCCTGCTCGAGGAGCGCGGGCAGGGCGACCTGGCCGCGGTGGCCGAGCACTGCCGCCAGAAGCTGATCCGCAGGCACCCGCACGTCTTCGGCGACACGCAGGCCGACGACGCCGCCACGGTGCTCCGCAACTGGGACGAGATCAAGCGCACCGAGCCCGGTCGCGGGGGCGACGAGGTGTTCCACGACATCCCCGAGAACCTGCCGTCGCTGCTGTACGCGCGCAAGGCGCTCCGCCGCGCGGCGTCGGGGAGCGACTTCGAGCACCCCGATAGAGATACCCTGCGCCGCCGTCTCCAGGAACGGCTCGGTGCCGACAGCTTCGAGTCGATTGGAGACCTTCTCTTCGATTGCGTGGCGCTGGCGCGCGACGCCGGGGTGGATCCCGAGCTCGCGCTGCGCGCCGCCGCCGACAGGTTCAGGAAGGCGATAGACGACAAATGAGCGAGATCACCCAGGTACACGCGCGGCAGGTGCTCGACAGCCGCGGCAATCCGACCGTCGAGGTCGAGGTCCGGCTGGCGTCGGTGGCCTCCGGGCGCGCGATCGTGCCCTCGGGCGCATCCACCGGCGAGTTCGAGGCAGTCGAGCTGCGCGACGGCGGCGACGCGTTCCGCGGCAAGGGCGTGACGAAGGCCGTGGCCAACGTGCGCGGCGAGATCGCGTCTGCGGTCACAGGGCTCGACGCCGACGACCAGGCCGGGCTCGACCGCGCGATGATCGATCTCGACGGCACGCCCAACAAGGGCAGGCTGGGAGCCAACGCGCTGCTCGGCGTGTCGCTCGCCGCCGCCAAGGCCACGGCCGAGGAGCACGGCGTGCCGCTCTGGCGTCACCTCGGCGGCGAGGGCGCCCGCGTGCTGCCCGTGCCGATGATGAACGTGCTGAACGGCGGCGCCCACGCCGACAACAAGGTCGACTTCCAGGAGTTCATGGTCGTGCCCTGCGGCTTCGACTCCTACTCGCGCGCGCTGCAGGCGGGCTGCGAGGTGTTCCACGCGCTCAAGCAGACGCTTCACGAACGCGGCCTCGGCACCACCGTCGGCGACGAGGGCGGCTTCGCCCCCGATCTCGAGTCGAACGAGCAGGCGCTCGAGTTCCTCGTCGCCGGCATCGAGGCCGCGGGCTACAAGCCGGGCGACGAGGTCGCGATCGCGCTCGATCCCGCCACCAGCGAGCTCTACAAGTCGGATGCCTACGACCTCGAGCACGAGGGGCGCAAGCTCTCCTCGGCCGAGCTCACCGACTACTGGGCAGACCTCGCCTCCCGCTACCCGATCCTCTCGATCGAGGACGGCATGGACGAGGAGGACTGGGACGGCTGGAAGCTCCTCACCGACCGCATCGGCGCGAACGTGCAGCTCGTGGGCGACGACCTCTTCGTCACCAACAGCGAGCGCCTCCGACGCGGCATCGACGCCGGCGTGGCCAACTCGATCCTCGTCAAGGTCAACCAGATCGGCACGCTCACCGAGACGCTCGACGCCGTGAACACCGCCGGTGACGCCGGCTACACCGCGGTCATGTCGCACCGCTCGGGCGAGACCGAGGACGTGACGATCGCCGACCTCGCCGTCGCCACCGGCTGCGGCCAGATCAAGACCGGCGCGCCCTCGCGCACCGATCGCGTGGCGAAGTACAACCAGCTGCTCCGCATCGAGGAGGCGCTGGGCGGTGACGCCGAGTACCCGGGCAGATCGGCGTTCCGCTGAACGGCGTCGTCCTAGCCGTCAGCTCCAATCCAGACCACGCGCTGGGCAAGGCCGGGCGCGACAGCATCACGGTGCTCGCCGGCCTCGGCGTCGACGGCGACGCCCACATGGGCGAGACGGTCCAGCACCGGTCGCGCGTCCGCCGTGACCCCACGCAGCCCAACCTGCGCCAGGTGCACCTGATCCAGTCCGAGCTGCACGACGAGCTGCGCGCCGCGGGCTTCGACGTGGACGCCGGTCAGATGGGCGAGAACGTGACCACCAGCGGCATCGACCTCCTCGCGCTGCCAACCGGCACACGCCTCCAGATCGGCGACGCCGCCCTGCTGGAGGTCACGGGCCTCCGCAACCCCTGCAATCAGCTGAACGGCCTCCAGGACGGCCTGATGGACGCCACCCTCGACCGCGACGCCGGCGGCGAGCTCGTCCGCAAAGCGGGCGTGATGGCAGTCGTCCTCTCAGGCGGCTCGATCCGCCCAGGCGACCCAATCCTCGCCGAACTCCCCGCCGAGCCGCACACGCCGCTAGAGGCCGTCTGAGGCGCCGCAGGTGGCTGCCGCGCTCAGCGGCACCAGCGCGGACTTCTGCCCTTCCTTAGTGCCCTTCCTCAGTGCCCTCCTACGCGCTCCCTGGCGACGCTAGCGAATTCGTCAACAAATTTGACTGCCGGTCAAGAAACTTGAGCGGGGGTCAAACTCGTTGTCAACGAAGTTGATCCGGGTGCAACATCGTTGACCGGCCTGCAAGTTATTTGTCGAATTGGCAAGGGCGCGGGAGGACACCAGCGGCAGGGGGCGAAGGGCGCGTGCAGATGGCACAGGCAGCCTCAGCGAGCGCACAGCGCGCCGCCGCGCGACGCAAGCAGCGGGCAGCGGGGACGCGTCCGAAGCGCTCCGCGGGCCGCTCCGGCATCCGCTGGGACCGCGTGGCGCGGGCGGCCCTGCTCGGGACGCTCGGGGTTGTGCTGCTCCTCTACATCTCGCCGCTCCATCGCTGGGTGACCCAGCGCAGCCTCGCGACCCAGGAATCGCAGCAGCTCCAGCAGCTCCAGACGCAGAACAAGCAGCTGCGCACCCACATCAAGCTGCTCCACGATCCCACGGCCCTGGAAGCCCAGGCGCGCAAGCTCGGCATGGTCCGGCGCGGCGAGCGCGAGTACGTGGTGCAAGGCCTGAAGGGCCGCTAACGTCACAGGCCGTGTCGTACGCGGTCGAAAACGCGATCTTCCAGTGGGAAGAAGGGGAGCGGCGGCTCAGGGAGATGTCCGAGCCGGTCCGCAGCCAGCTCGAGACCGCCGTGAGGGTCGTGCTGGACGAGCTCCGGCGGCGGCTCGGCTCCGCCTTCACCGTGGAGGAGCTCGCGTCCTTCTACGCCCGCGACGTGGACTGGGCGTCCGACCTCGCCCAGAGTCAGGCGGCCGGCACCGACTCCTCGTGGGTCGTCGACGCCGCCTTCAACCGCTACGCCCGCGAGGCCACCAACTACGCCGGCGGCCGGACACGCGACGTCACAGGCCGGGCGAACGCGGCGCCCAGCGGCGGCTAATCGTCGTCTGAGTCGGCGTTCCCGTTCTCGTCATCGTCGCCGCCGGCTTCCTCGCCGGCGCGGCGGATCACGATGCGGTCGGGCTCCACGGCAATCGTGACCGGGCGGTGTCCCGCCCAGTGCTCGGCGTAGACCGGGTTGTCCTGGATCGCCGGGTCGAGCCACAGGCCGAAGCCCTCGTCGCCATGGTCGAAGGTCCCCTCGAGATCGCGGCCGCGCCCACGGCCGCCGCCGCCGCCCCGGCGGCCGCGCCCTCCGCGGCGCCCACGGCGCCTGCGGGGCTTGTCCTCTGAGCGCTCGTCCCCGTTCTCGTCGTCGTCCTCGTCGTCCTCGTCCTCGTCCGGCTCGGCCTCGAGCTCGGCGGCCACGAGGGCGTCGTCCTCGGCGCGGAGGTCGAGTTCCTCGTCGCCACCTGGGCCGAAGTCACCGTCGCCTCCGGACGGCGCAAGCTCGTGCTCGCGCTTGAAGGCGTCGATGTCCTTGACGCTGACGTCGAGCTGGTGGGCGATCCAGGCGTTCGTCCGCCCCTCGCGGACCCAGCTCCGGATCTGGTTCAGTTGGGCTTTCAGTGATCTGCGTGCCAAGAGGCGGGGAGACTACCAACCCAATTCGGCTGGGTTCTTGCTTAGACTGACGCAGGTCACCACCTAACCGTCCCGTCCACCGGCCAGGGGTGCGAGTGCGCCAGTCTGGGGACCGGGGTCTATACACTGAGCCACGGAGGCGCTCATGCAGTTGGGCCGCATACCCGGGCAGGGAGGCAATCGATGCTGGTTCTGACTAGAAAGTCCAACCAGAGCATCATGATCGGCGACGACATCGAGGTATCGGTCCTCGCGATCATGGGCGAAAAGGTGCGAATCGGCATCGAGGCACCGCGCAAGGTGCCGGTGTTCCGCAAAGAGGTCTACCTCGAGATCCAGCTCGAGCGATCGGACGAGTCCGAGCGCGAGCAGGTGACCGAGGCGCTCGAGCGCCTCAAGTCCAAGAAGCAGTAGGCGGCGCCGACCGGCGCTAGTTGCCGATCAGGAGCGACAGCGTCTGGAACATCGCGATCGTGACGACGACGGTTGTGGCCACGATCACGAACACGAGCAAGCCGAAGTTGACGTTGCCGCGCTTATGGAGCGCCTGAGCGCGCCGCACGCGCGAGCGACTTGCCGCCTCCTTGCGAAGCCGTTCCCTGCGAAGCCGCTCCTCGGTCGTCTCCTCGTGGAACGCGGCCTCGAAATCGGCCAGGGACTGTCGCATGCGCAGAGATGCCATCGGCGGGGAAGGCTACACCACTTATCGCGCGGCGGCGGTGGCCTCGGACTCCTCGTACACCCGTACGAAGCGCATGTAGTTGTGGCCTATCTCACGGGCGGCATCCTCGCGCTCGAGCGAGCCGTCGAGGAAGCCCTTGAGCGCGTCGCCCCAGATCGAGCGGCCGATCGCGAAGCCCACGAAGCCCTCCACGGGAGCGGCCTCGCTGAGCCAGTGGTCGACCTTCTCGTCGCTCGCGCCGCGGCCGAGCAGCACGCACACCACGCCGTCGCGCCCGCCCACGCGGGTCTGCTGGGCGAGCATCTCGGCGTCTGAGCGCTCGTCCACGCCCTCGATCTTCCAGATGTCCACCTCGATGCCGGCGTTCTGGATGCCCTCGATGGCGCGCCGCATCAGCTCGGGGCGAAGCTCTGCGTCGTAGCGGTCGCTGTCGCCGCCGACGGAGGCGAGCTGGTCGTCGGTAGCCGGCACGAGCAGCTCGAACAGGAACAGCCTGTCGTGCTCGTGCAGCCAGTCGGCGAGCCGCTTGAGCCGTCCGAGCTGGCGCTCGTTCATCTCGGTGTCCGGGTCGTCCGGGTTGTAGCGGACCAGCACCTTGGAGAAGTCCGGGTCGAACTTCTCGATGTGCTCGCCGAACTGCTCGCCGTACTGGAAGTCGAACTCGTTCTGGCCGCTCTTCTCCACCGGCATCGCGAGCTTGAGCCCGCGCCCGCGCGCCTGCGTGGGGATGTCGGTGGGGGCGCCGAACTGCTCGTCCACGAGCGCTCCGGTGATGCCCGCGTCGGCGCCCTCGTCGAGCGCGTGGAGCAGTCCCTCGAAGACGAGGTGCTTCGCGTCGGAGATCTTCTGGGTCTCCTCCTCGGTGGGCTCGTTCTCCAGGCCGAACCACTTCTTCTGGAAAGAACCGCGGTGGTCGAACGCCAGAACGAAGAGCTTGCCGTCGTAGCCGGGCTTCATAGGGGTTGCTTCCGCCTCCTAAGTCGTTATGAGCGGGGAGGTTATACCCGCCACCGACGTGGATACGATGCCCGCGTGGAGCACCGATTCACGGGGCCCCCGTACACGATCGGCATCGAGGAGGAGTTGATGATCCTCGACGCCGAGACCCTCGAGCTCTCGAATTCCATCGAGACGATGCTCGAGGCTGTGGAGGGGGAAAACGGGCAGGTGAAGCCGGAGCTGATGGAGTCCGTGCTCGAGGTCGCCACGAACCCGTGCCAGAACACGGGCGAGGCGGGCACCGAGTTGCGCGGGTTGCGCAACCGGGTGGCGAAGCTGGCGGGCGAGCACGGGCTGAAGATCGGATCGGCGGGCACCCACCCGTTCGCCATGTGGGAGGACCAGCGGATCGTGGCACGGCCGCGCTACCGCGACCTCGTGGCCGCGCTCAGGTTCGTGGCACGGCAGGAGCTGATCTTCGGGGTGCACGTGCACGTGGGGGTCGACGGTCCCGACAAGGCGATCCACGTGGCCAACGGCATGCGCGTGCACCTGCCGATGCTGCTCGCGCTGTCGGCGAACTCGCCGTTCTGGCGAGCGGACTCCACCGGCCTGCTCTCCACCCGCACGCCGATCTTCCGCGCCTTCCCGCGCGTGGGCATCCCGCCCCGCTACGAGGACTTCGACGACTACTCGCGGCGCGTGAAGTTCATGATCGAGTCGCGCACGATCGAGGACTACACCTACCTCTGGTACGACGTGCGCCCGCACCCGATGTTCGGCACCGTCGAGGTGCGCGTGATGGACGCCCAGACGCGCGTGGAGCACACGCTGGCGCTGGCGGCGCTCGTGCAGGCGCTCGTGAAGGAGCTGTGCGAGCACTTCGACGCCGGCAAGAAGCTCGGCCACTATCCGTACGAGCCGCTCGACGAGAACAAGTGGCTCGCCGCGCGCCACGGCCTCGAGGGCGAGCTGGTGGATCTGCCGCAGACCGTCCGCGTGCCCACCCGCGAGCTGGTGCGCCGCGTCGTGGCGCGCGTGCGGCCCCACGCGGAGGAGCTCGGATCCGCCGCCGAGCTCGACTGGATCGAGGATCTGCTCACCAAGGGCAACGGCGCGACCCGCCAGGCGGTGGTCTACGAGGCCAATCAGGACTTCCACGAGGTAATGCGGGAGATAGTGGAGGCCACGACCGGCTGAGCTTCGCGGGGTATCCTCGTTCGGAGTGAGCGAGCCCGGCCTCTTCGTTGTCTGCAAGAACTGCGGATCCGAGGTCAGTCCGTACGTAACGGAGTGTCCTTATTGCGGTCAGCGGGTGCGCAAGCGCGCCCCGCGGCTCGATCGCGGCGAGCCCGCCCCGGAACCGCGCAAGCGGCGTACGAAGACTCGCAAGATGCCCTCGCTGGGACGCCTGCGCAGGGACGAGATCCCGGGCATCGCGCCGGACACGCGTCCCTACGCGACGATGGCGCTGATCGCGGCTGCCATCGCCACCAACATCGCGATCGCCACCGGCCAGGTGGACTACTTGGACCTCGGCGCGGTCCTGCCCGGGCCCAACCAGGTGTGGAACTACTTCGCCACCCCGTTCCTGCACGCGAACGCCGGCTACGAGCTGATCACCCTCGGCGCGGTCGCGATCTTCGGCACCCACCTCGAGCGCCGCTTCGGCTGGCCGGTGCCGATCGTGCTGTTCCTGGTGTGCGGCGCGGTCGGCGCGTATGCCGGGATCCAGGCGAACGACTCCCACATACCGCTCGGCGCCAACGGCGCGGCGCTCGGCCTGCTGTGCGCCTGGCTCGTGGACGACCGGCTGGCGGCGCGGCGTGGTGAGGATCGTGGCAACGACATGGTCGGAGTGATCGTGATCGGCGTCGTGCTGCTGCTCGTACCGCTGATGACGGTGCAGGCGAGCGCCATCGCGGGCATCGCGGGCGGCCTCGCCGGCGCGGCGCTCGGCGTGCCGCTCTCCACGCTCGTCAGGCGCTGACGGCGATCCGCCCGGGCTCGCCGTCCACGAGGCGGCCGATGCGCGTGCCCGGCGCTCCCGACCCGGGTGCCGCCGCCACGAGCAGGCCACCCGAGGTCATCGCGTCGCAGAGGAGCCACGCCAGCTCGTCGGGCACCGCGGAGTCGAACTCCACGAACGGCTCCACCCACTCGCGATTGCGGCGCGTGCCGCCGGCCACCGGCGGCTCCGCTCCGCGCAGCAGCTCGAGCACGCCTTCGATCGCCGGCACCGCGCTCGCATCGAGCTCGGCGCCCACTCCGCTCGCCAGCGCGAGCTCGTGCAGGTGGCCGAGCAGGCCGAAGCCGGTCACGTCGGTCATCGCGCTCAGGCCGGACGCGAGCGCCTGAACCGAGGCGTCGCGGTTCAGCGTGGTCATCACGTCGATGGTCCGCTGCGTGAGCTCGGCGTCCGCGAGCCCGCGCTTCGCGGCGGTGGAGGCCACGCCGCCGCCCACCGGTTTCGTGAGGTAGAGGCCGTCGCCCGCGCGCCCGGTCGAGTTGCGCACGAGCTTGTCCGGGTGCACCCGCCCCGTCACCGCCAGCCCGTACTTGGGCTCGGCGTCGTCGATCGAGTGGCCGCCGACGATCGCCACGCCGGCGCCCGCGGCCGCGTCTTGGCCGCCGCGCAGGATGTCGCGCAGCACCTCGCCGCCGAGGTCCTCGAGCGAGTACGCCAACAGGTTGAGCGCGGTGAGCGGCTCGCCGCCCATCGCGTAGATGTCCGACAGCGCGTTGGTGGCGGCGATGCGCCCGAAGTCGTAGGGGTCGTCGACGATCGGCGTGAAGAAGTCGACGGTCGTGAGGATCGCCAGGTCGTCGGCCACCTTGTAGGCGGCGGCGTCGTCGGCGGTGTCCGAGCCCACGAGCACGTTGGGGTCGTCCGAGCGCGGCAGCTCGGCCAGCAGCGGGTGCAGTTCCGCGGGGGAGAGCTTGCACGCGCAGCCGGCGCCGTGGGAGAGGGCGGTGAGCTTGACCTGAGTCACCTACCTATTATCCGCGACGTGCCCGAGCCCCAGTTCAC
>DASXCV010000188.1:0-21782 GCA_036491015.1 Thermoleophilaceae bacterium | reverse complement strand
ATCGGCAAAGCCCAGTCGACGAGCTCGCCGAGCCTGTCCTCGCCGGCCTGCTCGTTGAGCTTGCCGAGCACGGCCCAATGGCCGACTTCGCCGGCCTCGGCCATCACCAGGAACTCGAAGCCGTCCAGTCCGTCGGCGTCGGCGCCCAGGTAGGTCGACATCATGTCGCTTGCCTCGCCCTTCGTCTCGCGGGCCTTGTCCAGGATTGCGGTCTTCTTCCCGTCGCGTTCGTCTGCAAGCTCGGTGCAGCGGCGCTCGGTCTCCTCCGCCTCGCCGCGCATGCGCTGGAGCACGCCGGCGATGTCCTCGTCATCCACGAGGCCTTCGACCTTCTCTGTCGCGTCCTGCGCCGCTTGGGCGAGCCCCAGCACCTCGGCGAGCTTCTCTTCGAGTGTGGTCAGTTCTGCCATCGGACATCTCCTTTCGCCGGTTTCCGGCGCCCGTGCTACCCGCGCGGGCACGCCTGAAACAGCGGCGAGATCTCCTCCGGCGATCCTCATCGCGCCAATGCGCGGAGCCTGGTTTGCCCGCTTCAACTCTGGGCACCCCGATACCGCAAAGAGGCGACCAGAGGAGGGCCGGATGCCACCACAGCACAGCCACGAGGACCTGCGCGAGCAGTCCGTCGGCGACCTGATGAAGCAGCTCTCGGAACAGACCACCCTGCTCGTCCGCCGGGAGGTGCAGCTCGCCAAGGCAGAGCTCGCCGAGAAGGGCAAGCAAGCGGGGATCGGCGCGGGGATGTTCGGTGGTGCGGGCCTGTTGGGCCTGTTCGCGCTAGGCGTCCTTACGGCAGCGGCGATCCTCGGCCTTGCCACCGCGCTGGCGGCGTGGCTGGCCGCTCTCATCGTCGCGGTTGTCTACGCCGCGACCGCCGGCGTCCTGGCGCTACGAGGCAAGAGCAGGGTCCAGTCCGCGACGCCACCCGTCCCCGAGAGGGCACTCGATTCGACGAAGGAGGATGTGGCATGGGTCAAGACGAGAGCCAAGTCGGCGCGTCAGTAGGGGAGGAGTCGAAGAGCCCGGAGGAGCTTCGACGCGAGATCGAGGACACCCGAAGGGATCTGGGGGATACCGCGGCTGCGCTGGGGCAGAAGACGGACGTCAAGTCACGCGCGCGCGAGAAGGTCGAGGCCGCCAAACAGACGGTGGCCGAGAAGAAGGAGTCGTTGACCCCGCCTTCTGCAAGCGGTAGCTCCGCCGCGAGTGACGTGAAGGCCAAGGCTCGGCAGAACCCGACTGCGGCGGCCGCGATCGGCGCCCTTGTGGTCGGGTTGCTGATCGGGCGAGCGACGTCCCGCTAGGGAGAGAGCCAATGGCAACGCGCGGTGACCTCACACGCGAGCGGCGGGCTCCCGATGGCCCGACCGATCTTCGGGCGCGCTCATGGCCCGGCGTCCTGCGCCGCACCGTGCGGGAGTTCAAGCAGGACGACCTCACCGACTGGGCGGCGGCCCTCACCTACTACGGAATCCTGTCGATCTTCCCGGCGCTGCTCGCCCTGATCGCGGTGCTCGGGCTCGTCGGCCAGTCGGCGATCCAGCCGCTGATCGACAACCTCGGCGCGCTGGCACCTGGACCCGCCAAGCAGATCGTCACGAGCGCGCTGACCAACTTGCAGAAGAGCCAGGGGGCTGCCGGCCTCCTGTTCATTATCGGGCTGGCAGGCGCCCTCTGGGCGGCCTCCGGCTATGTGGCTGCGTTCATGCGAGCGGCCAACGCGATCTATGACGTTGGTGAGGGCCGGCCGATCTGGAAGACCGTGCCCGTGCGAGTGGGCGTTACGGTCGTCACGGTCCTGTTGCTCGCCATAAGCGCGGTTGCCGTCGTCGTATCCGGGCCGCTCGCGCAGCAAGTGGGCAAGGTCATCGGCCTGGGCGGCGCGGCGGTCACGGCGTGGGATATCGCCAAGTGGCCGGTGCTGCTGTTGATCGTGAGCTTCATGTTCGCGCTCCTCTACTGGGCCGCGCCCAATGTGAAGCACCCGAAATTCCGGTGGGTGAGTCCAGGTGGCGTGCTGGCAGTTGTCCTCTGGCTGATCGCCTCGGCGGCGTTCGCCTTGTATGTCGCCAACTTCGGCAGCTACAACAAGACGTACGGCGCGCTGGGCGGGGTGATCGTATTCCTGATCTGGCTGTGGATCTCGAACATCGTGGTGCTGCTGGGGGCCGAGTTCAACGCCGAGCTCGAGCGTGGCCGCCAGATCGAGGCCGGCCACCCGGAGGACAGGGAGCCCTTCCTCGAGCCGCGTGACACTCGCAAGCTGAAGACGTGAGGAGGAGGTCTCGAGACCTACGTCGAGGACGCGCAGCGCGACGGCGACAACGACCTCGCCGAGTTCTTCCAGCGTGCCCAAGCCGCCAGCCGGAAGGGCGGGGAGCAAGGCAAGGAGCTCCTCAAGAAGCGTCTCGCCGGGTAGCTGTCGGGCTGAAGCGCAGCCGGACGGCTCCGAACGAACCGCGACTGGATCCCCTGCCATCGCCGCCGCGCCTCACCTGGGGTGCGCGAGACTGAGTGAGTGCGCAAGCAGTATCACTTCTGGCCGGCCGAGCGCGGATTCGATGCCTGGGACGTGGATCGCCTGATCGAGCTGAGCCGGGGCCTTCCGGTGGAGCGGGTGCCGATCGACGCGATCCGCGAGATCGACACGGATTATTGGTTCGGCGGGAGCGCCGAGATCCCGACGGTCCGCAAGATCGCCGAGCACGCCAAGCTGATCGCCGAGGTGGACACCTCTCACCCGATCATCCTTGGGCACGATGGTCGCGTGATGGATGGAATGCATCGGGTCGCGCGCGCCATCCTCGAGGGCCAAGCCGAGATCGAAGCGGTCCGGTTCCCGTGGCCGCTCGAACCGGACTATCGGTGCTGTCTGCCGCACGAGCTGCCGTACTGACTCGCGCTTGACGACCGCGTGCCGCTCATCCGAAGAAGCGGTCGCTACGCATTCCCGAGTTTATCGGTCGACAAACATGGTAAGGTCCGAAACCTGACCGGGATTCCGGTAATCCCTGCGATCCGAAAGGACTCTCCTCTCGATGAAGCTGAAGACGCTTGCCCTGGCCGGGGTGGCCACAGTGGCGATGGCCGTACCGGCCTCCGCCGGCGCGACCACACTGATCGGTTCAGGGTCAACCGCCGCACAGCCGTACCTGCTTCCGCTGTTCAAGTCGTACTCGAAGATCCACCCGAGCATTCACTTCGTCTACACCGCCGACGGAGGGAACGCCGGCGTGAAGGACGTGCAGCAGGGCAAGAGCCAGTTCGCGGCTCAGGCCCGCGCGCCGCTGCCGAGCGATGCCGGCACGACGTACATCAAGCTGTTCCTGGACGGGCTCTGCATGGACGTGAACTCGGCCAACAAGCTGACGAACCTGTCGATCCAGCAGGTCCGTGACATCTACCTCGGCAACCTCACGAGCTGGGCTGGTGTGCCTGGTTCCGGGCTGAGCGCGACCATCGACCCATTCGGCCGCGACACGAACGGAGGGACGTACAACTTCTTCGTCAGCTCGATCCTGAACAACAAGCCGCCCGCATCGACCGTGACGGCGCTGCTGTCCGACGGCCTGGTGGCGAACTCGGTTGCGAAGGACCCGAACGCGATCGGTTACAACGGCCTCGCCTACTTCCCGCGTAAGGGAATCAAGCCGCTGAAGCTGAACGGCGTGCCCTGCAACGCGCTCGCCGTCAAGAAGCTGCGTTACCCGCTCACCCGCTACATCTGGCTCGTCCTCCCGACGGCCAACTCGAGCAGGAAGGTCGAGCAGTTCGCCGACTGGGTGCGCACCAGCGTGAAGGCGGGCCAGATCATCGCCAAGGCCGGCGGCGTTCCCGCCTTCAACGACACGGCCAAGAAGAAGCACCACAAGAAGAAGTAGGCGGCACAGGAATGGACGACGCTCTCCTATTCGAGGAGAGACCGCACTGGTGGTCGGACCGGCGCGCCGAGCTCATGCTCGGCGCGCTGGCATGCGGGGTACTCGCCGTCGTGCTCGCGATGGTCGTGTTCGTGGTCACGGCGGCGTGGCCGTCGTTCGCTCACAACGGCCTGCATTGGTTCGGGCCAGGCGGGAGCGTGGACAACCAGATCCGCACAATCTTCCTGTCGGGCGATCAGGGTGGCCCGTTCCGCTGGCAGTTCCATGCCTGGCCACTCTTGTGGAGCACCTTCCTCACGACTGCTGCCGCGGTGCTGATCAGCTTCTTCTGCTCGCTGTTCGTGGCGCTGTTCATCGTCGAGTTCGCGCCAAGCAGCGTTCGCCAGGTGTTGGAGCCGGTGATCCGGCTGCTGGCGAGCGTGCCGTCCGTGATCTACGGGCTGATCGGCGTGCTCGTGATCGTGCCGTTCATCGGCAACCACCTGGTCTCGCAGCACGAGAAGCGATCGGTGGCGTACGTGATCTCGCTGAACGGATACAGCCTGGCGGCCGCGGTCCTGATCCTCACGGTGATGATCTCGCCGATCATGATCGCGATCTTCTGCGACGGCCTGCGCTCGGTGCCGCGCGGCTGGGTGGAGGCGTCACTCGGGCTCGGCGTGAACCGCTGGCGGACGTTCTGGAAGATCGCGGTGCGCACGGCCCGCCCGGCTCTGATCGCCGGCACCGTGCTCGCCACGGCGCGGGCGCTGGGTGAGGCCGTGATGCTGGCGATGGTGTCGGGCTCCGTCGGCTTCGCCCCGAACCCGTTCGACGGATTGATCTTTCTCTTCGAGCCGTCGCGTCCCCTCGCCGCGACGATCCTCTCGAACTCCGAGGAGCTCAGCTCCCCACCGATGAAGCACACGCTGTACGCGATCGCTGCCGTGCTTCTGTTCTCGGCCGCGATGCTGTCGTTGATCGGCTGGGCGGCCAAGCAGCCGATGAAGAAGTACGCGGTGAGGGCCTGATGCAGGCGGGGACGATCGCCGCGCCGGCGACCATCGCGCCCACTCGGCCCGCGGGTCCGACCTGGCGCTGGACGGACCGTGTGGGGATCGCTGTCTGCTGGGTACTCGGCCTGCTGTTCTGCGCCATCGCGGCGGCGATCGTGATGTTCATGCTCGTGCAGGGCATCCGCTACGTGCGGCCGAGCCTGCTCGTCACCCACCCCACCGCCGGCTTCAACGAGACGCAGACCGGCGGCTTTCTCGACCCGCTGCTGGGCACACTTGTGGTGTCGGTCATTGCCATCTCGATCGCGCTGCCGCTCGGAGTCGCCACCGCCGTGTGGCTCAGCGAGTACGGGCGTCCATTCGGTCTTGCGCGCCTAACCGAGTCCGCCGTGGAGATGATCGCGGGCACGCCGTCGATCGTCATCGCCCTCTTCGGCACCGTCATCTTCTCGAGCCCAGCGCTCGGCTTTCTCAGCCGCAGCTCGGGCGGTGTGGTGTTCGGACGCTCGTTCTTCGCGGCCGGAGCGATGCTCTCGCTTGTCGCGCTGCCCCTGATCGTGGGCGCCACCCGCGAGGGCCTCCAGGCGATTCCGAATCATCTCCGCGAGGCGTCGCTCGCCGTCGGCAAGACGCGCTTCGCCACGATCCGGCGAATCCTGCTGCCCACCGCGCGCCCCTCCGTTGTCACGGGCACGATGCTCGGTCTCGGCCGCGTGATCGGGGACACGGCGATCATCGTGATCCTGCTCGGCGCCACGCTCACGTTCAACTCGTCGGGCGGCGTGCCGCTCATGAAGGTGCTGCGCGGAACCGGCAGCACGCTGACGAGCTACGTCTACCAGAACTCCCCGGCGGGGGAGGGGAATCAGCCGTCGAAGGCCTATGCGGCGGCGTTCGTCCTACTCGCCATCGTGCTTGCTCTGAACGCGGCGGTCGAGGTCGTGCGGCGGCGCTCGCACGCGGGGTCATGGAACGCATGAGTCCGTCTGCGCCGAGACAGCTCGTGGTGGAAGACAGCCAGGCATCCTCGAATGGGCACGGGCCGCACTTCGTGAGCGCCCCGCGCCGCCGCGTGAAGCCGTCGCAGTTCGCAATCGATCGGATGCTCGCGGAGAACGTGTCGATCGCATACGGGCAGAAGCAGGCGGTGAGCGACGTGACGCTGCCGATCCGCCAGGGCGAGGTGCTGGCGCTGATCGGGCCATCCGGCTGCGGCAAGACGACGCTGCTGCGGGCGCTCAATCGGCTCACCGAGCTGACCTCCAGCGCGACGCTGCGCGGGCGCATCACCCTCGACGGCACGGACATCGCGACGATGGATCCGACGCTGCTGCGCCGGAGGGTGACGATGGTGTTCCAGCAGCCGAACCCCTTCCCGCTCAGCATCTACGACAACGTCGCGTACGTGCTGCGCGAGCAGGGCTCGAAGCGCCGGCCGGGGCGCCGGGCCCTCGACGGTCCGGTGCGCGACGCCCTCAGTCGCGCGGGGCTGCTCGCCGAGGTGGAGGACAACCTCAAGCACCCGGCGCTGAAGCTCTCGGGCGGCCAGCAGCAGCGGCTGTGCATCGCGCGCGCCCTCGCCGCGCAGCCCGAGGTGCTTCTGCTCGACGAGCCGTGCTCGGCGCTGGATCCCCAGTCCACCCAGGTGATCGAGGACCTGATCGTGAAGCTGCGCGACGACGTGGCGGTCGTGATCGTCACGCACAATCTCCAGCAGGCCTACCGGATCGCGGACTACGTGGGGTTCATGTACCTGGGCGAGCTGGTGGAGTACGGCAGCGGGCGGACGCTGTTCGGGTCGCCAAGAGAGAAGCGGACGGCGGAGTACATCAGTGGCGCGTTCGGTTGAGCTCGCGCTGTTCGCCTGCGGCTGCCTGGCATTGGCCGGGTGCTCGACGACGCAGCAGAAGAGCGCCCGCGCCGAGGTGCAGGCGCAGAGGCTGCTCGCCACGCGCCAGCGCGTGCTTGTCACACGGACGAGCCCGTCGGTGCAGGTGGAGCGCGTGAGCTCGGTCCGGCGCGGGGGGCGCACCGCCATCGCGGTGCTGCTCCGCAACCGCGGCGGCCGGCCGCTCAACGATCTGCCGATCGCGCTGCGTGCTGCTCACGGCCGCTACCTGAACCGCCGCGCGGGGCTCGGCTACTTCTCCACCCACATCCCGGCGATCGCGCCCGGCGCCGAGGCCACGTGGGTGTTCATCACGCGCGCGCGTGTGCGAGGCGTGACGGCGCGGGTGGGGGCACGTCCGGCGGTCACAGCCCGTCCGCTGCGACTGCCCGCGCTCGCCACGCGCGGCACGACCGTCACGAACAGCTCGAGCGTGCCGCAGTACGGCCTCGTGGTCTACGGGTATGCCACGCGCGGCAAACGGCTGGTCGCCGCCGGGCGGGCATTGCTCAAGCAGCTCGGCGCCGGCCGGAGCGCCGCCGTCCATCTCAGTCTTATCGGCAACCCCCGTGGCGCGACGGTGCGGGTGGAAGCACCCCCGACGACCTTCAAGTGAGGAGAACGACCGTGAACCTCTCAAGCGCCGAGGCCCTTCCGACCGAGAGCCCGCCCCGTCCGGGACGCGAGCTGCCGCACGGCTGCGAGGAGTGCGGAGCCCCGCTCGACGTGCAGCAGCGCTATTGCGTGCGCTGTGGAACGCGCAACCGCAACGCTCCGAGTCCGGCGGCCGACTACTTCTCGCGATCGGGCCGGCGTGGGCGTGCTACGCCGGCGTCGACCGCCGCGGCACCCCGGCGGCGCCACTGGCTCGCGGCCAATGCTCCGGCCCTGTTCCTTGCCCTCCTTCCGCTCGCCGTGGCGGCCGGGGTGCTGATCGGAAAGGGCGGCGGCTCGAACGACCAGCAGCTGATCGACGCGCTCAGGAGCCAGCGCCCGGCTGTCGCCGGTGCGGCCACCGCGGCTTCGCCGAACAGCGCGGCAGCCGGCACCGCGGTGGCCAAGAAGAGCAGGGCCGCGAAAGGCCACGCGCACAAGGCGCTCTCAAAGACGAAGTTCGGCACCGCACACCAGGTTGCGGGGTCGAAGCCGAGCGCGCAGAAGGTCAAGAACGACACGAACCTCGTCAAGAAGCTCCAGAACTCGACGGGCAAGAGCTACCTGCAGCAACAGACGCAGGGGCTGCCTGACGAAGTGGTGGTGGGAGGCTCGGGGTCCGGCGGCGGGCAGAACACCGGGGCGGGGCAGCCATGAGCCACGACGCGGAGCTCGCGACCAAGCGGGAGCGCCTCACCGAGCGCTTCACGGTCATGCAATCGGACCTCGGCGGCCTCGTCTACGAGATGGTGATCCGCGACAGCGTTCAGATGGAGGTGCTCAAGCGAAAGGTGGCGGAGCTCCAGCGCGTGGACGCAGAGCTCGGCTATCTCGAGCAGGCGATCAAGGCCGAGGACAGCGGCGTGGCGGGTGCGTGCCCGGAGTGCGAGGCACCGTACGCGCGCGGCGCGGCGTTCTGCTGGCGCTGTGGCCATTCGCTCGTGGCGGTCGAGGTGGTCGAGCCGGGCGCGTGAAGACCCCGCGCCTCCTTCTGCTCGGCCTCGTGTCGGTGACCGCCACCGGCCTCGTGATCGGCGGCGCGTTCCGCGACGACCACCGCGCCGACGCGCTCGCGGCCGCGGCGGCATTGTCGCGAGCGGCGGCGGTGGCTCCCGCGGTCACCGCGGCTCCCGTCCCGGTCACGCAGAGCGCACCGAGTTCGGCCTCGCGCCACCCGAGCGAGCGAAAGACAGCTCCGCAGACCACCGCGACCGAGACGAGCGCGCCTGCGGTGTCGACCCCGGCGCCCACGCCCACCCCGCACCACAACGCGAAGGCCAACCCTGCGCCACCGTCGACCCCCACCAGCAGCTCGAAGGTCAAGCACGTCTTCCTCATCTCGCTCGCCGTCGCCTACGACCCGACCGCTGCCTATGCCGGCCAGCAGCTGCGGCCGCAGGGCGAGCTGCTGAGCGGCTACCAGCAGCTGCCCGCGGCTTCCGACCTGCCGAGCTACATCGCGATGGTCAGCGGACAGCCACCCAACGCGCAGACGAGCGCCGGCTGCACGACCTACTCGGAGTTCCCGAACTCGGCCAAGGTCGACAAGAAGGGCGTGGTGTCGGGCGCCGGCTGCGTCTATCCGGTGTCCACGCTGACGTTCGCGGACCAGCTCACGAGCGCCCGCCACACGTGGAGGGCGTACCTGGAGGGGATGGATGCGGGCGGGCAGCCGACCGCCACCTGCCTCCACCCGCAGTCGGGCCAGCCCGACGACACCCAGCAGGGCAGGCCCGGCGACGAGTACGCGGCCCGGCACAACCCGTTCGTCTACTTCCACTCGCTGCTCGACCTCGGCGACTGCGCTCAGAACGACGTGCCGCTGACGAAGCTCGCGGCCGATCTCGCCTCGGCCAAGACAACGGGGAGCTTCTCGTACATCGCCCCGAATCTCTGCCACGACGGTTCAGAGCCCACCTGTGCCGACGGCAGCGTGGGGGGGACCGCGGCCGCCGACGCGTTCCTGTCACAGCTCGTGCCCCAGATCCTCGCCTCACCCGCCTACAAGAAGAACGGGCTGCTCGAGGTGGCGTTCTCATCCGGCGCGCTGCTCGTGTCGCCGCTCATCACGGCCGGCAGCAGCGACCCCGCTGGGTACAACCCCTACTCGCTGCTGCGCACCAACGAGGACATCTTCGGCGTGACGCACCTGGCGGAGGCCGCGGGGACCGAGGTGAAGTCGTTCGGCGGCGGCCTGGTGACCGGCGCCGGCGACTAGCGCCGCGGCGGGTCAGCCCACCTCGAGCGGCGGGGGTGCGGGCTCGGTCTCGAGTGCGGCCAGGTGCTCGTGGATCCGGCGTACCCAGTCCTCTGAGATCTCGTCTGCCTGGATCGACAGGCGGGGCGCCTCGAAGGCGAGGTTGTCAGGCGCTGGAATCCCGAGGTGGCCTAGCACGCCGCGCAGGACGGGCTCGGGAGCCTCGGCGAGCTCCTCGTAGGTGATCTTGAGCGGCTCGTGGCCGAGCCCCAGGAAGTAGGCGTCCCACGAAGCGTCATGTGCGGTCAGCAGCCGCACGAGGTAGTTGATCGCGCGGAACGAGAACTGCGGCTGGGATGCGACCCGATGCTCGCCGCCCGCCTCCTGGCGCCAGGCCTGTGTCTGCACCGCCTTCCACAGCGACACCGCCTGACGCACCTTGTCCTGGCGCGTGATCTGGATGTAGCGCAGGCCGGGAAAGGAACGGCCCAAGAGCTCCGGCACCGGCAGCCCCGCCATGCCCTCGACGCCTCGCAACAGGTCCGCAAAGTCGCCGAGGTATCCCCACATCAGCTTGGCGCCGAACACGCCGTTCGGGGTCGTGCCCTCCGCGATCGCCCAGTGCAGATAGCGGTCGTAGGTCTCCGGTTGCCAGAGCGGGTTGGGTGTGGGCTCCGCGTTCGGCATCTCGCGGAATGCCAGGCGCTCGACGATGTTGTGATGACGATCGGGATCGAAGTACTCGTGCGGGCGGCGCGGCAGACCGGAGTGCTTGAGCGCCTCGAAGTACTCCTCGGGATGCCCCGCGATGCCCGTCTGGTCGAGCAGGTGGCACAGTAGGGTGCTACCGCTGCGAGGGGTCGCGCAGACCAGGTAGGAGAGCATCGGACGCGGCGCCGAGTCCATCTCTACTAAAGCTATCGACTTACCCTGGAAATTGGAACAGCTTCCGAACATCCTTTACCTGCACTCGCACGACACGGGGCGCTACCTCCAGCCGTACGGCGAGCAGGTGCCGATGCCGAACGTGCAGGCGCTCGCCGATCAGGGAGTCCTTTTTCGCCAGGCGTTCTGCGCGGCACCAACCTGCTCGGCCAGCCGCGCCTGTCTGCTCACCGGCCAGTACACACAGACGAACGGGATGCTTGGCCTCGCCCACCGCGGCTGGTCGCTGCGCGACTACAGCCACCACATCGTCCACACGCTTCGCGACGTCGGCTACACGTCGATCCTGATCGGCGAGCAGCACATCTCGAAGGACCCGGCCGCGATCGGCTACGACGAGGTGATGAAGATCCCGACGACCCGCGTCGAGTCCGTGGCCCCGCTGGCGATGGAGGTGCTGCGCACCCGCCGCGAGCGGCCGCTGTTCATGTCCGTGGGCTTCTTCGAGACCCATCGGGAGTTCCTCGGACCCGGCTCTCTGCGCGACGTTCGCTACTCGAAGCCGCCGCCGAACCTGCCCGACGTACCCGAGGTGCGGGCCGACATCGCCGCGTTCAAGGCCAGCGCCCGCTCGCTCGACCATGGCGTCGGGCTCGTGCTGAACGAGCTCGAGAGCGCCGGCCTCACCGACAACACGCTCGTGATCTTTACGACCGATCACGGCATGCCCTTCCCGGGCGCCAAGGCCACGCTGTATGACCGCGGCCTCGGCGTGATGCTGATCCTGCGGGGGCCGGCGCCGTTTCACGGCGGCCACGTGCTCGACTCGCTCGTGTCCCACATCGACATCTATCCGACGATCTGCGAGTACCTCGGCATCGAGCCGCCGGCGTTCCTGCAGGGCGTCTCCCTGCTCCCGCTGGTGCGCGGGGCCGCGACCGAGGTGCGCGGCGAGATCTTCGCCGGCTCCACCTGGCACGCCGCCTACGAGCCGCAGCGAGCGATCCGCACGACCCGGCACAAGTACATCCGGCGCTTCGGCGACCGCCGCACTCCCGTGCTGCCCAACACCGACGAGGGGCCGAGCAAGGAGCTGCTCCTGCGGAATGGATGGGCCGAGCGGGAGATCCCCGGGGAGCAGCTCTTCGACCTCGTCTTCGACCCGAACGAGGCCAACAACCTCGTCGGCGATCAGGAATACGCAAATGTGCTCGCCGACCTGCGCGGGCGACTTGAAGGATGGATGCGCGAGACCGACGACCCGCTGCTCGCCGGCCACGTCGACCCGCCGTCGGGGGTCGACATCAACCTGCCGGATCAGCGCTCCGCCTCGGATCCGACCACGCACATCCCGTAGGTTCGTCAGCGGGCCGGCCCGCTATTCACCTAAAAGTCGACCAGGTTTGTGTAGAATCACTCGCTGTGACCTACCACGCGCAGCGATGACCGCATCCCCTCAACAACTTCCCGACCGCCCCGTCCACTCGCACGTCGAGCAGATCGAGCGCTGGCTCGGCGATCAGCCTGCACGAGAGTTCGAGGGAGACAAGCTGCGCGCGGAGCCTTTCTATGTCCGCGCCGACGAGGAGTTCGGAGTGGCACTCGTAGCCGTGGGGGGCACGCGTCCGGACGGCACGGTGCTCGAGCTCCCGTTCGAGAGCTGGTGGTTCAGCTTCGAGCACGGCCGGATCAGCCGGGCCTGGTCCCTCTGATGAGCCTCCAGGAGCCGGCGTGTCGGCCGCGGTCCTGGCACACGAGGCCGTCGGCGCAATAGCCGCCAGAGTCGAGCGGCTCGAACACATCGCAGACCGCATCGAGCTTCAGCTCCGGCTGGGGGATGGCTCGCGCTGCAGCGCCACGTTGCTCGACGATGGAGTGAACTCGCTCGAGTTGCTGGTCGGCGCGACGGTCTTCGTGCGGGCCAACGGGACAGGGCAGGCGGCCCGGCAAGCATCCCCGGAGGACATTGTCTAGTATGTCGACCGATTTTATCGAGAACATGGTGGGAGCAGGGACTCACACCATTTCCACATAGGGCGGCAGGGGTCCGGCTCCGCGCCGTCCGCGTACAGGAGGCTAAGCGATGGACTGGCAGGGGAAATCGTGGTGGCAGCGGCTCGTCCGCTGGACGGGGCTGGTCGCGGTGATAGCCGCGATAACGGGCACAGGCGTGGCTCGCGCGGACCTCCCGGTGGTGGGCGGCCTCCTCGGCGGGCAGACCGGACCTTCGGGCCCGACCGGCCCGACCGATCCCGGTGATCTGCCGATCAATCCGCAGTGGCTCGCGAATACGCTCACGCGGGCCGCCACCACGACGTCGGTGAAGAACAACCTCGCCGACGGCGCGCTCGACAACCGCAACAAGGCAGTCGTCGCCTGGAACGCGGCCGAAGCCGCCTGGAAGGCGGGCAAGGGCCCCGAGCCCAACCCGCTGGCGAAGCCCGAGTATCTGATCGTCTGGTCGGCGAAACAGAACGCCGCGGATCTCGAGGGCAGCGAGGTCGGCCAGCTGATCAACAACGCGACGATCAACCCCCAGGGGATCACCGATCTGCTGAACCCGCAGTTCCTGCCCGGGCTCGACGGCTTCCAGGTGATCGATGAGCGCAAGGTCGACCTGAACGGATCCGAGAACCCCGAGTACGGACAGGTGGTGAACTTCGTCCAGCTGCCGCTGCCGTGGGGCGTCGAGACCGAGGCGCACCACATGCAGTACGAGTGGCTGAACGGCGAGCCGGTGATCGCGGGCGGCCTGTTCAACGACACGACGTTCATCCTCAGCGCGAAGGACATCCCCAATCTCACGCTGCAGAACATCGTGCCGCCGCAGGACACGCCGAACGGCACGATCCCCGACGCCTACGACGCCGTGGGTGACGGGCGCTTCATCGGTACCTACATGGGCGGCCCGGAGGCGAACTTCGGCGGCTCGCCCGGCGAGGTGGTGACCTTCAAGCCGGATGCGAAGAAGGGCCTCGTGCTCGAGTCGGAGACGCCCGGCGGAAACATCGGCGGCGTGCTGACGGGGAACGCAAACGGCGTGCCCGAGCCCTGCACGGTCCGCGAGGGCAGGCCGCTCGGCACGTGCGCCAACCCGCACGGCATCCAGATCCGCCAGGACCTGAAGCGGATGGTCACGGCCGACTACGCGGAGCCGCGCGAGATCGTGCTCGACCCGATCAAGACGGCGGACAAGTACGCGTTCCGCCCGACGGTGAGGATCTGGGACACGAGCAATCCCGCAAAGCCCAAGCTGGTGTCGGTCGCGCACATGCCGAACGGCCCGATCGAGCCTGCCCAGCGGGCGCACGAGCAGTACGGGATCATGGAGGATGCGAAGACCTGGCCGGACGCCACCCGCTACAAGGGCGGCCAGAAGTCGAAGGGGGTGTTCGCCGGCTCGATGTGCGGCGGCGGCATCTTCTTCACGCCAGATGTGACGAAGCTGAAGGGCGACTCGAGCAACGACTGGGTGCAGGTCTGGAACGACGGGCTCTCCGAGCTCGCCGCGGGCAGCGACTCGAAGTTCCTCGACGAGCCGGGCGGCTGCGCCGGCGGCGCTTGGCACCAGGTGGCGCCGAACAATCGCATCCTGTTCCGCGCGGTCCAGGGACGCGTGCCGCTGGCGGACAACTATTTCGACCAGGGGCAGGTCAAGCTGGTCTACGACATCGACATCTCGAAGCTGATCAAGTCGGCGCGGGACGGTCACGTGACGTGCGACCTGTCGCGGGGCGTCGACCTGGATGGCGACGGAAAGAAGGACCTGACCGGGATGCAGGTGTTCCAGAAGATCGCCAAGGGCCAGCAGGTGGCTGACTGCCCGCGGCTGATCTCGACGCTCGTAGTCCATGACCCGACCAGCGGCGGACCGCACTGGGCGGCGCTCGACAACCACTCGGTGGATCAGAAGGGCGTGCCATACAGGCTCGCGTTCTCGGACTACTTCGTGGCCAGGTCGGGCATCGACGGCGATCACCGCCTCTACACGGTGAACATCTCGCCGAAGGGCAAGTTGAGCTACGACGACGATTTCCGGGACGAGAAGACCGGCGCGCTGGGCGTGAACTTCAACCGGCGTGACTGGCCGGGATCGCCCGATGCCGGCTTCTACAAGCCGCACTCGATGATCTGGGTCTGCCCGCCGGGGATCTGCCCGGCGACGCCGCAGATCACGCCGCGGGGTGCGAAGGCGCGCGCCAAGGCGAAGGCCCGGAAGTAGCTCCGCCCATGCGCCGCCTGCTGGTGGTGGCCGCGGTCGTGCTCGGCGCCCTGTGCGCCGGGCCGGCGGCGGCCGTCGCCCATCCACTGCTCGACACGGCCGCCCCCGCGCCAGGGGTGGTCTCGCCTCACGCGCCCGCGCAGATCACGCTCGCCTTCTCGGAGGGGGCGGTGGCGCGCGGCTCGGCGCTCACCGTGCGGGACAGGCACGGCAAGGTGCTGAGGGTGGGGCGGCTGCGCTCGGCGTCCGGCGGGCGCCAGCTCAGCTCGCCGCTGCCGTCGCGGCTCCCGGCCGGCGTGTACCGCGTGCACTGGGTGGCGCTCGGCACGGACGGGCACACCACGTCGGGGGACTTCTCCTTCGGCGTCGCGGGGCCGCACGGGGCGCCGCCGCCGGGTGTGGAGACGCTGGGCGGCGGGCTGAGCGGCAGCCGCGGCGGGAGTGCGGCCGCGGAGGGCGCGGCGTCGGTGGTGGCGCGCTGGCTGGGCCTGGCCGCCGGCGCGGTGCTGTTCGGCGGCCTGCTGCTCGTGCTGGTGCTGCGGCGGCGCGGGGTGCCGGGCGCCGGCGTGGCGGGCGAGCGCCTTGGTGCGGTCCTGCCGATCGCGTGGCTCGTTGCGCTGCTTGCGGCGTCGGAGAGCATCTTCGCCGAGGCCTCGGCAGGCGCGTCTCGCGGGCTCAACTTCGGCCTGCTCACGGCATCGGGCACGGGCATCGCGGCGATCGTTCGCATGGCCGTGCTCGCGACGCTGTCGCTCGTGCTCGGGCGCTTCGGGCTGCGACGCCCGCGACTGCGGCGCGCGCTCTACGGCGCGGGCGGCCTCACTCTTCTGCTCAGCTACGCGCTGAGCGGGCACGTGCTCGCCCAGGGGAGCACCTGGCCCGTGCTGGTGATGGCGATTCACGTGCTGGCCGCGGGCGTGTGGGCCGGCGGCCTGATCGCGCTCGTGCTGGTCACGCGCGGCGGTGAGGTGGCGAGCAGCGCCGCGGCCAGGGCGTTCGCCTGGGTGGGCGCGACCGCGCTTGGGGCGGCGGCCGTCACCGGTGCCGTGTCCGCGATCCGCGAGGTGCACGGCTGGTATTTCCTGCGCTGGTCGGACTACGGGCGCGTGGTGCTCATCAAGACCGCGGTGGTCGTGCTCGCGACGATCGGCGGCGCCGTGACCGCCTGGCGGGCGCGCACCGGGCGCGGCGAGGTGCGGCTCGGCGTCGTGCGGATCGAGAGCGGTCTGCTTGTCACGACCCTGCTGCTGGCCGCGCTGCTCGCGGGGCTCGCGCAGGGACGCGGGCGCCCGCTGCCGGCGGAGAACGGCAACCTGCTGCCGGGCCCCGCGATCGCCAGCGCGCTCCTGCCTGGCGGCACCGCCGGCACCACGCTTGCGCCCGCTCGCACGGGCCACAACGTCTTCGCCGTGCTGCCGCCGCGACGTGCGAGCTCGCTGAGCGTGCGACTGGCGTGCGCATGCCACAGCGGCTCGGTGAACGCCGTGCTCCATCGGGGCGAGGGGGGCGCCTGGTCGGCGCCGGTCGACATCCCTGAAAACGGCGACTGGTACGCGTATCTGCGCGTGGACGGCAAGCCGGCGCCGTCGCCGGTGCAGCTGACGGTCGGCGTCGCGCCGGCGCCCGGCGCGCCCGTGCGTGACGTCTTGTCCGTTGCCGACCTGAGCGGACCGGGCGCAGCCCGCTGCCGCGCGCATCTGCTCGGCCTCGAGCTGGCACTCGGGCGCCTGAACGCGTCCGGCGGCGTACAAGGGGGGCGCAAGGTCGCGCTACGCGCCCTCGACGACGGCGGCTCTCCCGGCCGCGCGGGCCAGGTCGCGCGCTCCGCGCTCGGCGGGCAGCGTCCACTCGCGCTCGTGCCCTGCGGCAGCGGGGCCGAGGGCGCCGTCGCGGCAGCAGGGCGCGCCGGGCTGCCGAGCCTGATCGGCGACCCCGCGGTCGACCCGGTGCCCGCGCCGCGCGCGTTCCGCCTGGCCGCCGATCCCTACGCCGATGGCGTCGCGCTCGGCCAGGCGGTGGCCAAGCAGGTACTGCCCTCTGCGCAGGCCGGAGTGAGGGTGGTGCGCGCGATCGTGCCGGATGACGATCAGGGCGAGCGGCGCCTTCAGGGCCTGCGCGCCGAGCTGGCCCGGACGCACGCGCGGCTCGTGGTGCTCGCTCCGAAGGCGCTCATCGGGGCCTCGCCCGCCCGGCTGGCGTGGCTGCTCGACCGCCGGCGCACCGCCGCGCTCGTGCTCGACGGCACAGACGCCGACGTGCCCGGCGAGACCGCCGCGCTACACCGCCTCGGCCGGCTCCCGCATTCGGCGGGCTCCGCCGTGACGCTCGCAAGCGAGCGCGTGCTGTCCGAGCGCCTGATCGAGGGCAGCGGAACGGAGGGCAGGGTCGGCGCCGTGCAGGGTACGAGCGCCGTGCAGGTGGACTCGCGCGACGCGCTCGCGCTGGTGCGCGCGATCCCCGCGCTCTATCCGGGCGAGCACCCGTCGCTCGACGCGCTGCGCGGATACGTGACGGGCCTCGCCCTCCTCGACGGCCTCGGCGGCGGGACCTCGCCCAGCTCGATCGCGAACCGGCTGGCGCGCCCGAGCCCGTTCACGGACGCGCTTGGCGCGCCCTGGCGCTCGGACATGCCCGCCGCGGGCTCACCCCGCGTGGGCCTCCTGGCGCCGACCTTCCTGCCCGCCACTCTGATCCCCACATCCCAGGGCGGCGAGGCCTACGCGGGCAACTACTTCGGCGACGGCGCCTGGACGCGTGTGACGAGCGAGCTCTACGGACCCTCGTTGGAAGAGGAGCCGCCGCCGCTCAGCGCCGGCCCGAACGGCAGCAACCGCGGGTAGCTGTTGGCCGCGTAGGCGGCGTTGTGCGCGGCGTCGTCTGGCCTGGTGTAGGAGTTGCCGCGCGGTGCCGGGCCGCCGCCGGTAGCCGTTGCCGGGTCGAGGAGGACGAAGAAGCGCGCCCACTTGCCCTTGGCGTCGCCGTGCGAGCCGAGGTCCGCGGTGCTGGCGAACCACGCCGCCACCGTGTTCGCGCGCGGCGCCAGGTAGCGGGCCATCGGCACGATGTCGGCAAGCGCCGGGCCGAGCTGCTCGATCGCCGGTGCTGCCACGGGTAGTACCCGCCGCGCGGACGCAAGGGCCGGCTGCGCGGCGCTCTCGAGCGACGGCGCGCCGGCGATCGCCGAGCGCGCGGCCCGCATCGTCGGCGGCAGCTCGTTCAGCGCGGCCGACAGCGACGGCGCGGCGCTTCCCAGCTCGTCCGCCTCGGGCTTCGCTTCGCCGATCAGCGGCCTGGCGTCAGCCAGCGTGACCTGCGTGCGGCGCAGCAGCCCGGGCAGCGCCGCGAGACTGGTCCGCAGCGGCTCGTGCTCGGCCGCGGTGGCGGCCAGCGTCGCGCGGGCGTCGCGCACCAGGGAGCGCAGGCTCGCGTCGTGCGCGCCGAGCCCGTCGAGCAGCGTGCGTGAGTTGCCGACTGCCCGGGAGATCTGCCCCTCTTGGCCGCGGAGCGCCTGCGCGAGCCGGTCGGCACCGTCGACGGCGGCGCTCAGGCCCTGCGTGGCGGCCCGTACCTGCGCGGAGGCCTGGGGCGAGGCGGCACCGCGGGCGAGCGTCGCGCTCACGTCGCGCAGGCTCTGCAGGCCCGCCGGGTCGAGCAGCTTCAGCGCTTCGTCGATATCCACGCTCGGCCGTCCGGGAATCGAGCCGCCCGGCGCAGGCGGCGCGCCGGCCGCTCGGCCGGGATCGAGGTCCACGAAGCTCTCACCGAGCGGGGTCTTCTGCCCGATCCGCGCGCTCGCGTCGGGGTGCAGCGGCAGCCTTCTGGAGCGCAGGTCGAGGGTCAGCGTGGTCACGCCGCCGTGCGTGTGGACTCCGCCCACGAGCCCCACCGGCACGCCGTGCACGAGCACGTCCGAGCGCTTCGAGATCCCACCCGCATCCGCGAACGTCACCCGCAGCTTGTACGGGGACGCGCCGCCGAAACCCGGCCCGCCCGTCCGCCCCGAGAGGTAGATGAACGCGGCCGCCGACAGCGCGGCGAAGAGCGCGAGGCCGAGCGCGGTCCACCTCGAGGTGTTGAGCGTCACCGGACGGCCCCCGGCAATCCGGGCACGAGGTAGCGGACGAGGCAGGCGAGCTGGTTGTCCGTCAGGCACTCGTTGGTGAGCGCGGTCACGGCCTTCGCAGCCAGCGCCGCGCGCTGCGCGCCGGTCGCGCCCGGGAAGCCGACGTCCGCCGGGTTGAACGGCTCGAAGGTGCCGAGGCCGCGCAGGATCGGCCCGTTGGCGTCGTTGGTGGAGAGAACGCCGCTGAAGCGCTCGCCGAGCAGGCCGACGCCCTCCTTGCGCTCGTTCACGGCGTCCACGATCGGCTTCACGCGCGCCACTGGGCCGCGCACGGCCTTGGCGGTCGGCGCGAGCAGCGGCGCGATCGCGGCGAGGTCCGCCGAGGGCGCGGAGCCCTCGCGCTCGAGTGCGGTGATGTCGCGCGCCAGGCCGGCGAACGTCGGCGCGGCAGTGCGGACCGCGGCGAGCGCGGCGGGCGCGCTCCTCGCCGCGGGGCGCAGGCGAGCGAGTGCCGAGCGCAGCGGCGATGCCAGCGTGCCCGACCGGGTGAGCGCGCTGTCGAGCGAAGCGAGGGTCGCGGGTAGCGCGTTCACGCTCTTGCCGAGCGCGGCGTCGTGGCTCGCGGTGGCGGCCAGCGTGTCGTGGCCGGCCTGGAGCGCCTCGGCGAGCGACGAGCGGTGCGCCGCGGCCTGCTTCGCGATCGCGTCGACCGAGTCCACGAGTCGCCGGAGCAGCACGCGCCGGCGCGCGAGGCGGCTGGTCACGCGGTTTGCGGACACCATCGTGGGCGCGAGCTGCGCGGCGGCGCCGCGAAGCGGGCCGGACTGCCCGTGGAGCCCCGCCGCAAGCTGGTCGAGCAGCACCGCCACCTGGGAGCGCGTGTCGGCGTCGAGCACGTCGACCACGCGGTCGAGCGCCACCGGTGCGACCGCGTGCGCCGGTCCTAGCCGCCCGCCCGGCACGAGCTCGGGAGCAGACGGCGAGCCCGGCGCGATGTTCACCGTCAGGTCGTTGAGGGCGGAGCGCGGCTCGACCGTGGCCACCGCATCCGTGTGCACGACGCCGCGCGCAGACGAACCGAGCCGCAGTCGCGCGAGGGCGAGGCCGTTGCCGTAGCGCACGGACTCGACCCGACCCGACGGCACGCCCGCCACGAGCACGGGCGCGTGCTGCGAGCCCGTGAGGCCGCCGGCGTCTCTGAACGCGACCTCCACGTGCCAGTCGCCCGAGCTCGCGAATGGCAGGCGCACGCCGTCCTCGTGCAGGATCAGCGCTATCAGCACCAGGGCGAGCAGCGCCTGGCCCACGATCGCGATCCTGCCGAGCGGCCGGGGCCGTCCGAATGCGCGGCCGCGCCTCATGGCGTGCAGCCGCCGGCGTTCGAGAGCTGGTCGGCGAGCTGCTGGTTCACCTTGGCGAGGAGCGAGCAGGGCGGCAGCGGCTGTCCAGCGCCGGTCAGGAAGCGCAGGCCGAAGCGCATGAAGTGGCCCTGCCCGTCGACGCCGAACGGCCTGGACGCGCCGCCGCCGCCGGCGAACAGGCCGAGGAAGGCGAGGTAGGCGGGCGTGCCGAGGCTGGTCGGCTTCGCGAGCGCGGGCAGCAGGGAGTCGTTCGCGGTCGACAGCGTGGGCTCCATCGCCGCCATCGCGGCCGACACGGCCGGCGCGTATGCGGGCGCCGGGTCGAGCCCTGCGCGCAGGTTGCGGATCAGCGGGCCGGCGCCCGCAAGCGCCGGCTTGGCCGCGCTCAGCAGCGGCTTGACTCGCGCGATCGTCGGCGCGAGCTGGGCGGCCGCGGGGCGGAGGTCCGCCGCCAGTGGCGTGAGCTCCGCGATCGCCCCGTGCAGCGCGCTCGCGGTGTCGCGCACCCGCGCCGTCACGGCGGGAAGCTTTGCGAGCGAGCTGTCGAGCGCCGTGCCGGTGAGCGCCTGCGCCGTCTGCGCGGACGAGTCCTCGACGTCGGGCAGCGCTCCGGCCTGCGCCGCCACGGCCCGCGTGGTGGCGGCGAGGCCCGTGATCGCCTCGCGCAGCTCGCGCGAGTGGCTGCCGCGGGCTGCAGCAGCCACCGGGGCAGCGCTGCGCATCAGTGCCGGCGCCGCGCGCAGTGCGCTCTGCATCTGCCCGGCCACGGGCCCACCGGTGAGCTCGGAGAGGCTGCGGGAGAGCTGTCGCAGGTTGGCGTGTGAGCGCGGCCGCAGCACTTCGAGCGCATCCGCGATCGGCACATACACACGCGTCCGTGCGAGGGGAAGCACTGCGGCGCCGAGCCTCGGTGCGGACGCGGAGCCCGGGCTGAGGTCCACGTATGCCGTGCCCTCGAACATCAGCCGCGGGCGGATCTCGGCCCGCGCGTCGCGGTGGATCGTGGCGGTGCCGGGGTGGAGCTCGAGCGTGAGCTCGGCGTGGTCGCCCACGCGCCGCCGGCCGGTGACCTTGCCCACGGTCGTGCCGGCCATCCGAACGTCGGCGCCGATCGCGGCCAGGCCGCCGGCGTCCGCGAACAGGGCATGAACGGTCTCGTGGGTGGCGAACGGATTGGGCCGCTGCCAGGCGAGCAGCACGAAGGCGACGGCCGCGACTGTCACGAACGCGCCGACGAGTGTCCGCCTGTCTCTCACGGGCATGGCGAGCGCTCCTTGCCCGCGGCGCCGGGCGCGGGGTAGGGATCGCGCGCGTGCGCGCACGTGAACACCATCGAGAAGCGCACGGCCTTGTGGCCGGCGCCCTTGCCGAAGTCGTAGCGGAAGTCACCCCACCTGGTGAAGCCGAGCGGCGCCTCCACGATCTCCGCGCCGTAGGGGCCGAGCACGTCGGCGAAAGCCTTCAGCGGCACGGTGATCGGCGCGATGGCGGCGGCCGGTCCGCGCGCACTCGTCGCAATCGGAGTGCTTGAGTCGATCAGCGGCCGTGCCTGCGCGGCGAGGCGGGCGAACGCGTCGAGGTCCGGCGCGCGCGCCTCGAGCGCGCGGGCGTCCGGCAGGGCGTGCGCGAGCGCTTG
>DASXCV010000187.1:0-8426 GCA_036491015.1 Thermoleophilaceae bacterium | reverse complement strand
CCGTGGGCAAGCTTTCGAAGCCTGCCGGGTGGTGATTTCTCAAGTTGGCAACCCATTTGTCCGATATGTGGGTAGACTTGTGTTTCACTCACCCGGCCCCTTCGTGGGCCGGGTCTTTTTTTGCCCGTTTTGCAGGTGTTTTGTTGGTCTAGCTACCAGCAGCGCGAGCTAGCAGCTGAGCGAACAGCGCACCCGGCTCACGGCGAGCGTTGTACCTGAACGTGTACTCGTTGAGGTACGACTGCAGGTAGCGCGGAGACACCTTCTTGTACGCGCCGCGCACCCCGGTCTTGAGGTTGCCGAAGAAGCCTTCGATGGTGTTGGTGTGCGTGTTGCCGTCGACGTACCGGCCAGCCGAGTGGTTGATGACTCGATGCGCGAGGTATTCGCGCCGCAGCGGTCGGTACGACCACCAATCGTCCGTGTAGATGATTGACGTGGGGTTGACGTTCGCCCTCACGGCTCTACTAAGGACGGCACCACGACGCGAAGCGATCACGCGAGCGCGCACCTTGCCGTCGCGCTCCACCATGCCAAGCACGGTGGTCTTCGCCTCACGGAATGCGGCAGCCTCAGTCCGCGTGAGTGGCCGACGCGGCTTCCCGCCCCAAGAGGTCTCGTCAATTTCCACGTCGCCCGACAGTCGGTCGTCGTCCTCGTCGGTCATCAGTTCGGTGCGGATCTTCTTCATCATTCGATGCGCGGTCTTGTAGGTCACGCCCAGCTCGCGTTCCATCTGCTTGGCGGAGATTCCGCAGCGAGTGCTAGCCATGAGGTACATGGCGTAGAACCAAAGCTGTAGAGAGGTCGTGGACTTCTCGAAGATCGTCCCCGCCATCGGGTGAACGTGCAGGCCGCACGTGTCGCAGGTGTAGGACGCCCTGGTGGTGGTGCGATGGAACTTCCGCTCCTGCTCGCACTTGGGGCAATGGGTGTGGTGCCCATCGGGCGCGTAGATGTCGCGCCAGAGGCGGTCTAGGCAGGCGGCGTCATCCGGGAAGTCGCGCATGAATTCCATGAGCGAGTAGTCCGAATCCGATGAGGCTTGGCGAGTCGGGTTATTGCGATCTTGAGCGGCCATGAACCACAGTATACATACTCTGATGACATATGTGTGACGGACGTCACATAAGTTAATCCCTTGAAATCTGGGGGCGCTTACGTAGAATGCGCCCTCCGCGCCGATCCGCCGATCAGTTCGTACCGGGCGCGGTTGGAGGTTTTCCTCTTCTATGCCAATCGCTTTCAAAGAATGGGCTGTGACTGTGCGCGCTCTCGCCGAGGGCGAGCAGCTTCTGACGCTGCGTAAGGGCGGGATCCGCGAGGAGAATCGCCACTTCGAGATCGAGCACGATCGCTTTTTCCTCTATCCCACGTTCGACCACCAGGCCGGCAATCTCGTCCGCGAGTCGCACAAGCCGGAGCTCGGCCGTGCCCTCGAGGAGGGCGTGTGGCCCGAGGGTGAGCCGCCCGCCCGCGCGCTCATCCAGGACGGTGGGATTCCGCAGCCGGAGCGCGTCCGCATCCGCGCCTGGGCCGAGGTGGCCTCGAGCTACCTGATCACGGACCGCCGCTGTGTCGACGCTCTGTCGCCGTACTACGTGTGGACCACCGACTACGCCGAGAAGCGGCTGGCCTGGAAGCGCCGCCACCCGCTCCACGTGATCGTGCTCCGCACCTACCGCATCCCTCGACCCGTCACCGTCAAGGTGCGCGACGAGTACGGCGGCTGCCGCTCGTGGGTTGAGATCCAGCGCGACCTCCCGTTCGAGGGCACCCCGGTGCTCTCCGACGACGAGTTCGAGCGCGCCGCCGCGGAGATCGAGGCGATCGCCTCGGACGCGGTTCCGGTCTTCGCCTAGCACCAGGACACCGCCGCATACGACGAGCTGCGGTGGCTCGTCCGCCGTCTGGTGAAGAAGTGGCGCACGGGTGGTTAACGGCCCGCTAGGGTGCCCGCCCACGGTGCGACGTCTGTTTGCGGGAACGGCGGCGGCATGCCTCGTGATGCTGGCCTTTTGCTCGTCCTCCTGGGCGCAGCTGCCCCTGCCGATTCCGCTCCCGCTGCCGGGTGTGGGCGGCAGCGGCCCGCAGCCTGAGCCCTACGGCGCGAACGACGGCGGCGGCTTCCGCAACATCCTCCCGCCGGGCGAGAACGGGCTCGACAACCTGCCCCAGCTCGCGGCGTTCGAGGCGAACAAGACGCGCCCGCCGCACTTCGACGACCAGCTCGGGATGTACAGCAACCTGATCTACGGCGCGCCCGGTCTGTCGGCGGCGCAGATCCCGAACTACTTCAAGGACGCCACCTTCGGCGTCAAGCCGGGCGACGCGGAGAGCACGGAGAGCCCGCGTCCCGACGTGACGATCGTGCGCGACAAGGCCTTCGGCGTGCCGCACATCTACGGCACCACACGCGCGGGCACGATGTTCGGTATCGGCTACGCCACAGCCGAGGACCGCCTCTTCTTCATCGACGTGCTCCGCCATCTCGGCCGCGCGGAGCTCACCTCGTTCGCCGGCGGCGCGCCTGGCAACCAGGCCTTCGACGCCGAGCAGTGGGCGAGCGCGCCCTACACCGAGGCGGACCTGACCAAGCAGGTGAACGACTTCACCACGCTCTACGGCGCCTCGGGCGACCAGGTCGCGCAGGACGTCGTGAACTACATCGACGGCGTGAACCAGTACATCGCCGAGGCGCGGCTCGACCCGCTGAAGATGCCGGGCGAGTACGCGGCGATCGGCCAGCCGCAGGGCCCGACCAATTTCGTGCCCGAGGACCTGATCGCCACCGCCTCGCTCGTCGGCGGCATCTTCGGCAACGGCGGCGGCGGCGAGCTGGGCTCGGCCCAGGTGTACGAGGCGGCGAAGAAGCGCTTCGGCGCGAAGAACGGGCCGAAGGTGTGGCACGACTTCCGCGAGGCCGAGGATCCCGAGGCGCCCACCACGATCCACAACGGCAAGCACTTCAACTACGAGAACTTCCCGAAGCGGGCGGCCAAGGGCAGCATGGCGCTGCCGGACCCAGGCTCGTTCAAGTCGACGCTCGGGCACGGGATCAGCCACTCCTCGTCGGCGTCCGCAGACGACGGCGCGCAGTCCGCGAGCGCGACGAGCAAGACCCCGCTCGCCGACGGCCTCCAGGGCCTGTTCGCGTTCCCGAACGCCCAGTCGAACGCGCTCGTGGTGTCCGCCGCGCACTCCGTGTCGGGCCACCCGCTCGCCGTCTTCGGTCCGCAGGTGGGCTACTTCGCTCCGCAGATCCTGATGGAGGAGGATGTGCACGGCCCGGGCATCGACGCCCGCGGCGCGGCCTTCCCGGGCGTGAACCTCTACGTCGAGCTCGGCCACGGCGACGACTACGCCTGGAGCGCCACCTCGGCGGGCGAGGACATCGCCGACACCTGGGCGCTTCCGCTTTGCGCCCCGAACGGCGCCAAGCCCACGATCGACTCGAGCTACTACCTATACAAGGGCTCGTGCCGCCAGATGGAGACGCTCACGCGGCACAACGACTGGACGCCCAACCTCGCCGACTCGACGCCGGCCGGCAGCGAGACGCTCACCGCCCAGCGCACGCCGCTCGGGCTGGTGTCCGGCCGCGCCACGGTGAACGGCAAGCCCGTGATCTACGTGACCGACCGCACCACCTACTTCCACGAGGTCGACTCCGCGCTCGGCTTCAAGGACATCAACAACCCGGACCTGATCCACAACGCGCACGACTTCCAGGAAGCGATGTCCAAGGTCGGCTACGCGTTCAACTGGTTCTACGTCGACAACAAGCACACCGCCTACTACAACTCCGGCAACGACCCGGTGCGCCCCAAGGGCCCGAACTACAACCTGCCGGTCTGGGGCAAGAGCAAGTACCTCTGGAAGAACTTCAACGATCAGCTGAACACCGCGTCCTACATCCCGTTCAGCCAGCACCCGCAGGTGGTCGACCAGGACTGGATGACGAGCTGGAACAACAAGCAGGCGCCGGGCTTCCGCGCCTCGGACAGCCAGTGGGGCTACGGACCGGTCTACCGCTCGCAGATGCTGGACGAGGGCCTCAAGCCGCAGGTGGCCGGCAAGAAGAAGACGACGCTCGCGGGCGTGGTGAACGCCATGGAGAACGCGGGGACGATCGACCTGCGCGCCAACCGCCTGCTGCCGCTCGCCTTCAAGCTGCTCGGGAACCCGGGGAGCCCGACGGCCGCCCACGCCCTCGCCGAGCTGAAGGCGTGGCACGCGGACGGCTCGCACCGGATCGACCGCAACAAGGACGGCCACTACGAGAACTCGGACGCGATCCGGATCATGGACGCGTGGTGGCCGCTGTGGCTGCACGCGGAGTTCGAGCCCGTGCTCGGCAGCGACGTGTTCGACAAGATCGAGAACGTCATCTCGCTCGACAACGCGCCGAACAACGGGGGCCAGCACCTCGGCTCGGCCTACCAGGACGGCTGGTGGGGCTACGTGTCGAAGGACCTGCGGCGCCTGCTCGGCCGCCGCGAGCGCGGCAAGTACTCGCGCATCTACTGCGGGGCCGGGCACACCGGTCGGCAGTCACGCAAACGCATGATTCGCGGCTGCCGCAGCGAGCTCCTGAATTCGCTGATCAAGGCCGCCCGGACGCCCGCGTCGTCGCTCTACAAGGACGACGTGTGTGCGGCGCAAGGCCAGCAGGGAAGCCAAACCTGCTACGACAGCGTGATGTTCCGCCCGCTGGGCGCGGTCACCCAGCCGCTGATCCCCTGGATCAACCGGCCGACCTTCCAGCAGGTCGTGGAAGTGCAGTCGCACCGCTAGCCGAGCGGCTAGCCTGTAGCCAGCCAAGGGTTGGCCCCAAAAGGCCTGCACCGGTACCCCTTCCACCGTCCCAGGAGGCTCGCGCATGAGGCGCATCGCCCGTCGTTTCAGTTCGCCCATCGTCACCGCAGTCGTCGTCGCTCTGGTCGTGGGCGGCGCCACGGCAGCGGCGGCTCCGACCGCCGTCACGAGCGTCGTGAAGCTCGCCAAGCGGGCGACCTTCGCGAAGAGAGCCGGCAAGGCAACGCGCGCCAAGTACGCGACTACCGCGGGCAAGGCCAAGCGCGCGACGCTCGCGCTGAGCGCGCAGGTGGCCAACAACTCGGCCGGACTCGGCGGCCATCCCGCCTCCGATTACCAGCGCAACCAGCACATCGACTTCCGCGCGCAGGCGGGCACGGGCGAGACGACTCTCTACAGCGCCGGCACCTTCACGCTGACGGCGAGCTGCAACAGCAGCGGGCTGCTGCGGATCCTCGCCAGTACGAGCGTCGATCACTCCGACATCGAGTCGCACGGCGACGGCGGCGACGTGCAGATCGACGACTTCGGGATCGCCGACAGCCCGCACAACATGGGCCCGACCCAGGGCGAGTACCGCGACATCATGTACACGAACCAGGCCGGGCAGGTCGTGTACATCCACTACCTGGCCTCGAGCGAGAACTACCCGCCCCCGGGCTCGGGTGATCCGGACCCGGACCACGGTTCGCCGCTCGGCGGCTCGGTGGCCTGCCTCGTCACGGGCTTCGCGCAGGTGCAGTAAGCCCCGCCGCGCGCGTGGCAGAGTACGCGCGTGCCCTGGGTAGAGACCGAGTCGCTCTCCTTCACCGCCCGCCACGAAAGCGAGCAGGCGGAGGAGGCGACGACGGTGCTCGAGGAGCTGGAGGGGTTCCGGGCGCAGCTCGACGAGCTGTTCGAGGTCACGCCGTGGGACGTGGCGGTGGTGATCCATCCGGGGCCGGCGCAGCTCTACCTGGCGCAGCCGTGGCTGCCGCTGGCGCGGCTGTTCGCCGCCCCCGCCAGCCGGCGCTACTTCTCCGGCTGGTTCTCCGCGCGCGAGATCCACGTGCTGGCGCCGCACGTGCTGCGGGAGCGCGCCTCGAACGTGCCGGGCTCGCGCGAGGCGATCCAGCTCGCGCCGCTGCACGAGTACGCGCACCTCGTGGTGGGCGCGAACAACCCGTTGCTCCCGCCGCCGTTCAACACGGGGAGCTTCCGGCGCTACGTGCGCTACGCCTGGCTCTGCGAGGGCGCGGCCGCCTGGCTGTCCGGGCAGGCGCGGTTTCTCGGCCCGGCGATCGCCCGGCGGATGCACGAGGGCGGCAAGCCGTCCTTTCCCCCCAGCACGCGCGACGCGATGCTGCTCGGCGGCACCGTGTTCGGGCTGCTCGAGCGGGAGCAGGGCCGGCGCGCCTGCGTGAGGCTCGCGACCGAGCCGCACCGGGACGGCCCGATGATGGCGATCCAGGGCGCGTTCGGCGCCCACCGTTCGGAGGTCGAGCCCGCCTGGCGCCGCTACCTCACGGAGCTGTCCACGCGAGCGCCGCGGCCTGAGGCCCCTAGAGGCCGAGCGTCTTCGCGATGATGTTCTTCTGAATCTCGGACGTGCCGCCGTAGATCGTGGTGACGACGGCCGAGCGCAGGTGGCGCTCCATCGGGTACTCGGTGGCGTAGCCGTAGCCGCCCATGATCTGCAGGCCGTCGAGCGCGCAGCGCTTGGCCAGCTCGGTGGCCGCCAGCTTCGCCATCGACGCCTCCTGGGGCAGCATCCGCGCCGGGTTCTCGTCTGTCATCCGGGCCACCCAGTGCACGAGCAGCCGCGTGCGCACGAGGTCCGTGGCCATCTCGGCGAACTTGTGCTGCAGCGCCTGGAAGGTGCCCACCGGCCGACCGAACTGGCGCCGCTCCTTGGCGTAGGCGAGCGCGTCGTCGAAGGCGCGCTGGGCGAGCCCGAGCGCGGTGGCGCTGAGGATCACGCGCTCGTTGTTGAGGCCGGCCATCAGCTGCGTCCAGCCCTGGCCCGCCGTCCCGAGCAGTGCCTCCTCCGGCACGCGCACCTCGTCGAGGTGGAGCTCGTTGGTGTCCTCGCCGCCGAGCGTGTCGATCGGGGTGATCGTGAAGCCTTCGGTCTCACGCGGCACGAGGATCATCGACATGCCCTCGTGCGGGTTGTCGGTGCGCTCGCTGCGGCAGACGATCAGCACGTGGCTCGCCTTGTGGGCGAACGAGCACCACATCTTCGACCCGTTCAGCACCCACTCGCCGTTGTCCAGCACAGCGCTCGTCTTGAGCGACGCCACGTCGGAGCCCGACTCCGGCTCGGACATCGCGATCGCCAGCGTGCCGCCCTCGGCCACGCGCCCGAGCAGGTCCTTCTTCTGCTCCTCGGTGCCGAACCGGCCCAGCGCTCCCACCACGATCAGCGTGACCGCGTAGGCGCCCACGGGCGCCTGCCCGCGCGTGAACTCCTCGAGGAACAGCGTGGCGTCCAGGAAGCTGCCGGCGGAGCCGCCGTACTCCTCGGGGATGCAGAGCCCGTACCAGCCGAGCTCGGCCATCTTGCGCGCGAGCTCGTGGTTGTGCGGGTCGGTGAAGCCGTTCGTCAGCTCGGACAGCTTCTCGGTGGTGCCGAACTCGCGCGCGCAGAAGTCGCGAATCGACTCGACGAACTGCTGCTGCTCGTCGGTCAGGCCGAGCGCGGCCGAGGACGGCGCCGCGGTGTCCGTCATGTCGCGACGGGCTGCGGCTCTTCGACCTTGAAGCGGTTGAGCTCGCGGTGCGCGATCACCATCTTGTGGACCTCGTCCGGACCGTCGGCGATCCGCAGCATGCGGCCCTGCCGCCACATCAGCGCGATCGGCGTGTCGTCCGAGACGCCGAGTGCGCCCAGCACCTGGATCGCGCGGTCGAGCACGTCCATGAACATGTTCGCGGCCACGACCTTGATCATCGAGATCTCCTGGCGCGCCGCGCGCTTGCCCTCGGTGTCCATCTTCCAGGCCGCGTGCAGCACCATCAGGCGGGCGCCGTGGATCTCCATGCGCGAGCGCGCGATGAAGTCCTGGACGAACTGCTTCTCGCCCAGCTTGCTGCCGAACGACTCGCGCTCGTTCGCGCGCCGGCACATGATCTCGAACGCCCGCTGCGCCCCGCCCACCGCGCGCATGCAGTGGTGGATGCGGCCGGGGCCCAGGCGGTCCTGGGCGATCTTGAAGCCCGCGCCACGCTCGCCGAGCGTGCTCGAGGCCGGCACGCGACAGTCCTCGTAGCGGATCTCGCAGTGACCCGGGCCGCCGTCGTGGCCCATCACGGGCACCGGGCGAATGAGGTTGAAGCCCGGCGTGTCGGTGGGCACGAGGATCATGCTCGCGCGCTTGTGCGGCGCGGCATCCGGGTCCGTGACCACCATCGCGATCGCCACCGACGCTCCCACCGCGCCGGAGGTGAACCACTTGTGCCCGTTGATCACCCACTCGTCGCCCTCGAGCTCGGCGCTCGTCCGCAGGCCGGTCGGATCCGAGCCGGAGGTGTTCGGCTCGGTCATCGAGAAGCAGCTGCGGATCTCGCCCTCGAGCAGCGGCCGCAGCCAGCGCTCGACCTGCTCGTCGGTGCCGTGCTCGGCGATG
>DASXCV010000186.1:0-2368 GCA_036491015.1 Thermoleophilaceae bacterium | reverse complement strand
CGCTTCTACACGACGATCGCCCCGCACGCGGGCCTGCGGATCGGCGTGGACGAGCCTGACCGCGTCCAGATGGTCGGTGAGGACTTCAGCTTCTCGCTGATCGACGACGAGCGGCCGCTGACGGAGCACGTCCACCTCGCGTTCCCGGCGCAGGACGACGCGACCGTGCGGGCGTTCCACGCCGCCGCGCTCGCCGCGGGCTACGAGGATCACGGCGGTCCGGGCGAGCGCGCCGTCTACCACCCGGGCTACTACGGCGCGTTCGTCCTCGACCCCGACGGGCACAACGTCGAGGTCGTGAACCACAACCGCTGAGCCACGGCCGAAGGTCGACCTATGCGATGCGGATCAGCTTCTTGTTGACGAACTCGTCGGCGCCATAGCTCCCGAGCTCTCGGCCAAAGCCCGAGCGCTTGGTGCCGCCGAAGGGAAGCTCTGCGCTATCGGCGCCCACGATGTTCACGTAGACCATGCCGGCGTCGATCTGATCGGCGACGCGCTCCGCCTGCTCGGAGTCCGTCGTCATCAGGTATGAGCCGAGCCCGAACGGCGTGTCGTTCGCGATCTTGACGGCGTCCTCCTCGGACGAGGCGCGATAGACCTGCGCCACGGGGCCGAAGAGCTCCTCCCGGTACGCGTCGTTGTCAGGGGTGATGTCGGTCAGGACCGTGGGCTCGAAGAAGTTGCCGTCCCGGCTGCCGCCGACCGCGACCGTGGCGCCCTGGTCGACCGCGCGTTTGACCTGTTCCTCGAGACGGTCGGCGGCCACCGTCGAGGACAGCGGGCCGATTTCGGAATCGTCCAACGTGGGATCGGCCGGCTTGACCGCGCTCAGCTTCTGCTTGAACTTCTCGAGGAACGGCTCGTAAAGCTCAGCGGCCACGATGAATCGCTTCGCCGCGTTACATGACTGACCGGTGTTGTCGAGCCGCGCGGCGGCGGCGTCCGCGACGGTCTTGTCGAGGTCGTCCGTTGAAAGCACGATGAAGGGGTCGGAGCCCCCTAGCTCGAGGACGACCTTCTTGAGGTTCCGCCCGGCGATCTCGGCGACGGCGGCCCCGGCGCGTTCAGAGCCGGTCACCGAGACTCCGCGCACACGTGGATCGGCGAGCGCCCACTCGATCTGCTCGTTGGTCGCGCGGATGTTGACGTAGGCGCCGTCGGGGAAGCCGGCCTCGTCGAAGATCTGCTGGATCGCCTCAGCCGACTCCGGGCATTGGGGCGCGTGCTTCAGCAGGATCGTGTTGCCGATCACCAGGTTCGGGCCGGCGAAACGGGCCACCTGGTAGTACGGGAAGTTCCAAGGCATGATGCCGAGCAGCACTCCCAGGGAGCTGCGCCGCACTATCGCGGTCCCGTCTCCTTCGAACCCCTTGACGGGTTCGTCCGCCATCAGGTCCTCGGCGTTGTCGGCGTAGAACCCGTAGATCTCGCCGACAAAGTCAACCTCGCCAAGGGCCTGCTCGATCGGCTTGCCCATCTCGCGCACGATGATCTCGGCAAGCTCCTGCCGCTTCTCGACGTGAAGCTCGCCCACGCGGCGGATGAGTGCGCCGCGTTCGGCGGGAGTCGTCGTAGCCGACCAAGTCTTGTGCGCCTCGTCCGCTCGCCCGATCGCGGCGCGGAGCTCGTCATCGCCCATCGTGGGGTATTCCTTCACCGTCTCGCCGGTGGCGGGGTTAACAACTGCGTAGAGACTCAATTCGGCTCCTCATTTCGGTTCGCACGACGCCGCCTCCGTCTGGCCGCGCGTTTCGCGGTCGGCCGCTACACGAGGACGCTACCCGAACGCCGCGCGAGTACGATCGCGGTCGTCGGCCGGACCCGCCTTCTCGAGTGTCATGATCGATTACACCGCTGACCTTCGCACCCGGCTGGGAGCGGCACTGAGCGCGCATGAGCGCCGCCGGCACGCGCTTGACGGGCGCCGTCACGCCGCGGTGGCGGTGGTGCTCGTGGACAGCGACGCCGAGCGTCACGACGGCGACCCGCTCGGAGCCGCGGACATCGACATGTCCGAAGTGCCGGGAGAGCTCTCCGCTGATGAACTTCGATCGCTGGACGGCCGGATGGTTGGCGTGGCCGGCGGAGCGGCGTTCCTGCTGTGTCGGCGAGCGTCGCGGCTGCGGGCGCACGCCGGTCAGTGGGCGCTCCCCGGCGGGCGTCTCGACGACGGCGAAACACCTCTGGACGCCGCGCTGCGTGAACTCGACGAGGAGCTCGGCTTGCGGCTCGGCCCAGACAGCGTGGTCGGCCTGCTCGATGACTACCCGACCCGATCGGGCTACGTCATGACGCCGGTCGTGCTGTGGGGCGGCGAGGATCCGCAGCTCGCCCCGGCGCCCGACGAGGTGCTCGCGGTCTACCG
>DASXCV010000185.1:0-4593 GCA_036491015.1 Thermoleophilaceae bacterium | reverse complement strand
TCGACCTCGAACACGTCGCCGTCGGCCAGGAAGCGCGGCGGCTCCATCGCGGAGCCGACGCCCGCGGGCGTGCCGGTGAGGATCACGTCGCCAGGCTCGAGGGTGGTCCAGATGGTGATGTAGGCGATGAGGTCGGGAACGTCGAAGATGAGGTCGGCCGTGCGGCTGTCCTGCACCGTGTCGCCGTTGAGGCGACCGCGGATCGCCAGGTCCGGCGCGGCACCGCCAAGCTCGCCGGCAGCGGCGGTGGCCGGCCCGAGCGGCGTCGAGCGATCCCACCCCTTGCCCGCCGTGAACTGCTGGGTGTGCCGCTGGAAGTCGCGCATGGTCACGTCGTTCGCGGCCGTGTAGCCGAACACGACGCTCGCCGCCTCCTCGCGCGATACGCGCCGCCCCCGCCTGCCGACGACGATCGCCAGCTCGCTCTCCCAGTCCACCTCGTTCGACTCCGGCGGCAGCGGGATGTCTGCGAACGGGCCGGCGAGCGAGCTCGGCCACTTGACGAAGATCATCGGGTGATCGGGCACCGCGGCGCCCCGCTCGGCCGCGTGCGCGCCGTAGTTGCGTCCGACGCAGAGGATCTTGCTCGGCGCGCCGACGGCCGGCAGCAGCTTCGCCTCGTCAACCGGCGTGGCGGCGCCCGGCTCGATCCGCCCCGCGTCACCCCCGGCAGCGTCGAGCAGCTGCGGCACGTCCGCGAACTCCGCGCCGCCGACCGTGGCGAGCGCGTACGCGCCATCGCCGCCGTCGACAAGCACCCTGGGCGCACCGCCCACCTCTGCCCGCGCGAGCCTCATGCGCGCATTCTCCTACGCTTTGAGAATGACCGAGGCCACGGTGCTCTACGAGCTGCGCGACGGCGTGGCGCTGCTCACGCTCAATCGCCCCAAACGCCTGAACGCGCTGGTACCCGAGATGCAGGAGCTCTGGTTCGACCTGCTCGAGCGGGCTGCGGACGATCCGGACGTGCGCGTGATCGTCGTGACCGGCGCCGGGCGCGGCTTCTGCGCGGGAGCGGACCTCGAGCGTCTCGAGGGCATCAGCGGCGGCGACATCAACCCCGGCGAGGAGGCGATCCTCTCCCGGGCGCAGACGTTCCCGCTCACCATCCCCAAGCCGATCATCGCCGCGCTCAACGGCGCGACCGCCGGGCTCGGCCTCGTGCAGGCGCTGATGTGCGACCTGCGCTTCGCGGCCGCCGGCGCCAAGCTCACCACGGCGTTCGCGCGGCGCGGCCTCGTGGCCGAGCACGGGATGTCGTGGATCCTGCCGCGCCTGGTCGGCCCCTCACGCGCGCTCGATCTGCTGCTGTCCGGCCGGGTGGTGCTCGCGGACGAGGCGGCGAGCATGGGACTCGTGGACCGGGTCTACTCACCGGACCAGCTGCTCGGCGAGACCCTCGCCTACGCCCGCGAGCTCGTGGCGCACTGCTCCCCGAGCTCGATGGCGACGATGAAGCAGCAGGTGTACACGCACCTCGACGCGCCGCTCGAGCGCGCGCTCGAGGAGTCGAACGAGCTGATGCTCGACTCGTTCCGCCGGCCCGACCTCGCCGAGGGCGTGAGCAGCTTCCAGGAACGCCGGGCACCGCGCTTCGAAGGGCTCGGCGCGACACAACGCGGCGGCCGCTTCGGCGGCGCGCAACGCGGCGCCCCCCGGGGCCCGGTCAGCCAGTAGCCGGCCGCGGCCAGGCGGCTCTAGCCGCCGCCCAGCCACATCACCGGGAAGAACGCGTCGTCCATCTCGGTCTCCCCCGGCCGTCGGTACCTGGAGTAGACCGGGTGCTGGTGGTCGGGGTTCCAGCGCGTCTCGGTGGAGATCATGTGGCTCACCACCGAGCGCCGCTCCCGGTCCGGACGCTCGTTGGACGGGCTGCCGTGGAACGTCCAGCCGTCGTGGAAGGCGGCGCCGCCCGCGGGCACCTCGATCGGCACGAGCTCGAGCTCCGTGTCCGGTGGCATCGACGCGCGCACGTGCGCGAGCCAGTCGTCCGGCGCGTGGAACTCGCCGCCGAGCCGGGCGTGCGGCCAGTGGTTCGAGCCCTTCACGTAGAAGATCGTGCCGGTGTCCGCGCTCGTGTCGTCGAGCGCCATCCAGCAGGTGGTCATGTTGGGCGGATCGAGGTGGTCGAGGTAGGCGGCGTCCTGGTGGCAGAGCAGCGCCTTGCTCGACGGCGGCTTCCAGATCAGGTTGTCCTGGGCGAGCCGCAGGCCGGGTAGTCCGGCCAGCAGCGCCCCGAACTCCGCGTTGCGCTCGGCCAGCACGGTGGCGGCCACGGTGCGGTCGGACTTCCAGGCGTTGCAGAGCTGGCGCGTGAGGTCGGGCGGCGTCTCGCCCGGCACGTAGTTCACCTCGTCTGGCCGCAGCCCCGTCTCCCACTCGTGCTGGAAGCAGGCGGCGAAGTGCTCGCGCAGGCGTTCGACCTCGTCGCGCTCGAGAAACCGCTCGAGCACGACGAAGCCGTCACGCCTATAGCTCTCGATCTGCTCGGCAGTGGGACGCACCGCGAGCGAGCCTAACCGCCTAAGTTGCGGCCAGCGCCTTCTGCTTGATCTGGTCGAACTCCTGCTGGTTGATCGTGCCCGCGTCGAGCAGCTGCTTGGCCTGGGCGATCTCGGCCGCCGAGCCGCCGGCAGCGTCGCGCACGTACGAGTCGAACTGGTCCTTCTGCTGCTGGGCCTGCTGCATGTTGCGGTCGGCCATCCCCTCGTGGCTCGCGATCAGGTAGATCAGAACGCCGAGGAACGGCAGCACAATCACGAACACGACCCAAAGAGCCTTTACCCAGCCCGAGATGTCGTGACGGCGAAATATGTCGATGAAAACCGTTATCGCGATCCAGATCCAGGCCACCCATGCGAAGAAGATGATCATCGTCCACAGGATGTCCAGGAACGGATAGTCGGTTGCAAGCGTCAACAACGAGCACCTCCGGTGTCGTCAGGTTCCACTGTGCGCACCATCCCCCGGCCGAGAGGCGCGGACAATGGTGTGCCCACCCCAGTGGTGGTGGTGTGCGCTTCCGGCTGACGGGCTTGCCCAGCCCGGCGCCATGTAACAATTCCCGCGCCCGGCACGCCTGCCGGGCCGGCCGGGCGGGAGACCGGCCGCAATGCGACGTCTCAGCAGGGATGCGTGGAGAAAGGCTAGGGGCCCATGTTGCGTCTTCGTCATGCGATCGCCGCTGCGTCAGCGGTCGCTGTATTCGTCGTCCTGCCGGTGGCGCCGGCGGGCGCGGCCAAGCTGCCCGCCGCGGGCTTGCGGCCGCACACGATCCTGCCGGGTGCGTGCTCGCTCGACCTGCGCGCCGGCTTCTCGCACTGTCTTATGAAGTTCATGGGCACGCCGGCGCACAAGCCGCTCGCGGCTGCCGCGCCCGCCGGCGGCTACGGCCCGCCTGACATCCAGAGCGCGTACGCGCTGCCCTCGGGCACCGCGGGCGCGGGCCAGACCGTGGCCATCGTCGACGCATACGACGACAACAAGGCCGAGGCCGACCTCGGCACCTACCGCTCGACCTACGGGCTGCCCGCGTGCACCACGGCGAACGGCTGCTTCAAGAAGGTCAACCAGAGCGGAACGCAGGGCTCGTACCCGAGCAACAACCAGAGCTGGGCGGTGGAGATCAGCCTGGACCTCGACATGGTGTCCGCGACCTGCCCGCAGTGCCACATCCTGCTGGTCGAGGCGAGCTCGAACGCCAACGCCAACCTGTACGCGGCCGAGGACACGGCTGCACGGCTCGGCGCGACCGAGATCTCGAACAGCTACGGCGGGGCCGAGTCGAGCTCCGACCCGAGCACGAACTCGCACTTCAACCACCCCGGCATCGCGATCACGGTGTCCTCGGGCGACGGCGGCTACGGCGTCGAGTACCCGGCGGCCTCGCCGTTCGTGACGGCGGTGGGCGGCACGACGCTCCAGCGAGCGTCGAATGCGCGCGGCTGGACGGAGAGCGCCTGGAGCGGCGCGGGCAGCGGCTGCTCGGCCTACGAGGCGAAGCAGTCGTGGCAGACCGACTCGGGCTGCTCGAAGCGAACGGTCGCGGACGTGTCCGCGGTGGCCGACCCGAACAGCGGCGTGAACGTCTACGACAGCAACTGCTCCGGCATCGACAAGCTGCTCGGCAACTGCTTCAGCGGCTGGGGCGTGGTGGGCGGCACGAGCGCGTCGTCTCCGATCATCGCGTCGGTGTACGCGCTCGCGGGCAACGCCTCGTCGGTCACGTACGGCTCGTTCCCGTACGCGCACGCGACGTCGCTCAACGACGTGACCTCAGGCAGCAACGGCAGCTGCAGCGGCAGCTACCTGTGCACCTCCGGCCCGGGCTTCGACGGTCCGACCGGCCTCGGCACGCCGAACGGCGCCGGGGCTTTCTGAGCCGGTAGTCCTACGCGGAATCGCGGCCTGGGCTCGCTCTAGAACAGCGAGCTCAGGCCGTGTACCGCTGCGCTGCCGAGCACGATCTCGAGCAGCACGCCGGCCGCGCCGAAAATCAGGCCGACGATCGCAACCAGCACGTCCTCGAGCAGCACGGCGAGTGAGATCAGCACCACGCCGAGCGCCGGCAGCGTGTCGAGCCCGGTGAACGGC
>DASXCV010000184.1:0-3586 GCA_036491015.1 Thermoleophilaceae bacterium | reverse complement strand
GCGATGTTCAATCCGGCTTGGGCGACCGAGACCAGCCATATGGCGATCGCCGCGTATCTGGCAACCGCCTTCGGAGTGGCGTCCGTGTATGCGGTGGGCATGCTGCGTGGCCGCCGCGATTCCTACCACCGGCGCGGGCTGGCGCTAGGCCTCGCGACCGCCGCGATCATGGCTCCGCTGCAGTTCGGCGTCGGCGACCTGCTGGGCCGCACGGTCGCCCACAATCAGCCCGCGAAGCTGGCGGCGATCGAGGGGCAGTACCCCACCGAGCGCGGAGCCGGGCTCAGTCTCGGCAGCTTCCCGGTTCCCGGCCACGACCACGCCGTGCTCAACATCAAGGTGCCCAAGCTGCTGAGCATCCTGGCGTTTGACGATGCGCACGCGAAGGTCCGCGGACTGTCCTCCTTCCCCAAGCGCGACCGCACGCCGCTGGCGCTCCCGGTGCGCCTCTCCTTCCTCGGCATGGTGGGCATCGGCACCTTCCTCGTCGCCCTCAGCCTGTGGTACTGGCTCCGCGGCCGCGGCCGGCCGCGGCCCGAGGATCGCTGGACGCTGCTCGCCATCGTCGGCAGCGGGCCGTTGGCATTCCTGGCGAACGAGCTGGGCTGGCTGGTGTCCGAATTCGGGCGACAGCCGTGGGTCATCTACGGCGTCTTGCGCACCCGCGACGCGGTGACCACCGCTTCGGGGCTCGACGCTACCTTCACCGGCTTCGTGCTGCTCTACATCGCGCTGGCGGCAGCAACGGTCTGGGGCCTGCGGCGCCTGGCCACCGGGTCGCCCGCCGCGCTCTTCCCACAACTGGCGGGAAGCTGACGATGGCCGTCGCGCTGATCGCGATCGTCTGGGCCGGACTCACCGTCTACGCGGTTCTCGGTGGCGCCGACTTCGGCGCGGGGATCCTCCATCTGCTCGCGCGCGGGCCTGGCGCCGCGCAGCAGAGAGAGGCAATCGCCACGGCGATGGGCCCGGTCTGGGAGGCCAACCACGTCTGGCTGATCTTCGCCATCACCGGGCTCTTCTCGGCGTTCCCCCGTGCATTCAGCGCGCTCGGCACGCTGGTGTTCCTGCCCGCCACGCTCGCGCTGGTCGCGATAGTGGTGCGAGGCGCGGCGTTCGCCTTCGCAGCACAGGTGAACCCTGAGCCAAGGATCCGGGCCCTGTTCCAACGCTTGTTCGCGGCCGCCAGCATCGCGGCCCCGTTCCTCTTCGGCGCGATCGCCGGCGGCGTCGCGGGTAAAGGCGGCGGCCAGCTGGGATTCTGGATCGGGCCCTTCCAGCTCGCTATCGGCGCCCTCGCGGTCGCACTCTGCACGGCGCTGGCGGCAAGCTTTCTCGCAGTCGAGTCAGGGCTTGCCGGCGAGCGGGACCTCGCGGCAACCTTCGAGAGGTGGGGGGTTCGGGCTGTTGGAGCCGCCGGCGCGCTCGCTCTCGCGGCGCTCGCAGTCGCCGCGGTAGACGCCCACAACCTGTTCCACGGACTAACGCACCGCGCGCTGCCCGAGACCCTGATCGCTCTGGCAACCCTGGCCGGAGCGCGTGCCGCTCTCAAGCGACACCAGTACGGCCTGGCTCGCGCCGCGGTGGCGTTCGCCGTGGTCGCCGTCATGTGGGGCTGGGCGTTCGCCCAATACCCACGCATCGTGGGCCACGCGACGGTCGCGAACTCCGCCGCCAGCGGCCCCGAGCTGACTGCCGTCACCGTTGCTCTCGCCGCGGGGCTGGTCCTGCTCCTGCCGTCGCTGTGGCTGCTCTACGTCGCTTTTCGCCATCAACCACTGGAGGTCCACAAGTGAGCCCCAAGTCGCCGGTCGCCATGCCCGTGAACCTGCGTCCTGTGGTCGCGTCCGCCCTGGTCGTCCTGGCCGCCACGTCGCCCTGGGTGCTCGGCTTCGCGACCAGCCATGCAGCAGTGGCGAACGCGATCGCATTCGCGATGGCCTTCGTGCCTCTTGCCCTCATGATCACGGCTCTGCGGCCGGCGTCGGCGGTCTGCATTGCAGGCGGCGCATGGCTTGCCGCCAGTCCGTGGGTGCTCGGCTACTCGTCCGTCGGACCTGTCGCGTGGGGAACCGACCTGCTGCTCGGTGCTGGAGTCGCCGTGGTCTCTTGGCAAGCCATGAGTAACTTCGATACCCACTACACTGTGTCGTAATGAGCGCGCAGACCAACCCGCCGCCGCCCCTCCACGAACTCGAGGCGGAGGTAATGGAAGCAGTGTGGGACTCGGACCCGGACGAGGTCACGGTCCGCGAGATGATGGACGTCCTCAACCGGCGGACCAAGAGTCCGCGCGCATACACCACCTACATGACGATCATGCGGCGGCTTGACAGCAAAGGGCTGCTGACCCGCAGACGCGAGGGCAAGACCGACATCTATCGCCCCGTTTATTCGCGCACCGAGTACGCTGATCTCAGAGCGCAAGCCGGAGTGGACCAGTTGGTCGAGCAGTACGGCGAGGTGGCGCTCGGACACTTCGCCCGGCAAATCGCGGAGCTCGACCCCAAACGCCGCCGACAGCTGCAGCGTCTTGCCCGCAACGATTGACACACATCCCATCCGCCGCGGCGACCGGCTCGTTTTCCGAACACAGCTCGCGCTCGGTGCAGTGGGGGTGGCGGCCGCCAGTGCGACCATCGCGACGGCGGCTGGCTCCGTTCATCGCACATCGCGAGCGACCCACATGGTGGTGATCGCCGGCCAGCACTTCACCTATCCCGCGGTGAACGTGGCCGCCGCGCTGCTCCTGGCGCTGGCGGGGCTCGGCGCGATCGTACTGGCCACCCTGGCGCGCGGCATCTGGAGCCAGCTGCGGGCGTATCGCAGCTTCATGAGAGCCATTCCGGTGCTCGGCCCGCTGCCCGGGCACCCGGAAGTGACCCTGATCGACGCTGCGAGCCCGCAGGCGTTCTGCGCCGGCTACGTGCGCCCACGCGTCTACATCTCGCACGGCGTGCTCGAGCTTCTTTCCGAAGCGGAGCTTGGGGCGGTGCTCTCGCACGAGGAGCGCCACCGCTCGAGCCGCGACCCGCTCCGCTTCGCCTGCGGCCGCCTGCTCAGCCAGGCGCTCTTCTTCCTGCCGGCTCTTGGCCCGCTGCGCGATCGCTACGAGCAACTCGCCGAGCAGAAGGCCGACGTGGCCGCCGTGCGCGCAAGCGACGGGGAGGCGGGACCGCTCGCCTCCGCCCTGCTCGCGTTCGATGCGGCTACACCTGCGGGAGCAGCGGGGATATCGAACGAGCGTGTCGACTCGCTGCTCGGACACGCGCCTCGCTGGCGGCTCCCCTCGCCGGTCGTCGGCGCCTCGCTCGCAACGCTCTCGGGGCTCATCGTGTTGGTCTGGCGAGCGAGTGCCGCGGCTTCGGCGCACGCCACCTTCAACCTTCCCCTGCTCTCCTCGCAGCCCTGCATGCTCGTGCTCGCCCTAGTGCCCGCGGCTGTCGTCCTAGCCGCCCACACGTCGCGCCGCCGGCTCACCCGGCCACACCGACCGAACATCTCGGTCGCCCGCGCGTAGTCGGGCGCTGCCTCCCTGATAGCCGTCGCCCCTGGAGGGCCCGCTGCCGCTTACGGGGAGGTGGTC
>DASXCV010000183.1:0-9584 GCA_036491015.1 Thermoleophilaceae bacterium | reverse complement strand
GGGTCCGCCTTGGCGTCCCAGCGGGCGATCTTCTCCACGTCCTCGGCGGTCACGTTGTCGCCGTCTTCGGTGCGGAGCAGGTTCTCGAGCAGGATCTTGAGCGAGTAGGGAAGGCGTGCGACGTCGTACTTGGACTGCAGCGCGTCGAGGCGGAAGATTTCGTAGTCGGTATCGCCCACGGAGAGCGTCGCGCGGGCGTCGAAGCTGTTCGGATTGGGCATGTCCTGAACCCTACTCACCCTCTGCCCTAGGCTGAGTCGATGGGACTGCTGCATGACGTCACGTGTGTGATCCACGTGCACTCCACGCACTCGGACGGCACCGGCACGGTGCCCGAGATCGCCGCGGCAGCCGCCCACAACGGGGTCGACGTGGTGCTGCTCACCGACCACGACACGCTCGCCGCGCGGCGCGGCGGCGAGGAGCGCTGGCACGGCGAGGTGCTCGTGCTCGTGGGCGAGGAGGTAACCCCGAAGAACCGCGACCACTACCTGGCGTTCGGGCTCGACCGCGAGGTGTCGCGACGCCAGGCGGCGGCGGGGATCGTGTCCGACGTGGCCGAGCGCGGCGGCTTCGGCTTCGCGGCCCACCCCTTCTCGCGCGGGTCCGACCGCTTCAGCCGCATCGCCGGGATGCCGTGGACCGACTTCGACTGCGACGGCCTTGCCGGGCTGGAGGTCTGGAGCTTCGTCACCGATACGGCGGACCGGCTGTCATCGATCCCGGACATCGCGCGCTTCATCGCCACGCCCCAGCGCGTGCTCGACCACCCGCCCGAGCGCAACATGGCCGAGTGGGACCGCCTCTGCGGGCTGCGGCGCGTGGTGGGGATCGCGGGACTCGACGCCCACCAGGTCGGCTACCGGGTCCGTGGCCGCGTGCCGGTGCGGCTGATGTCGTACAGGCGCTCGTTCCGGTTCCTGCGCACCCACGTGATGTGCGAGGAGCCGCTGGGCGGCGAGGTGGAGCGCGACCGTGCGCTGGTGTTCGGGGCGCTGCGCGAGGGTCGCTGCTACATGTCGGTCGACTCGCTGGCGCCGCCGCGCGGCTTCGCGTTCAGCGCGAACGGGGGCGAGCTCCCGATGGGGGCCGAGGCGCCGTTCGCGGGTCAGACGCTCAGCGCCGCGACGCCGCGCCCGGCGCGACTCCGGCTGATCCGCAACGGCCGGGAGATCGCGGCGGCCGAGGGCTCGGCGCTCGAGCACGAAGCCGTCGAGCCGGGCGTCTACCGCATCGACGTGCGGCTCGGCGAGCGCACCTGGATCCTCTCCAACCCGATCTACCTGCGCTAGCCACCCGCTTCGGCTCTTTCACCGCGGGGTGACCCACCACCCTCAGTGCTTCTTCGCCTTCGCTCGCTTCAGCGTGAGCGCGAAGTGCTTCGTGACCTTCTGATCGCCCGCGCTCGTGATCACGATCGTGACCTTCGTCTTGAGCTTGCCGGACTTGCTGAGCGTCTTCAGCGCCTTCTTCGAGAGCTTGACGGCGATCGCGCGCTTCTTGCCGGCGGCGATCGTCGTCCGGGCGTGCCCATAGGTCACGGGCTTCGCCTTCTTCTTGGCGCTCTTCGCGGCGCGCGTGCCACTCACGGTGGTGCTCGCCGAGCAGGAGCCGGGGCCCGCGCAGCTCACGGAGCCGACGGTCGCGCTGCCGTTCTTGCCCACGCTGCCGCTGCCGCCGCTGGCACTGCCCGCCGCGTGCGCGCCGGCGCCTCCGCCCGAGCCGCTGCCAGCGCCGGGGCCGGGGCTACCACCGCCCGCGGAAGGCGGCTGGCTGATGGTCAGGTCGCCGGTCACGTGGGCGACCGTGCCGTCGGTGCTCGATCCGCCGCAGCCGTCCGCACCGCCGACCCAGTGGTCCGCGTACACGTCCTCACCGCTCACGGCCGCGCCGTAGGTGAGGGTCTTGTCGATGTGCACGACGCCGTCGCCACCGGCGGGCTGTGGGAAGTTGATGCCGGTGAAGATCGTCGCGCTCGTCGGAGCCGAGCCGCCGCAGGTGCCGCCCGGGTCGTTGGCGTTGCCGTCGCCGTGGAAGGTCATGCTGAGCGCGAGCAGGCCGGGGTGCTCGACGTCGTAGCTCCAGTCGACGACGGTCCCGGTGGCGTTGTCGAGGTCGAAGCCGTTCACCGTCCCGGTCACGCTGCCGCCGTAGCTGCTGCTCGGGCAGAAGGTGTTGTTCCAGTTGCCGCTCAGGTTCAAGACGCTCGAGTCGGGGTTGTCGTAGGTGCCGTTCGGGTTCCGCTGCCAGGTGTCGTCGATCTGGCCGGCGCCGCTGAAGTGGACGCCGTACAGCTCGTCACTCGAGTTGCAGTCGCCGGACGTGTCGTCGAGGGTCATGTTCAGCGTGCCGGTGATGTGCCCGTCGGCGTCACGCGCTGACGCCGGGGCCGCCGCGATGGCGGGGAGCGCGGCCGCCGCGCTCACGGCCAGTGCCACGAGCCATCGCCACGCGCGCGGGGAGAGCCGGGTTGGCCGGCGAAGGGGGGAGATCATGCGGGAGCACCTCGTTTGGGTGGTGGGCCGATTCATGGCCTCGACCATCGCCTGCGGAGGTTGCAGCAGCCTTGGCCGAACCTTGCACGGCCGGCCGGGTGTGCCTATTCGGCCAAACCCACCGCGTCGAGGGCCTCGCCCCGCCGCCTGAAGACCTTGCCCCACACCACCTTGCCCTGCTCGAGCCGCCACACGAAGCTGGCCGGATCGTCGGCCACAGAGCCGCCGCCGGACGCGTAGATGCGGCCGAACGCGAGCACGTAGCTCCCGGCCGCGCGGTACTCCTGGACGCTCACGTCGAGGCGCTCCCAGGTCTCGGCGAGGTCGCCGAAGTACTGGCGCATGCCCGAGTGCCCGAGGTAGGAGCGGTGCGGGCGAGCGAACGTCGGCGCCGGCTCGAACAGCACGCCCGGGTCGAGCACCTCGATCAGCGATTCGACGTCGCGCGAGGAGAACGCCTCGAAGACGCGCCGCACGATCGCGATGTTCTCCGCCCCCTCGTCGCGGCTCGCCTGCCCGGGATCGCCAGAGCCTTCGCTCACGAGCACGCCGCCGATCGCGGTCCGGGGCCGCGCGAGTCCATGTGCCCGAGTCTCGCAGAGACCTACAGGCGGGTCCATACCACGGTGGCAGCAATCAGCACGATGGCCACCGCCATGGCACGGAGGGCGCCGTCGAGCGGCGCGGCGAGCTGTTCGGCGTCGAGCTCCAGCTCGCTGCCGTCGGCGAGAGTCTGCGTCCCGCTGAGATGAATCGTCCGGCGCCGCAGCTCGCGCACCGGCGTGCTCAGCCGGCGCTGGGCGAGTGAGAGCGCGAAGCAGGCCGCGGCCATCCCCACTCCCGGCAAGCGCAGCGTGAGCGCGTTGGCCCAGTAGCTCGTGAACGCGGGGAAGGCGCCCCAGGCGACCGCAAACCACGTGTCGGAGTGGAAGCGGCCGCCGAACAGCTCGAGGTTGTACGCCACCACGATGAACGCGCCTGCGACCACGAACACCGCGAGCGACGCTGACACCGTCACCACCCCGATCACGCCGATCGCCACCGCTCCGGCGAGGCTCACAACCGCCAGGGCCACGAGCGTGCGGTCCGACAGCCGTGTGCGGAGCGGGCGGCTGTTCAGCTCGTCGAGAGCATGCGCGCACACACCCACGCCGAGGAAGAAGGCGGCGAGGGCCGCCGCGAGACGGCTGCCGTAGAGGGTCGGCGCCACCGCCGCGCCGAGCGCGACGTAGCTCAGATGCCACGCGGTGTAGGGCGGGTGAAGCAGCGTGACGAGGTCGCGCCAGCCGCCCGGCGCGAGCGCGTAGAAGGCCGGCCGCTGAACTCCCCTATGCGCGTCCGTTTTCTCTCACTCCCCACATCACCACGCCGCCACCGAGGCTCATCTTCCGCGCCTCCACCGAATGGATGCCCGCGCCACGCCACATCTCCACCACCTGCGGGAGCGGATAGCGGCGCCAGAAGCCGTCGATGCTCGGGCCGAGGAAGCGGCCCACCTCGTACCACTCGCGCGACACGAGTCGCCCGAGCGTGGGCAGCCCCACGCGCGTGTAGAGCCACCAGGCCGGGTGGAGAAGCGGGCGCGGCGGGACATAGAACTCGAGCATCGCGATCCGCCCGCCAGGCCGCACCACCCGCGCAAGCTCGCGCATTGTCGCCGCCGGGTCGTCCACGTAGCGCAAGAGGTAGGTGAACGTGAGCGCGTCGAACTCGCCGTCGGCGAACGGCAGCTGCTCGGCCTCGCCGCGCACCAGCTCCTCGTAGACGGGGCCGACGAGCGGCCGCGCGCGCGAAAGCATGTCCTCGCTCTGGTCGAGACCCACCACGCGGCAGCCGTATCGCTGCTTGAGCGCGCGGGCCACAAGCCCCGTGCCGGTGGCTACGTCGAGCACACGCGCGTCCGGCGCGGCCTGCACGGCGCCCACCATCGCGTTCCGCCAGCGCGGGTCCTGCCCGAAGCTGAACAGAGCCGCAACCCGGTCGTAGTGCCGGGGCAGGCCCGAGAACAGCTCGAGCGCGTGTGCCTTGCGCGGGGTAGGCGCTGCTATTGAAGGCGAGTCAGCCGTCGGCCGATGGTACGCGGAGTGCTAGCTCTGCGCTGAGGCGGGCTCGTGATGCTCCCAGTGCTCCTCAGGAACCATGGGGGCATCCCGCAGATAGGCCTCCGCGTCGAGCGCGGCCATGCAGCCGGAACCCGCCGCCGTGACGGCCTGCCGGTAGGTGTGGTCCACGAGGTCGCCGGCGGCGAACACGCCCGCGATGCCGGTGCGCGTGGACTTGCCCTCGGTGGCGACGTAGCCGTCGTTGTCGGTCGCAACCTGGCCTTCGACGATCGCCGAGTTGGGCTGGTGCCCGATCGCGACGAACGCGCCGCTGATGTCGAGCGTCCGGTCCCCGTCGTTCTCGGTGTTGCGGAGCACGGCCTGGCTGAGGCCGCCGTCGCCTCCGAAGGACTCGACCACATACGGCGTGACGAATTCGATGTTCTTCGTGTCGCGGGCGCGCTCCCACATGATCTGCGAGGCGCGGAAGTCGTTGCGGCGGTGCACGATCTGCACCGTGCTCGCGAACTTGGAGAGGAAGATCGCATCCTCCATCGCGGTGTCGCCGCCGCCGACGACGATCGTCGGCTTGTCGCGGAAGAAGGCGGCGTCGCAGGTGGCGCAGTACGAGACACCGCGCGCGGCCAGCTCCTCCTCGCCCGGCACGCCCAGCTTCTTCGGCTCGGCGCCCATCGAGAGGATCACCGCGCGGGCGGTGTGCAGGTCGTCGCCCACCCAGACCTTGTGCAGGCCACCGTTGCGCGAGAGCTCCACGCGCGACACGTCCTCCGTGATGAAGCGGGTGCCGAAGCGCTCGGCCTGGTCGCGGAACTTCTGCATCATCTCCGGGCCGAGGATCCCCTCCGGGAAGCCCGGGTAGTTCTCCACGTCGGTGGTCTGCTGGAGCAGGCCGCCCCAGATGAATCCCTCGATCACGAGCGGGTTCAGATCCGCGCGCGACGTGTAGAGGGCAGCGGTGTATCCGGCGGGCCCGCTACCGATGATGATCACGTTTTCAGGTGCGCTCACTTCGCCTCCGCTGTTACTTTACTTTCTGAAGTATAGGACACTTCTTCCTCTCCATCCCCCCACTGGTTGACCTGCCGGCGCAGGGCAAAGTAGGCGATCACGCCCGGAATGATGGGCAGCCAGAAGCCCACCAGGCGGAACGTGAGCACTGCGGGCAACACCGTATCGATGGGGATGTCGAAGAGCAGGAACGCGCCGATCATGCCCGCGTCGAGCGTGCCCACACCGGCGGCCGGCGACGGCGCCAGGTTGGCCACCATGCCCACGAAGAACCCCTGCACCACCACGCCGAACGGCACGCCGCCGCCATACGCGTGGAAGCAGGCCCACAGGATCCCGACCATCCCCACCCAGTAGCCGACGGCGCCGAGGATCGTGTTGGCGCCGCTGCGCGGGTGGCGCAGATAGTCGATCGCCGTGCGCGTGCCGGTGGCCACCGTGGCCGGCGCAGTGGCCATGCGCTGCACCCAACGCCGGTCCTGGTGGCGCGCGATACGGCGCTCGAGGTCGCCCGGGATCAGCGCGATCAGCCCGGCGATGAGCAGAGCCACCGCGGCGAGACCCGCCGGGACGATCGTGCCGGCGACGGGCGCCTTGCCGTGGATCCACGGCGTGTTCAGCAGGATCCCGAAGACGATCAGCGCGACGGCGTACACCGTGTAGAGCAGCACGAGGAACGCCACCATCCGGCAGGCTGCGCGGCGGCGCTCCATGCCCGCCTTGCGCAGCGCCCAGTAGGTGAGCGCCACGCCGCCCGCGCCGGCCGCCGAGAACAGGGTCGAGGCCGCGAGCCCGGCCATCGTGATCTTGAACGAGGCGGCGAAGTCGAGCCGCTTGTGGACGATGTGCTCGTCGTCGCGCCCGCCGAGGATGCCGCGGAAGAGCGCCGCGTAGGCGAGGAACGAGAGGCCGTTGAAGCCGACCGCCACCGCCACCCAGCCCCAGCTCGGATCCGAGAGCTTCTTGAGCGAGCCGCTGACGCCGACGATCTTCGGCAGGAGCACGTAGATGCCGACGATCAGCAGCACGAAGGCGGCGAGCACGGTGAACATGCGCCGCCGGTCGCCGAGCAGTCTGGTCCCGGCCTGTTCGATCTCCGTCGTCGGCTCGAGCTCGGGCTCGACGGACTCGTGGCTGACGGCGCGCAGCCGCTCCTGCTCAGCCATCAGGCGCCGCCCGGCTCGAGTCGCTGGAACGCGCGGGCGGCGGGCGCCAGCGCACGTGTGGCCGCCGGGCCGAGGGCACGCACGCCCTCGGCGAGTGCCAGGCCTGCGATCAGGTCCACCACGTAGTGCTCCCCGAGATACACGAGGGCGAACCCGAGCGAGGCGGCGTAGGTCCAGCCGAGCGCGCCCTGCACGTGCCCGACGTCTGTAAGCAGGTGTGCGGCCATCACGGATGTGGCGAAATGGAGGGAAGGCATCGCGGCAAAGGGGTTTCCGCCTAGAAAATCGTAGAGAGGACGCCAGAGGCGACCCCAGAAGTCCTCTCCCGCCTCCACCATGATCCGGCGGACCGGGGGCATCCGGCCCGCCTTGCCGGCCCACCAGGGAGGCGCGGTGGGAATCGCCCAGTACGCCACGAGTCCGACGTCGAACACCCCGGCCATCATGAAGGCGGCGCGCGGAAAGTGCCAGCGGTGGCGCAGCAGGATGTAGGCCGAGCTGCCGTGCGGCACGAAGAACCAGCTCCAGTGCACCCAGGCAAGCGCGAGATCGTGTGCGCGCACCTCGCCCGGGCGCCCGAGCGCGCGCTGCAGCCTCACGCTCGGCGCGATGCCGCCGCCGAGCAGCGTGTCCGCCTTGATCGGATAGTCCACGCGCAGTCGCCCGAGGAGCTTGTCCGGGTCGTCGTTCGGCATCTCGTAGTGAGCGATATAGGCCCACATCTGGAGGGCATAGATGCCCGCATCGCGCCACCCGGAGCGGGGGCGTGCGAGGGCGAGGGCGATCGGCGCCTGCCAGCTGAGCGCTGACACGACTGGCGGTTTCAGCCTGAGCCGGTGTCGGACGAGGGGAGCCGCCACTCCGACCGCCACAGCGCCCAGTGCGACGGTGCGTAGGGCGCGAGTTGTCCGCAAGGCGCGGGCAGTATAAGCCGCTAAGCGGATCCCCCGGGGGCCGCCGCGACGCTCACCCCGGTATGTTTCGGCGATCCATGCCCGGATATGTCGCAAGACATGAGCTCGGGTGGGGGAGGTTTCCTGTTGAGCGCGACTGAGCGCGACTTCGAATTAGCCGGGGGGCCGTATGCGGCGACTGCCGCGCGGCTCGCCCTCGACAACCTGGATGCCGAACTCGACCCGGTGCTAGCCCAGGACCTGCGCCTGCTCGTCACCGAAGCGGTGAAGAACAGCGTGCAGCACGCGGGCATCGGCCCCGAGGACTCGATCGGGCTGAAGATCTCCGTGCGCTCCGACCAGGTGCGCATCGAGGTGACCGACAAGGGTCCCGGCTTCGAGCCCGACGCGAGCCGCCCGGACGAGGACGAGGTGTCCGGCTGGGGGCTCTTCCTGATCGATCAGCTCGCCGACCGCTGGGGCGTGGTGCACGACAACGGCACCACCGTGTGGTTCGAGGTCTCGCGCGTGGACAGCCGCCCCGGCCGTCCCGACGTCGCGGCCTAGACCGGCGCCTTCTCGAGAATCCTGACCTCGCCCGGCGCGGCCTGGGCGAACGCCTCCGCGTCCTCGCGCGTGCCGATGTGCTCACCCCAGTGCATCGGAACGGCTATGCGCGGAGCGATGCGGCGCGCCGCCTCGGCGGCCTCGTGGGGGGTCATCACGTAGGTCCCGCTCACGGGCAGGAGCGCCACGTCCACGCCCGCCACCGCGTCCATCTCGGGGATCACATCGGTGTCGCCCGCGTGGTAGAGGCGCTCGCCGCGGATGTTGAGGTCGTAGCCCACGAAGCCGGCGCCGGGCGGGTGGAAGACGTTCCCGTCCGCGTCGCGCTTGGATGTGTTGTAGGCCGCCACGGCGGCCACCGCCACGCCGCGCACGAGCTCGTCCTCGAGCATCTCCCCCGGCGCGATCGAGAGCACGTTGCCGGACACGCGTTCCGCCACCGGGGCGGGCGCCACGAGCCAGGTGCCCTTGTGCGAGAGCCGCTCGAGGTCCTGCGGCGAGAAGTGGTCGTAGTGGCCGTGCGTGACCAGCACGAGGTCGGCCTTGGGCGCGTCCGCCGACACCCGGTAGGGATCGATGTAGACGACCGCGCGGCCCGCGCGCAGGCGAAATCCGGAGTGGCCCAGCCAGTCGAGCGCCTCGATCAGCATCGAATCGAGGATATTTGCGGACTCGAATCCTCGAACTGGAGCCATTGATGAGCTACGAGAACCTGATCTGGGAGCAGTCCGGCGGCGCCGGGCGGCTCACCCTCAACCGACCGGACAGCCTCAACGCGTGGACCGCCGAGTTCGGGCACGAGCTGAAGCGGGTGCTGGAGGGCGAGGCCGCCGACCCGTCTGTGCGCGCCGTGCTGATCACCGGAGCGGGCCGCGGCTTCTCGAGCGGCGCCGACCTCAAGGCGGGCTTCGACCCGCATCCCGGGGACAGCCGCCCGGACGTGCGCAAGGAGCTCGACGAGGTCTACCACCCGATCATCGCCGGCGTGCGGCAACTGGAGAAGCCGGTGGTGGCGGCGGTGAACGGCGCGGCCGTGGGCATCGGCGCGTCGCTGGCGTTCGCTTGCGACCTGATCCTCGCCGCCGAGTCCGCCTTCTTCGGGCTCGCGTTCGTGAACATCGGGCTCATGCCCGACGGCGGCTCGACGCTGTTCGTGCCGGCGGCCGTCGGCAAGGCGCGCGCATTCCAGATGGCGCTGCTCGGCGAGCGCGTGCCGGCTCAGACCGCGCTCGAGTGGGGCCTGATCAACCAGGTCCACCCGGACGACAAGCTGATGGACGAGGCGAACGCGCTGGTGGACAAGATGGCCGGCGGCCCGACCCGCTCCTACGCCGCCTCGAAGCGGGCGCTGAACAACATGCTCTTCCCACGGATGCAGGAACAGCTGGATCT
>DASXCV010000182.1:0-6253 GCA_036491015.1 Thermoleophilaceae bacterium | reverse complement strand
AGCAGCATCGAGCCGCCGGGCCGGTCGCCCTTCTCGTACAGCTCGACGGAGGCGCCCAGCTCGCGCGCGCGGGCTGCCGCCACGAGCCCTGCCATCCCGGCGCCGGCGACCACGAGGTCGGCCATCGGCTCAGACCAGCGAGAAGCTCTCTTTGTGCTCGACGTACTCGAGCTTCACGCGGTCGGGACCCCAGATGAACACCGCGTAGGTGTTCTCCGCGTCCTTGATGTCCGCGATCTCGAGGCCGCGCTTCCTGGCCTCCTGGATGTGGTCCTCGGCCGAGTCGACGAGCAGCGCGATGTGATTGAGGAGCGGCTGCTCTGGCTCGCCGCCATTGCCGCCTTCGACGAGCTCGATGTAGGAGTCGCCGACGTGCAGGTGGCCATCCTCCCCGCGGAAGCCGTAGCCGAGCAGCTGCTTGAAGCTCTCGTCCGGATCGGGCACGCGCAGGCTGACATGGTCGATGTCGTAGTCCACGCCCCGGCCCTCCACGAGCGCGAGGCGCAGCCCCTCCTCCACGTCGAACAGCGCGGCGCCGTCCGGGCGGAGCTCGATGTGGGTGCCGGGCGGCAGTGCCGACAGCGCCTCGTCGAGGTCGCGGACGCGCAGCGCGACGTGCGCGAGCGGCCCGGGCGCGCGGTCGCCCTCGGCGCGGAACAGCGTGATCTTGCCGCGGCGGGCGTCCGAGCCGACGAGCGTGAAGGCGTCGGTGCGCTCGATCACGTGCATCCCCACGTGGCGCGTGAGGTAATCGGTGAGGCGGTCGCGGTTGACGACCCACAGCGCGACGTGATCGAGAGTCTTGATCTTCATAGGACGGTCACAGTACCCCGGACGAGGTCTGAAGAATCATGTTAGGCGGTGAGCCGGACCGGGGCGAAGCGCGTGGGATCCTCGCCCGCGCTCTCCGATCTGATCACGTGCATCACGGCGTTGATGAGCGCCAGGTGCGTGAACGCCTGCGGGAAGTTGCCGAGGTGGCGCCCCGACTTGTAGTCGAGCTCCTCGGCGTAGAGGCGCAGCGGGCTGGCGTAGCCGAGCAGCCGCTCGCAGAGGTCGCGCCCATGATCCACCTCGCCGATCTCGACAAGCGCCGACACGAGCCAGAACGAGCAGATCAGGAACGTGCCCTCCTCGCCCTGCAGGCCGTCGTCGGTCTCGCCCGTGCGGTAGCGCAGCACGAGCCCGTGCTCGGTCAGCTCGCTGGCGATCGCGCGCACGGTGTTCACGATGCGCTCGTCGTCCGGCGGCAGGAAGCGCACGAGCGGCATCAGCAGGTTGGAGGCGTCTAGCGCGTCGGTGTCGTAGTGCTGGACGAACACGCCGCGGTCGTCGAGCGCGTGCTCGAGGATGTCCGCGTGGATCTCGTCCGCGGCCTTCTGCCAGGGATCGGCCATCTTGCTGTCGTCGCGCAGGCGCGCCAGTCGCGCCCCGCGGTCCGCCGCCACCCAGCACATCAGCTTGGACGAGGTGAAGTGCTGCGGCTGGCCGCGCACCTCCCAGATCCCGCGGTCCGGCTTGCGCCAGTGCTCGAGCGCGGCCTCCACCTGGCGCGAGAGCATCGGCCAGAGCTGGTCGGGCAGGTAGTCGCGTGACTTCGTGTGGATGTAGACGGAGTCGAGCGCCGCGCCCCAGACGTCGTGCTGCTCCTGCTTGTAGGCCGCATTGCCCACCCGCACCGGCTTCGCGCCCTCGTAGCCGTCGAGGTGGTCGAGCTCCTCTTCCTCGAGCTTCGCCTCGCCGCCGATGCCGTACATGATCTGGAGCGGCCGCTCGCCGTTGCCACAGGCGTCCGCCATGAAATTGAAGAAGTCGTTGGCCTCGTAGTCGAAGCCGAGCGTGTAGAGGCCCCAGAGGGCGAACGTGGAGTCGCGGATCCAGGTGTAGCGGTAGTCCCAGTTGCGCTCGCCTCCGGGCGTCTCGGGCAGCGAGGTGGTGGCCGCGGCGGCGATCGCCCCGGTGGGCGCGTAGGTGAGCCCCTTCAAGGTCAGCGCGCTGCGCTGCAGATACACGCGCCAGGGATGGTCCGGAAACTGGCCGTGGTCGAGCCATTGGCGCCAGTACTCCTTGGTGGAGTCGATCCGCGCCCCGGCTTCCGCGAGGGTTTTCGGCATCTCGTGGTCCTCGCTCCAGCAGAGCGCGGCGAAGCACTCGTCGCCCTCGCGCAGCGTTGTGCGCGCCTCGGCGCGGCGGCCCTCGAGCCCCAGCCGCAGGTCGGTGATCAGCTGCAGCTTGAGGTCGTCCACTCCCTTCGCGGTCGCGATCGCGTGGTGGTAGCTGTCCTCAACGTAGTCCCACATCGGGCTGATCCGCCCGTAGTCGAACACGGGCTCGCAGTTGAGGTTCAGCTCGATCGTGCCCTGCACGCACTTGACGATGCGCACGAGGGTGTGGTCGGCGTCGTAGTCGTCCGGCGGCCGGCGGTGCGAGCTCTCATGCACCTTCTCGTGGTGCCAGGGACCCATCACGAGCGCGTCGCGCACCACGCACCAGCCGTTGCGCGCCATCCAGGTGGTCTCGAGCACCATCGTGCCCGGGATGTAGCGGCGACCGGCCGGCACCATGATGTCCGCGGGACCCATGCGAAAGCTCCCGGCGTCGCGGTCGAGCAGCGCGCTGAACACGCTGGGCGAATCGAGCCTCGGCGCGCACATCCACTCGACGGCCCCGCCGGGCGAGACCAGCGCGGTGGTGTGGCAGTCCGAGAGGAAGCCGTAGTTGGCGATCGGTGGGAAGCCACCACGCCTCGGATCGGTGAGCGCGATCGGAGCCGTCACGAGTCCGGAGAATCTATAGGTGCTTGGCCGCGGCGCGGTCAAGCAGCACCCGCAGGCTGCCCGACGGCGGTCTGACGAGGCTCGACGGCGCATCCGGGCCCGGCCGCAGCCCGCCGAACGCCCGAGCGACAGCCTCGGCCTTGTCCTCGCCGGCCACCAGGAACACCACCTCGCGGCCCGCGTTCAGCAGCGGCAGCGTGAAGGTGATGCGAGGGACGAGCGGCGCCATGCCCGGCACGTCCACACCGGCCACGAGCGCATCGGTCACGCCGAGCGCGGAGTCGCCCGGGAAGAGCGAGGCGCAGTGGGCGTCGGGACCGAGGCCGAGCAGGATCAGGTCGAGCCGCGGCACGCCCTCGTCGCCGAACACGGCGCGCAGCTGACGCTCGTAGTCCTCCGCCCCCGCCTGCGGGCCGAGCTCTCCCTTCATCCGGTGGACGGCGCCCGGCTCGATGTGCTCGAGCAGCGCCTTGTTCGCCATGGCGTAGTTCGAGTGCTCGTGGTCGGGCGGCACGCAGCGCTCGTCGCCGAACCAGAACGTGGCCCGCGACCAGTCGGCGCCGAGGCCGGCGGCGTGCTCGTAGGCGGCGCGCGGCGTCGAGCCGCCCGTGAAGACGATATGGCGGCCGTCGGCGGCCGCCCGGGCCATCTCCTCGCCGACAACGGCGCTGGGATCTTCCAGCACCTCGATCTGCGGCTGGCTCACGACAGCATCACGCCCGCGCAGCGCACCGCCGGGGCGTAGGTGGGGTCGCGCAGGAGCGCCTGCCTGATGCCCTCGCCGAGGATGCCCGCCTCGCCGCGCGAGGCGCCGAGCACGGTCCAGGAGGACTCCGTGCCGTCGCGCGTGCGGCGCTTGGCGGCTAGGCCGCCCTGGGAGCGGTCGAGCGACAGCGTCATCCCGTCCGCGGCCTCGACGGTGATGCCGCCAAGGCCCGGGGAGCCGAGCTCGGGCACCGGCACGAGGTTGAGCGACACCTCGAGCTTGCCCGCCCGGGCGCGGCCGTGGCGGCGGCCGTTTTCCTCCACGAGCGAGCCGGGCGTCCAGCCGAGCCGCGAGGCAAGCCAGCCGAGCAGCAGCACGCCGCTCACCGCCGAGTCCGGCCGGTGGCGGATCTCGACCTTCGAGATCTGCGCGAGCGACGCGCGCCAGCGTTCGGGATCGAAGGTGGCCGCGATCCGCTCGCGCCAGGGCGTGCTGCGCAGCCACGCCAGGTCGACGATGTACGCGTGCTCCTGCAGGCTGCACACCCAGCCGATCGCGCGCCCGGGGTTGGGATCGTCGACCGAGTCGAGCAGCACGACATCCGCGAGCCCGCGCAGCGCCTCGATCGCGTCGTGGTGCCCATGCGGCGCCCAGACGACCGTCGTCAGGTCGGACAGGATCAGCGGATCCACGATCGCGTCGAGGCGGCGGATGTGGCTCGGTCCCATGCGGATGTCCACGCGCTCCTCCACCACCGAGATGAGCGACGGGTCGCCGGTGCCGTCGGCGCTGAGGCGGGCGCTCGCGTCGATAGTCGTCCTGCCGTCCTCCACCGAGCAGAGCACGGTGCGGGAGGGGTGGTAGCGGCCCACGCGCTCAAGCCGGTTGAGCACCTCGCCGCGCCACGCGGCGTCCACCACGGCCACCATGTTGAGCACGCGAGCGGGCGTGTAGCGGTCGCCGCGTGCGTACTGCTCTTCGAGCAGATTGCGCAGCGCGGAGTCGATGTCCGCCGGTGTTGTGTTCTCAGCCGCCCAGACCTCGACGGTCACAGCGGTCGCCACTCCGTGCCGTCGAGCAGGATCTCGTCGGCCTCCGGCGGCCCGGGCGAGCCGGCGGGGTACTGAGGCAGCGGGCCGGAGGCGTTCTGCCAGGCCTCGAGGATCGGGTCGACGATCCCCCAGGCCGCCTCCACCTCGTCGTCGCGGGCGAACAGCGTGGCGTCGCCGCGCATCGTGTCGAGGATCAACCGCTCGTAGGCCTCGGGCGACTGCGACATGAACGAGGTGCCGTAGGCGAACTCCATGTTCACCGGCCGCACCCGCATGCGCGCCCCCGGGATCTTCGCCACGAGCGAGAGCGACACGCCCTCGTTCGGCTGCACGTTGAGGATGAGCTGATTGGGCTGCACGCCGAGCGAGCCGGACTCCTGGAACGCGAGGTGCGGCACCGGCTTGAGCGTGACCGCGATCTCCGTGACGCGGCGCGACAGCCGCTTGCCCGCCCGCAGGTAGATCGGCACGCCCGCCCAGCGCCAGTTGTCGATGCCGAGGCGCAGCGCCACGAACGTCTCCGTCGCGGAGTTCTCCGCCACGCCCTGCTCCTCGAGGTAGCCGGGCTGCTCCTTGCCCTCCGCCACGCCCGCGCTGTACTGCGCGCGCACCACGCGGTGCTCGACCTCCTCGAGCGTCGGCGGCTTGATCGCGTGCAGCACCTTCACCTTCTCGTTGCGCACCTCGTCCGCGGAGAACGACACGGGCGGCTCCATCGACAGGATCGTGAGCAGCTGCAACAGGTGGTTCTGCACGATGTCGCGCAGGGCGCCCGAGCGGTCGTAGTACTCGGCGCGGGTGCCGATGCCGATGTCCTCGGCGGCCGTGATCTGCACGTTGTCGATGTAGCTGCGGTTCCAGAGCGGCTCGAAGATGCCGTTGCCGAAGCGCAGAACCAGCATGTTCTGCACGGTCTCCTTGCCGAGGTAGTGGTCGATGCGGAAGATCTGGCGCTCCTCGAACACGGACAGCAGCGCGCGGTTGAGCTCCTGCGCCGAGGCGAGGTCGTGGCCGAACGGCTTCTCCACCACGAGGCGAACCTCGGAGCTCTCCTGCTTGTCGAGCCCGCGCTGCCCGAGCGACTCGGCGATCGTCTCGAAGAAGCCCGGCGCTGTGGCCAGGTAGAAGACGCGGTTGAACGGGATGCCGGCCTCGTCGTCGAGCTCCTTGGCGATCGACTCGAGGCCCTCGTAGGCGGCGGGGTCGTCGAACGACGCGCCGACGTAGCGCATGCGCTCGAGCAGCGAGTTCAGCACCGTCTCGTCCGGCGTCCGGCGGGAGTGCTTCTTGATCGCCTCGCGCGCGAAGTCCCGGTAGTCCTCATCCGGCTGTTCGGTGCGCGCGACCCCGATCAGGTTGAAGCGCTCAGGCAGCGCCCCCTCATGCGCGAGGTTGTAGACGGCCGGCAACAGCTTGCGCTGAGCAAGATCGCCAGTAGCGCCGAAGATCACGAGATTGGTCGGGTGAACGGGCGCCCGTTCTAGCCCTTCTGTCAGTGGGTTTTCCTGGATGGTTGCTAAGTTCTTAGTTCTTGGTTCTTAGTTCTTAGTTCCTATGCCCTATGCCCTATTCACTCCTGACTGCGTGCCCGCCGAACTGGTTGCGCAATGCCGCGATCACCTTCGCGCTGTACGACTCGTCCTGCCGTGACGTGAACCGCGCGAGCAGGCTGAGGGTGATCACGGGCGCGGGCACGTTCTTGTCGATCGAGTCGAACA
>DASXCV010000181.1:0-6498 GCA_036491015.1 Thermoleophilaceae bacterium | reverse complement strand
GCCGCGCCGCCGCGCGCGGCCACCACGCTCGGCAGACCCAGCCCGCAGCCCAGCTCGAGCACGCGCGTGCCGGGACCGGGCGGATTGTTCGCCAGTTCGAGCGCGAGCAGCGACGCGCTCGACCACACGAGCCCCCAGTACGGCAGCGGCCGCCCGGGCGCCATCCCCTCGTGGTCCCGCAGCGCCTCCCAATCGGCCGGGCGGACGAGGTACACGTCGCCGCCCGGCAGCTCGACCGGCGCCACCACCACGTCGAGCAGCGGCTCGGGCAGCTCCGAGACAGGCACCCCACGCAGCTCGGACAGCCGCTCGGCGAGCGAGGTCTGGATCAGGTCAAGAGCGTCGGTCACGCGTCACATAGTGACCGTTCACCGTCGACCGTCCACCGTTGACCGTTTGTCAGCGAGCGCGGCGGTAGTAACTCGAGCCGCCCTCGAACCAGATCTCCACTAACCCAAAGCGCTCGAGGCGGCTCAGGTCGCGCCCGATCTCTCCCGGATCGGTGGTGGGGCTCAGGCGGCGCGCAACCGCACGGGCACTCACCCAGCGCTCGTCGCCACCAGCCAACCGCTCGGTGGCATCGAGGCACTCGAGCAACACAGATTGCGACGTAGGCACAATCAATTACTCGGACGACGACCAACAACGCTTGAGCCGGTCAACTGTCAACGGTCAACCATCAACGGGCGCGACGAAGCCGCGCTAGATCGGCTGCAACATCGACGCCCCGCAGTTGTGGCACTTCACGTCGTGCGTCGAGGACATGCGGGCGATCGTCGAATGGGCGCCGCAATCGGGGCAGCCGGACAGCAGCTCGAAGCGCCGGAGGCAGTTCACGCAGCGGTAGCGGCCGGGAAGGTTCGTGCCGCGCAGCCACGGCTCATGGCAGGCGGGGCAGGCGGCCCCGAGCTCGAACAGCGGTTCCTTGCTCAAGCGGGCGCCTCCGCCACTCTCCGCAGCCTTGCGATGAAGAAGCCGTCCGTCCCCTGGACGTGCGGGAGGAGCTGGAGGAAGCGCGGAATCCGCGGATGACGGAACTCGGGCATGCCCGCCGCGAGGTCGTCGGCCTCGAAGTCGGGATGGCGGGCAAGGAATCTGTGCACCTGTTCCTCGTTCTCGGTCGGGGAGATCGTGCAGGTCGAGTACACAAGCGTGCCGCCCGGACGCACGTGGCGTGCGGCGGACTCGATCAGCCCCTCCTGTATACGCGAGAGGTCACTCACCTGGTCCGGCTCCTTGCGCCAGCGCGCGTCGGGACGCGACTGCAGCGTGCCGAGGTCCGAGCAGGGCGGATCGAGCAGCACGCGGTCGTAGCCGCCCTCGTGCTCGCCCACGAACTGCGCCGCGTCCTCGCAGCGCACGTCCACCCAGTGAGCGCCCATGCGCCGGCAGTTGGACTGCAGCGAATCGCAGCGGCCGGCATTCCGCTCCACCGCCACGAGCCGCCCGCGACCGCGCATCAGCGCCGCGATGTGGGTGCTCTTCACGCCCGGCGCGGCGCAGAGGTCGAGCACGGTCTCCCCCGGCTCCGGCGCCAGCACGCGCGCCACGAGCATCGACGCGCGCGACTGCGGCGTGAGCGCTCCGGCCTCGAACAGCAGCGAACCATGCACATCGAACGGCGTGTCGAGCACGAGACCCTCGGGCAGGTCGTCGGCCGGATGCGATCCCACCTCGAGCTCGGTGAGCAGCTCGCGCAGCTCGTCCCGCGTGATCACCAGCTCGTTGGCGCGCACCGCGCTCTCGGGCGGCTCGTTGTCGCGCGCGAGCAGCTCGAGCGTGGCCTCCGGGCCGAGCGAGTCCCACCACATCCGCACGAGCCACTCGGGATGCGAGTGGAGCACGGCGGCGTCGGCCGGCGAGTCGGCGGTGAGCTCGCCCACGAGCCCCTGGGCCTCGCGCGTGGCGCGCCGCATCACGGCGTTGGCGAAGCGGTGGCCACCGCCGCGCTCGAGCTTTGCCAGCTCGACGGTCTGCTCCACGGCCGCGTGGTCCGGCACGCCGCCGAGGTAGAGCAGCTGGAACAGCCCGAGCCGGAGCGTGTCCCGCAGCGGTGGGTCGATCGAGCCGACCGGCCGGGCCGACAGCGCCGTGAGCACGTAGTCGAGCGTGGCCTGGCGCTGCAGCGTTCCGTAGACGAGCTGCTGCGCGAAGGCGCGGTCGCGCGGCGTGAGCTCGTAGCGCTCGGACTCGCCGGTGAAGGCGCGGTCGGCGTACGCGTCCTCCGAGCTCACGCGCCGGAGAACGCGATAGGCACAGCGCCGCGCCGGCGACAGCCGGCTCTTGCCGTGGGCGGTCCCGTGAAGGCGGGCGAGACGGACCATCAGACCCCGCCTCCCAGCTTGGCGGCGTGGCCGCGCAGGTAGGCGCCGGCGTCCATCGCGCGGCCACCCGCGGGCTGCACCTCGAGCAACTCGAGCGCGCCGTCGGCGGTGCCGAACAGCAGCCGGCCGTCGCTCGCCGCCAGATCGCCCGCCGGCACGGCTGCGCCCGCTGCGACGCCGGCGCGCCGTACTCCCAGGCGGTCGCCGTCCGGTAGCTCGAGATAGGCCCCCACGTGCGGCGTCAGCGCGCGCACGCGGCGCTCGAGCTCGGCCGCCGACGCCTCCGGATCGAGCCGCCGGTCCTCGGGCCCGATCTTCGGCGCGACCGTCACTCCGTCTGCCGGCTGGTCGCGGCACTCGGGGGACGTGTCGAGCGCGTCCACGAGCAGCTCGCCGCCGAGCTCCGCCAGCCGGCGCGACAGCGAGCCGTAGTCGTCGTCCCCGCGCACGGTCAGCTCGCGTTGCAGGCAGATCGGCCCGGCGTCCATCTCCTCGACGGGCCGCATGATCGTGACGCCGGTCTGCGGGTCGCCGGCCTCGATCGCGCGCTCGATCGGCGCCGCTCCGCGCCAGCGCGGCAGGAGCGAAGGATGGACGTTCAGCATCGGATAGGCACCAAGCAAGGGCTCTTTGACCAGTGCGCCGAAGGCGCAGATACAGACGCTAGCTGGCTTGGCAAGGGCCACCCGCTCGAGCGCCTCGTCGGAGTTGACGCTTTCGGGCTGGTAGAGGTCGAGGCCGAGCACACGCGCGGCGTCCGCGACGGGCGGCGCCTGGAGCCGCCGGCCGCGCCCTTTCGGGCGGTCGGGACGGGTGATCACGAGCTGCGGGCGGTGCTCCGAGCGGGCAAGGTGACCGAGCACAGTGACGGCGAATTCCGACGTGCCCAGATAGACCGTGCGCACGCCGGAGAGGGTATCCCGATGCCCGCTAACGGGCGCGGTCAGGCGGCCTGCTGCTCTTCTTCGGCCTCGCGGAGCGCGCGCATGGCTTCCTTGCGCTGATCCTTCGAGGTCCGGTCCAGAATCAGCACGCCGTCGAGGTGGTCGATCTCGTGCTGGATCACCCGCGCCTCGAGGCCCGATGCCTCGACGCGCCGCTCGGCGCCCGTCTCGTCCTGTGCCCGCACGCGGACGTGCAGCGGGCGGTCGACGTCGACGGTGATGCCGGGAATCGAGAGGCAGCCCTCCTCGCCGGTCTCCTTGTCGTCGCTCGACCACTCGATCTCGGGGTTGATGAGCGCGATCAGCGGGGCGTCGCTCCCCACGCGGTAGACGAGCAGCCGCTGCGACAGCCCGATCTGCGGCGCCGCGAGCCCGACGCCGAGCGCGTCGTTCATCACGCCGCCCATCCGGGCGACCTGGGCGCGCAGCGTGTCGTCGAAGCGGTCCACCGGCGTGGCGCTGCTCTTGAGCACGGGATCGCCGAGGCGGCGGATGAAAGACATGGCCGCGGCGCGCCTGGCCTCGACCTGCGGGTCCTTCTCCTCGACCTCCGGCTCGACTTCCCCGGTGTGCTGCTGGCTCTCCTCTGCCATCCGATACGAGTCTACTGTGGGTCGACGTCCACGGAGAAATTCACTCCGCGACGTCCGTGCTCCGCCACAGCGGCCTCCACGGCCGTGCGCACGGCGGCAACGGCGACAGCGCGATCCGCCGCTTTCACCACGAGCTGGGAGCGCTCCCGGCCCTTGAGGCGAAAGAGCGGCGCCGGACCGAGCACCGCCGCGCCGTCGAGGTCGAGCGCGCCACGGACCGTCTCCGCCGCATCCGCCGCGGCTGCCTTCTCCTCGCACGAGCAGACCACCCGGATCAGGTGGCCGAACGGCGGGTAGCTGAGCACGCGCCGCCGCTCGAGCTCGCCCTCGAGGAAGCCCTCCGAGTCGTGGGCTGCCGCATGGCGCAGCGCCCGCGCGTCCGGCTCGAGCGCCTGCACGATCACGCGCCCGCCGCGCGAGCCGCGCCCGCTGCGGCCGGCGAGCTGGGCCACGAGCGCGAACGTGCGCTCCTCGGCGCGGAAGTCGGGAAAGCGGAGCGTGGCGTCGGCGTCGAGCACGACACCCAGCGTGACGTCGGGGAAGTCGTGCCCCTTGGCCACCATCTGCGTGCCCACGAGCACGCCCGCCGGGGCGCGGTCGAAGCGCTCGAGCACCGACGCGATGGCGCCGCGCCCGGCCGCCGCGTCCGAGTCGAGCCGGAACACCGGGAGCGGCCGCACCAGCGCCTCGAGCTCCTCCTCGAGCCGCTCCGTGCCGGCGCCGTGCCGTGCCACCGACACCGAGCCGCAGTCCGGGCAGAGCGACGGCGCGTTCTCCTCGTGGCCGCAGTGGTGGCAGGCCACCGAGCCGGTCCCGCGGTGCAGCACCAGCGTGACGTCGCAGTTGGGGCACTGCCACACGCGCCCGCACACGCGGCACGAGAGGAAGTTCGACCAGCCGCGGCGGTTGAGCAGCACGATCGCCTTCTCCTCACGCTCGCGCACGGTGTCGAGCGCCTCGCGCGTGTGCTGGTGAAGCGCGCCGCTCACGCCCCCCATCCCGACGATCTCGACCGGCGGCAGCCCGCGCCCGTCCACGCGCTCGGGCAGCTCGATCCGCTCGAGCCGCAGGCGGCTCTCCGGCCGCGGCGTCGCGCTGCCCGCCACGAGCACCGCCCCGGCCTCGTCGGCGCGCCGCTCGGCGATGTGCCGGGCGTCGTAGCGCGGGTCCTGCTCCTGCTTGTAGGAGGCATCGTGTTCCTCGTCGATCACGATCAGGCCGAGGTCGGGCAGCGGCGCGAAGATCGCCGAGCGCGGGCCCACGCACACGCGGGCCTCGCCGCGGCGCAGGCGGATCCACTCGTCGTAGCGCTCGCCCGCGCCGAGCTTGGAGTGGAGCACCGCCACCCGGTCGCCGAAGCGGTCCTCGAACCGACCGGCCGTCTGGGGAGTGAGCGCGATCTCCGGCACGAGCACGATCGCCGACTGCCCGCGCTCCAAGGCCGCGGCCACCGCGCGCAGGTACACCTCGGTCTTGCCGCTGCCGGTGACGCCGTGGAGGAGCAGCCGCCCGCCGCCGCCGGCGTCCATGCGCCCCACGATCTCGTCGAGCGCCCGCGCCTGGGCGTCCGACAGCGACGGCTCTCCCTCACCCCGGCCCCCCACCCGCGGCGACGCCGCCCGGCGGCGGGCATGCTCGAGGCGCTCCAGCGAGATCAGGCCGCGCTCCGAGAGCGACCGCAGGCTTGCGTGCGAGCAGCCGCTCGCCCGCGCGAGGTGGGCGGCGGTGGCGGGGCCGCCGCGCAGCTGTTCGAGGGCCGCCCGCTGGCGCTCGCCCAGCGCCGGACCGCCGCCCAACAGCGCCTCACGGCCCGCGCTCGTGAGCTCCGCCGTGAGAGCTAGCCGCGCACGCACGCGCGGGCGCGCGCCGCGTCCGGTGCCCGGCGGCAACACGAGGCCCAGCCCGCGGGCGGGCGTGGAGCAGTACTCCTCGGCCACCCACAGGCCGAGCCGGACGAGCTCCGCCGGCACCTCCGGGTCGAGCGCGGTAAGCGGCTCCACCAGCCGGTCCGCAGGGACGTCGCTCTGCTCCGCGAGTCCGACGACGACTCCGAGCATCCGCTGGCGCCCGAACGGGACCACGAGCATGCTGCCCACGTCCACCGCACCGAGCCGTCCCGGCACGCTGTAGTCGAACGGCCCGCGCAGGGCGCGGGCCGTTGTCAGCGGCTCGACTTTGGCGATCACAAGCGCCAGCGTAGGCGGCGGCGCGGACGGGGCTGCCCGGGTGATTGAGGCTCGGCGAATAGGACAGCTCGTCGCGCGCTCTGGTGCGGCTGCGCAGTCGTGGCGTTCACGGCAGCGATGAGAGCATCGGGCCGGGCACTGTGTCATCCAGGTGTTGCCACGCAACAGCTAACTGACACGGTGGACCGGATGGCCGGTCTCTGCCCGCCCGTTATTGCCGCCGGTCGTGCGCGGCCGCTACGCCTGCTGCTGCGCGGCCTCGCGCGAGTCGAGCCCGGCGGCCGCTCGAAGGTCCTCCGCCTTGTCCGTCTTCTCCCACGTGAAGTCGTGGTCCTCGCGGCCGAAGTGGCCGTAGGCCGCCGTCTTCTGGTAGATCGGGCGGTGGAGGTTGAGGTAGTGGCGGAAGGCGCCCGGCCGCAGGTCGAAGTGCTCGTTGATGAGCCCGATGATC
>DASXCV010000180.1:0-5384 GCA_036491015.1 Thermoleophilaceae bacterium | reverse complement strand
CCTGTGGGAGGAGCGCGGCGGGCACCGCGACCTGGTGTACGAGGTTGCGCTCTGGGGCTTCCCCGCCGGGCTCATCGGCGGCCGGCTCTACTTCGTGCTCACGAGCTTCGGCGAGGTGCCGAAGCACTGGTGGGGGCCGTTTGCGATCTGGGACGGCGGGCTCGGCATCTGGGGCGGCATCGCCTGCGGCGTGCTGGCCGGGCTCTGGGTGCTGCGCCGCCGCGGCGCCGACATCCCCGCGTTCATGGACGCCGCCGCGCCCGGGCTGCTCGTGGCGCAGGCCATCGGGAGGATCGGCAACTGGTTCAACCAGGAGCTCTTCGGCGGCCCGACCTCGCTTCCCTGGGGGCTGCGGATCAGCCCCGACCACCGCCCCGCCGGCTACCTCCGATACACGACCTTCCACCCGACCTTCCTCTACGAGCTGATCTGGAACCTGCTGCTCGCCGCCGCGCTGATCTGGCTGTGGCGGCGGCGGACGGTGAAGGCGCCGGGGATCTTCGCCCTGTACGTCGCCGGCTACTCGCTCGCGCGCATAGGGGAGGAGCTGCTGCGGATCGATCCCGCGCACCACATCCTCGGGATGCGGCTCAACTTCTGGGTGGCGACCCTGTTGTTCATCGGCGGGCTCGCCTGGTTCGCGCGCATCCAGTGGGGCTGGCGGCGCGCCCCGCGCGCAGCGGCGCTACTGGCCGGCGCGGTGCTGCTGGCCTCGATCACCGGGTGTGGCGCCGGGTCCCGCGCGGGTCAGGATGCGCCGACGGGCGCCACAGTCGCGCCGGTGCAGTCGGCGAGCTTCTTCGCCTCGACCTCGAACACGGTGTTGCCGTCGCCACCCGCCGCCCACACGCGGCCTTCGTCGAGCAGCGCCTGATCCATCACCACGGGCAGGCCGTGGGAGAACGGCGGCACGCCGCCGGGGGAGAAGCCCGTGGCCGCGCGCACCTCCTCCGGGGTGGCGGGACGCGCCTCGGCGCAGTCGAGCACCTCGCAGAGCGCGGTCTCGTCGATCCTGCGCGCGCCGCTCGCGATCACCACCACCGGATCGCCGTCGGCGATGAAGACGATCGACTTCGCGATCTGCGCCGCCTGGCAGCCGACCGCCTCCGCGGCCTCGCCCACCGTGCGCGTGGGGCGCTCGAACTTCGTCATCTGCACGTGCAGGCCGAGCTCGCGCGCAGCCGTGAGCACCCGCTCGTTCATTGGGATGGCCTCCCTGACATCTGCTGTTCTCTCAGTCCTTCGAGGAATGTGACGCTGCCGTCACATCTTGCATTACCCGTCAGCCGTTCGCCAGTGTGCTCACGTCGCGACGTGCTTGCGCTGCTTCCGTTCCGACGGTGGCGACGCCGGCGGTGGCGGGCCGCTCAGCTTCACGCCGGCGGCGGACGCCAGCTCGCCGAGCGAAGCCTCGATGTCGCCGGCGAAGTCGTCGAGGTCAGGCATCGCGTCCCAGTCCCCGAGCAGGCCGTAGTTCATCTGGCCGTTGTAGCTCATGATCGCGATGCCGAGTGCCTGCCCCTTGGCGAGCGGCACCATCGGATTGGCCTCCCGCAGCTCGCGCCCGAGGAGGTAGAGAGGGAACTGGGGGCCCGGGACGTTCGTCACCACGAGGTTGAAGATGCGCTCGGTGGAAACGAGCCGCGAGCCCTGTGCCATCAGGGTGGCGGGGGCGAAGCCGCTGAGCTGCGTGAGCACCTGCGCGCCCACCGCCTGGCCCGACTTCTTGATTCCCTGCATCGCGGCCGAGATGGTGGCGAGCCGGCGCTCGGGGTCGCTCTCGCCCACGGGCAGCGGCGCCATCATGGCCGCCACGCGGTTGCCGAGCGAGCCGCGCTCGGAGTCGCTGCGCACGCTCACAGGTACGAGCGCGCGAAGGGTCTGCGGCGGCTCCTCGCCGCGGCGTTCCAGATGGCGGCGAAGCGCGCCGGCGACGGTTGCGAGCACCACGTCGTTCACCGTGCCGCCGAGCGCGTTCTTGATCGCCTTCACGTCGGCGAGCTGGGTGCGCACCCAGGCGTAGCGGCGGTGCGGGCCGATCGTGGTGTTGTAGGGCGACTTCGGCGGCGGGCGCAGGCCGGCCCAGGTCATCGCCCCGAGCCCCACGAGCGACTCGCCGGTGGCACGGGCCACCTGGCGCGGCCCGCGGAACACGGAACGCACCGAGCGGGCGGCCTCGGCCGGGATCGTGGCGCGCTCGATCAGCGCCTCGGCGAGCAGCTGGGTGCTCGACGGCTCCGGACGGGGGATCCAGCGCGGCGGGGGGTTGGGCGGCTCGGGCGGATCCGGCGCGGCGTCGAACAGCACGCTCACGATGTCCACCCCGGAGATCCCGTCCACGAGCGCGTGGTGGGTCTTGCTCAGCACGGCGAAGCGCGGCCCGTCGGGCCCGTCCTCGACGCCCTCAACGAGCCACATCTCCCAGAGCGGCTTGTCGCGGTCGAGCGGCTGGGCGAACACGCGGCCCGCCAGCGCGCGGAGCTGGGCCTCGCTGCCCGGCTTGGGCAGCGCGGTGCGTCGGATGTGGTAGCGGAGGTTGAGGTGCGGATCGTCCACCCAGCGCGGCCGGCCCTGGCCGAGCGGCACGAACGCGAGCTTCTGCCGGTAGCGCGGCACCACATGAAGGCGCGCCTCGGTGGTCTCGACGAGCTGGTCGTACGGCGGCGCCTCGCCGTCGAACAGCATCAGCCCGGCCACGTGCATGTGCGCGCCATCGTTCTCCAGATGGAGGAATGACGCGTCGAGTCCTGTTAGCCGGCCATCGGCCATCGCGCGCGCCTACTCTACGCTTCCCCGCGTGAATCCCCAAGAGCTTCTCCGCCCTTGGCTCGACGCCGCGCTCGGCGACGGCCTCCGCGACGTCGAGCTGTTCGATGTCCACACCCACACCGGCGCGAACGATCCGGACGGGATGAAGGCCACGCTCGAGGAGCTCACCGGCATGATCGATGGGGTGGGTGGGCGCGCCGTGTTCTTCACGATGCATGAGCCCGACGGCTACCCGGTGGCCAACGACCGCGTGCTCGAGGAGGCCGAGCGCACCGGCGGGCGCTTCGTTCCCTTCGGCCGGGTGAACCCGCACGACAGCGCGCCGGCCGAGGCGCGCCGTGCGCTCGACGCGGGGGCGCGCGGGATCAAGCTGCACCCGCGTGCGGAGCAGTTCACGCTCGATCACCCGCAGGTGGGCGAGCTGTTCGAGATCGCCGAGGAGCGCGGAGTACCGATCCTCATCCACGCGGGCCGCGGGATCCCGGCGCTCGGCAAGCACGTGGTGGAGCACGCCACACGCCACCCGGGAGCGAACGTGATCTTGGCGCACGCCGGCATCTGCGACCTCGCCTGGATCTGGCGCAGCGCGCTCGAGCTGCGGAACCTCTTCTTCGACACGTCGTGGTGGAACCCGGCGGACCTGATCACGCTGTTCTCGCTCGTGCCGCCCGGCCAGATCCTGTACGGCAGCGACGCTCCGTACGGGCGCCCGGTGCTGAGCGTGACGCTGGCTACGCGCTGCGCGCTGCAGGCGGGTCTCTCGACCGAGCAGATCCGCTCCGTGCTCGGCGAGCAGCTCGTGCGCATCCTGGACGGCGAGGGCGCCGCGGACATGGGCGCGCCGCCTGGCAGCGCCCAGTTCGAGGCGAACCTCCTGCTCGAGCGCGTGTACAGCTCGCTCGTGTTCTCGATGGGCGGCGCCTTTGCCGGCATCGAGCAGCTGGCCGGCGAGGCGATGGCGCTCGCGCGGCTGGCCTGCGAGGTGGGGGACGAGGCACCCGAGGCCGAGGTGTGCCGCTCGGTGCTCGCCGCGCTCGAGATCGTGGACCAGCTCGGCGGCCCGTCGGAGCTGGGACGCGGCAAGCCGGGCATGGGAGCGCTGCTGATGGCGCTCTGCATCTCTGCCACGCCGGGTGCTCCCTTGCCGCCTCCGCCCGCGCCGGCGGACGTGGGCGAGCGCCAGCGCGCCTGAAGCCGGCCTAAAGGTTTGATCCTCAGGCCTTCTTGTGTGATCTAAGTCACGGTCGTTCCCGGAATCCCGGGGAACCCTTGCGAACAGTTGTTCGAACGGCCCGTGCCGGCCGCCGGCTTTTTCTTTGACGCCGCTGGACGGCAGGACCGCCTCTCTCTCGAGCGCATGAAGCGCCGGGTCTAGACGGGGCGAATCGACCGGCTCGCCGGTCGAAGCGCGAATGCGCATGGCCCGCATCTCTCGCGGGCGGGCTGAGAAAGGGAATCAATGCAGCTCGATACCGCTGCGCGTATGCGCAGCGCCGGCCTCGGTGCGATCGCATCGGGCGCAGCCGCGATGACCGCTGTCAGCGTCGTCGCCGCCGCCGCGCCGGCAAAGGCGAACGCTCCGGCTCCGACGTCCGCGTCGCAGCCGCTGCACGCCAAGTTCAAGCGACACAACGTCCTCTACGGCGGACGCGTGCCTGTGTCCGGCACGCTCCTGACGAAGCAGGGCGGACGCCGGATCCTGCTCCAGGTGAACAAGGGGCACGGCTGGCGCACGGTCGGCCGGGCCAAGACAGGCCCGCTCGGCCGCTTCCACGCGGGCTTCCGGCCGCATGGCCTCGGCCGCTACCGCATGCGCGTGCGGCTCGTGGGTCCAGTGGCGGCCAGCGCCACCGCGCAGGTCAACGCCGGCGCCATCAAGACCGGCGGCAAGGTGATGGTCTACCGCGAGACCGTGGCGTCCTGGTACGGCCCCGGCTTCCTCGGCGGCCACACCGCCTGTGGGTCCACGCTCACCGCGGGCACCATGGGCGTGGCGAACAAGACGCTGCCGTGCGGCACGCGCGTGACCTTCCACTACCACGGTCACACGGTGCGGGCGCGCGTCGTCGACCGCGGCCCCTACGTGGGCGGCCGCGAGTGGGACCTGGCGCCCGCCGTCAAGGCGCGGCTCCACTTCCCCTCGACCGGCACCGTCTGGTCGACTCGGTAGGGAGCTCCGCTTTCGCGAACTGGCAGATTCTCCCGTCGGTTACCGGCGGTGAAATCTGCCAAGTCGCGCTAGAGCGCCAGCTCGAGCTGGCCGGCCGCCGCGGCGCTCACGTCGCCGCGGTCGAGGCCTGACACGCCCACGCCGAGCAGGCGCACCGGGCGGGGCGGGTCGAACTCGCGGAGGAGCTGGCGGGCCACGCTCAGGACGGTGGCGAGCTCGTTGGTGGGCTCGGCGATGCTCTTCGCGCGGGTGTGCGTGGAGAAGTCGTCGAGGCGCACCTTGATGCCGATCGTCCGGCCGGCGTTGTCCTGCTTGACGAGCGTCTGGCAGAGCTGGGTGGTGAGCGTCTCGAGCACGGGCTCGAGCGTGTCGAGGCCGCGCAGGTCCTGCTCGAACGTCGTCTCGCGCGACTCGGACTTGGCCACGCGCACGGTCTCGATCTCTC
>DASXCV010000179.1:0-5738 GCA_036491015.1 Thermoleophilaceae bacterium | reverse complement strand
GCCGGCGCGGTCGCCCATCAGGAAATAGATCGCCACCGGCGCGCCGACGCCGAGCGTGGCGATCACGATGAACACCGCCAGGGCCACCGCCTGGCTCCCTGTGCTTGCACCGGTCTGGGCGATCGCCGCCGCCGCGCCCACCACAAGCAGCAGGTTCTTGGGATTCACCGCCGCGAGGGCAACGCCCATCGCCAGCGACCGGACCGCGGTGAACTTGTCGATCGCCTTCATCCACGACGGAAGCTGCGGCTCACCCGAACCCTGAGGGCGCCCGCGCCACTGCTTCACGGCGACCAGCAGCAGGAGGACGCCGAGGACGATCTGGAGGACGCTCACCCAGGTGGCCGGGGAACCCTGCTTGGTGGCGGATGCTCCGCTCGCCGCCAGCAGTACGACCGTTCCCAGCACCGCGATGCCCGCGATCCATCCGGCCAGGAACGCCGGTCCGTTGACCCGCCCCTTCGGCGTGGCGAGCATCAGCACCACCGCGATGATCGGAATCGGACTGAGCGCAACGCCGACCCCGAACGACAGGATCTGCCCGATCGCCTGACCCATCAGCGCACCTCCGCGGTCGGCAGCGGCGGCGCCCACGTCCGTGGGTCGACGAACGACCCGACGCCAGTTGTGCTTCCACCCGAGATAGGCGAGTTCTGATCTACCGAGCGGTGATGCGCATCGTCCAATCGGGGTGATGCGCCCGGCCGGCGCCGACCGTGGTGGACGTCGCGAGCCGGGCCGGCGATTCCGGGTCGCCCACTCGGTGAGCAGACTTTCGCGGAATCCGCGAACGTCTGACCAGATCCCCCACCACGGAGAACATCATGGAAATCACGAGGAACTCCCTCGACACCACGCCGGGCCCGAGCGACTGGTTCACGGGCGCGGTCTACATCGACACGGTCGCGGCGCCATCAGAGCCGTCCCGGATCGCGGCCGCCAGCGTCCACTTCACCCCGGGCGCGCGGACGGCGTGGCACACCCACCCGTTCGGCCAGACGATCTTCGTGACCGAGGGCCTAGGTCGCTGCCAGCGGCAGGGCGGCCAGGTCGAAGTGATCCGCCCGGGCGATCGCGTGTTCTTCGAGCCGGGCGAGAACCACTGGCACGGCGCGGCGCCCACCCGCTTCATGACGCACATCGCCATGCAGCAGGTGGACGATCAGGGCAGCGCGGTCACCTGGGGCGAGCACGTGAGCGACGAGGAGTACGGAGCGGCCTGATCAGGCGCGGGGCACGGTGAAGCGGAAGGTGCTGCCACCGCCATCGGCCGCCTCCACCCAGATGCGCCCGCCGTGGGCTTCGACGATCCGGCGGCACATGGCGAGCCCGATCCCGAGGCCGTCGACGTCGGCGCTGCCCCGCGAGAAGAGCCCGAAGATGCGGCCGGCCTGCCCGGGGTCGACGCCGATGCCGTTGTCGCGCACGCTGACGATCCACTCATGGCTTCCGCGCTCCGACGAGAGCTCGACGCGCGGGGATGCCTCGCTGCGGAACTTCAGCGCGTTGGCCACGAGGTTCTGAAGCACCCGGCGAAGCTGCTGCGGATCGCCGTCGACCTCCGGGAGGTCGCCCACTTGGATCGTCGCCTGCGCCTCGTCCAGACTGGCCCGCAGATCCTGCTCCACCTCGGACACGAGCCGGCGAAGGGCCACCCGCTCGGTGCGCAGCACCCCGGCACTCGCATAGGCGAGCACGCAATCGATCAGCTCACGGGCGCGCGCGGAACTCGAGCGCAGCTGTTCGAGCACCTCGGCCGGCGGCGGTTCGCCGGCGTTTCGCTCGAGCAGGGTCACCAGCAGCGCCATCGCCAGGATCGGCTCGCGCAGATCGTGCGCCACCACCTCGGCGTAGCTGCGCAGATCGGCCTCCATGCGGCGCTGCGCGGTCACGTCGGTGAGGAAGGTCACCAGGCCGTCGCCGAGCTTCATCGTCCGCTCGGTGAACGTGCCGAGCATGTAACCGTCGCCAAAGGGTGTGTCGTACGTGATCTCCTGCACCCAGAGCTCGCCGAAGTCGATCACGCGCGTGTAGGCGCGGAAGGCCTCGCTGTCGCGCATCTGGGGAAGCGCCTCGAGGAGCGTGTAGCGGTCCCGGGTGGCGGCGGGCAGGCGAAAGCTACGCAGAATCGCCGGGTTGCCGTAGCCGAACGAGAAGTCGACGATGCGACCCGCCGAGTCCCGGATCGCCCACAGCACGCCGACCAGCTCCGGGAAGCCGTCGAGCACCGCGCGAAATCCCTCCGCGCCCCGCTCGCCGAGGAGCGCGACCAGCTTCGGGTCGTCCCCCCAGCGCTCCTGGCTCACGTCGACGTCGACTTCACCTCTCAGCACTCTCGCCAGGATACGGAGGGTTGGTTACGGCGACGCGAAAAAGCGCGTCATCTGGGCGACCCCTTCGAAGCCGAGTCGCGTGTAAATCGAGCGACCCGCCCCGCTGGCGTCGAGGCAGGCGCGCTGTGCCCCACGGTCTCGGGCCGAGCGCAGCGCGGTTGCGGTCATTGCCCCGCCGATGCCGCGGCCGCGCCAGCGAGGGTCGGTGTTCACGAACAGAACGCTCGCGTCCGTGCCGTACACGCCGGAGCCGGAGGTGGCCCGCACCGCCCCGCCGGCATCCATGGCGGCGAACAGCCGGGTCGCGGGCGGCAGGGACCGCAGGTAGTCGGCGAGCGCCTCGGGAGCATCTTTGATCCCCGGATCCGCCAGCAGCGCGGCAGCAACGGCATCCTCGAGCGGGACGCCGTCGGCCGCGTCGCCGGCCAGCCGCCGGACCGGCCGCACCGTCAGGTCGCTCGGCGGCGCGACGGTGGGCAGGCCCTCCAGATCTGGGCAGACCATCGCCGTCGCCGGCGCCGGCCGCCATGCAGGGTGCCCGCCGACGAGCCCGGCGCAGCGCGCCGCCACCGCGAAGACGCGGATCATCCCCTCCCGGGCGTCCGCGACAAGCGATGCGACCAAGTCGTAGCCACGGTCGTCGGTCACCAGCAGCCGCAGGCGCGGATCGTCGCCCGCGGGGAGCAGGCCATGCACGCCGGGCTCCTCGGCGGCCCGCTGTCCAGGCCTGCGCATGGCCTCGCAGCGCGCCACAAACGCGGCCACATAGAGGTCAACCGGCTCACTCCCCACCGCCGGGGAGACTAGCCCGGCCACCAGCGCCTGAGCTACTCGGCCAGAAGCTCCGCGGCCTCCGCCGCTGGCAGGACCTCGATGGTCCGTCCCGGATAGCGCAGCGTGGAGAAGCGCGAGGTGATGAACGCCTGGATGGCCTCGGCCGGGATCGGGGCGCCGCCCGGCTCCGGCCGCGTGGCATGGCCGTCGCTGACGAGGGCGATGTCGTAGCCCTGGATGAGCGCGGACAGCGCCGTGGTCTGGACGCAGAAGTCGGAGTGGATGCCCGCCACCACCAGCCGCCGCACGCCGAGCCGCTCGAGCAAAGCCGCCAGCTCGGTGTGGGCGAACGCGTCGCGGAACGTCTTTTCCACGATGTGCGAGCCCTCGTCGCGCTCGAGGCCGGCGGCGAACTGCCAGCCCGGCGAGTCGCGGACGAGCTCGCCGTCCACGCCCTCGTGCCGCACGAAGATCACGGGCACCCCGGCCGCTCCGGCGCGGCGCGACAAATCGTTGATGCGCCCGAGCAGGCCGGCCGCATCCGGGCAGCCTTCGAGCGCCTCCTCCTGCACGTCGATCACGAGCAGAGCGACAGTCATGCGCTCAGGATGCCACGTCGCCGCTTTGAGGTAGCGCTCCGAAAGCCGCCTAGTGTCTCTGGCCGCGATGCAGGTCTGGCACCCACCGATCCGCAACCACGAGCGCCTCACGGCGAAGCTCGTCTCGCTCCAGAACCGAGGGCGGCTCGGGCGCCTGATCCACCGCCTGATGGTGGCCCGCGGAACCGACATCTGGCCGGACGCGGAGATCGGGCCCGACCTGATGCTCCCCCACGCCGGCATCGGCGTGGTGATCCACGGCGCCACCAAGATCGGCCGCGGGGTGGTCATCTTCTCCAACGTCACCGTCGGACGGGCCGATCCGTGGGTGCCGTACAGCGAGGACTTCGGCGGCTTCGAGATCGGCGATCACGCGATGCTCTGCGCGGGCGCCGCGATCCTCAACCGCGGCAGCGAGCCGCTCACGATCGGCGAGGGCGCGGTGGTGGGAGCCAATGCCGTGGTGAACGAGTCGATCCCGCCGTGGGAGATCTGGGCCGGCGCTCCCGCGCGCAAGGTCGGCGAGCGTCCCGCGCCCGCCTGAGCCACTAGAGCACGCCGCGGATCTCGCTCTCGAACGTGGCCACGTGCTCGGCCGCGATCTTGCGCGCCTCCTTGGCGTGCCCGTCGCGGATCTCGATCAGCAGGTGCCGGTGCTCGTGCACGCGGTCGAACAGGTGCGGCAGCCGGTCGAGCACGAGGTACCAGATGCGCAGCGAGAGGTTGAGATAGCGCTCGAGCGTCTCCTGTAGGTACACGTTGCCCGAGCAGCGGTAGATGAAGCGGTGGATCTCGGCGTCGAGGCGCATGAGCGTGTCGGCGTCGCCGCTGCCCTCGCGCTGATCGATCTCCGCCACGAGCTGTTCGAGCTCCTCGCGCAGCGCCGGCGTGAGCCGCTCGGCCGCGCGCGCCGCGGCGTGACCCTCGAGCAGCACGCGCACGTCCGAGATCTGCGCCAGGTCCGTGATGTTGATGTCCGAGGCGAACGTGCCACGGCGCGGGAACACCGTGACGAGGTTCTCGAGCGCGAGCCGCTTGATCGCCTCGCGCACGGGCGTGCGTCCCATCTCGAGCTCGCGCCCCAGAGCGTCCTCGTTGATCGGCGCGCCGGGAGCGATCACCAGCGTGACGATGCGGTCGCGCAGCTCGGCGTACGCGCGGTCCGCAAGCAACTCCCCAGCCGCCGGCTTAGCAATCGTCTCGCCGGTCACCGCCCCCTCCGTTCCCTCACCGACAACTGATATATGAGCTACAGCTTAGCCGCTTCTCCGTGCCGATAAAAGCCTGCATTCGATGGAGCGAGCGGCTCGTTTCCGAGGATCAGATCGGCCGCTTTCTCGGCCACCATCATCGTCGGCGCGTAGATGTTGCCGTTGGTCACGTAGGGCATCACGGAGGCGTCCACCACGCGCAGGGCGTCGAGCCCGTGCACGCGCATCGTCGCCGGATCGATCACCGCGGCCTCGTCCACGCCCATCTTGCAGGTGCACGACGGATGCAGCGCGGTCTCGGCGTCGCGGCGCACCCACTCGAGGATCTCGTCGTCGCTCTCCACGCTCGGCCCCGGCGACAGCTCGCCGCCGCTGATCCCATCCCACGCGGGCTGCGTGAGGATCTTGCGTGAGCAGCGCACCGCCTCGCCCCACTCGCGCCGGTCCTGGTCGGTGGAGAGGTAGTTGAAGCGGATCGCCGGGTGCTTGCGCGGATCGGTGGAGGTGATCTTCACGGTCCCGCGCGCGTCCGAGTTCATCGGGCCGACGTGCACCTGGTAACCGTGCTCCGACGCCGGCTTCGAGCCGTCGTAGCGGATCGCGAGCGGTAGGAAGTGGTACATCAGGTTCGGGTACTCCACCTCGTCGTTCGAGCGGATGAAGCCGCCGGCCTCGAAGTGGTTCGTCGCGCCCGGGCCGTCGCGCAGGAACAGCCACTTCGCCCCCACGAGCGGGCGGTTGCGCCACTTGAGCGCCGGCTGCTGCGACACGGGCTGGGTGGCCGCGAACTGCACGTACACCTCGAGGTGGTCCTGGAGGTT
>DASXCV010000178.1:0-12870 GCA_036491015.1 Thermoleophilaceae bacterium | reverse complement strand
CAGCTCGGCGCGCACCGCCTCGTTCTTCGCCTCGCTGCGGCCCCGGCGCGAGAGCTGCGCGCCGGCGGCGGGCACGGGCGTGGGCGCGCCGCGGCGATGCTTGCGCTTGCGCGGCGCAGGAGACGGGCTAGTGGACATGCGCTTGCTCCTCCACCGCCGCGCGCAGGGCGGGGGCTGCGGCGCCGGGATCGGGGGCGTCGCGGATCGCGCGCACCACGGCGATGCGCCGCGCGCCCGCGTCGGCCACCGGCGGCGCGGTGTCCGGGTCGATGCCACCGATCGCGAACCACGGCTTGGGGGCGGCGTGTGCGGCGGCGTAGCGCACGAGCTCGAGCCCCACCGGCTCGCGGCCCGGCTTGGTCGGAGTCGCGTGCACCGGGCCCACGCCGAGGTAGTCGGCGATCGACGCGATGCCGGCCTCCACCTGCTCGGGCGAGTGCGTGGAGATGCCGATCAAGAGGTCCGCTCCCACCGTCTCGCGCACCGTGGCGAGCGTCTCGTCGTCCTGACCCACGTGCACGCCGTCGGCGCCGCACGCGAGCGCGATATCGGGCCGGTCGTTCACGATGAAGAGCGCGCCGTGCTCGCTGCAGAGCTCGCGCACGCGGCGTCCGCTGGCGAGCACGTCGTCGTCGGCAGCATCCTTCTCGCGCAGCTGCACGATGTCCACCCCGCCGTCGAGCGCGGCGGGCAGCACCCGCTCGACGGGCTCGGCGTCGATCACGAGGTAGAGCCGTGCGCGCTGGAGGCGCTCGCGGCGGTCGTCGAAGGCGGACACCCGCCAGATGCTAGGGCTAGCGCTTCTTTTTCTTCGCCTTGGGCTTCGGCGGCTTGCGCGGATAGAGCGCTCCGGCCCTCGGCCGCTTGAACGGCTTGGCCACATTGCTCGTCTCGCTGCCGAACACGAGCCGGAAGCTGCGCTTCGCGGCATTCGACACCGTGAAGTTGCGGTCGAAGTAGCCCTGGCCGTTGAGCGCGACCGTCGCGAGCGCGCGGAACGTCTTGCCGCTTCCCACCTGAAGACTCGCCGAGCCGCCGTCTGCGATCCGCACCCCACCGAACACCTCGACCTTCGAGCGGGAGACCAGCCGCACGAACAGCGGGGTCTTGAACGCCTGGTAGACGAACTTCTTCGGCCGGTTCGACGACGAGTCGATGCCGGACTGGAAGCCGTGGAAGCGCGACAGCCCGCGCCCGGCCGTGGAGTCGTCCGAGAGCGGGTACTGCGCGTAGCTCTTCACGCGCTGGTCGTGGTAGGCGAGCCACTCGCTCTCGCTCATGAAGCGCGGCACCAGGGTGATCGGCGAGGCGAACGGATCCGGCGGGTCGGTCTGGAAGCCGAACTCGGTGACCCAGATCGGCATGTTGCGATCCACGAAGCGCCTCGACAGCTTCTTGAGCGCGCGGTCGAGGCGGGTGAGGTCGTTGATCGTGGCGTCGTCGGCGAGCGGCGTGAGCGCGTCGGGACCCTGCGCGAGCGTGTACGGGTGGTACGCGATCCCGGTGCCCGGCAGTGGCTTGAAGTTCGTGCAGCCGCGTGCGGCCGCAGCCGCGCCGCGGTAGGCCCTGTAGCTGTCGTTCACGCATGCCAGCTCGCGCAGGAACTTGATCGGCGACACGCGCGCCGGATACGTCTTCCCGCTGCGCGCGAACGGCAACAGGTCGCCCATCAGGATCTCGTCGTTCGCGTGCCCGCTTGCGACGAACGCGTCGTGCGCCGCGAGGAAGAGGCCGCGGTACACCTGCGGCGACACCGGCCGCTTCGTCTTCGTGTACTGCGGCTGCAGCCAGCCCGAGAGGTTGGGCTCGTTCCACACCGACCAGAGGCTCACGCGCGGCAGAACGCCGTTGTCGTCGGCGGTCCAGGCGGTCGGGCCTGGCTGCGTGAACTTCACGGACGCCGGGATCGGCGTCGGGCAGGGATCGCCGGGCGGCGTCGGGGTCTGGCACGGCGGCGGTCCCGTGGTGGCGGGCGGCGGCGCTCCGCCGGGCGCGGCGGACGGGTTGTAGCCGCCCGAGTAGCGCGTGCCAAGCGCCTGCACGAAGCGGCCGAACTCCACCGCGCTCGGCCGGTACGAGCCTGCGGGCGCCTTGGTGCTCGACACCGCCCAGTTGGGCGCGCGGCCGCCCACGAGGAACATCACGCGCAACCCGCGCGCGGCGGCGCCGCGCACGAGGCTGTCGTACGGCGCCCAGTTCACGGGCGCGTACTCCGACGGGTCGTCGCCCACGAACCCCGCCGGCTTGCGCGACCCGGCGGGAGCGATAGTGCGCCAATCCACGGTCGCCTTCACCACATCGGCGCCAAGGCCCTGGATCTCGTCGAGCGCCTGTGACTGCGCCCCGCTGCCCTCGTGCAGCAGCCGCCCCTCGTCCTGCACGATCGACAGCTGCGTCGGGCTGGCCGGAGCCGGAGCCGCCCCAAACAGGGCAACCAAGAGTCCAGAAGCAACGAGGGCCAGTCGAAGGAGGGAAGAACGCAAGTGAATCCGATGGTAATGCCGCGTAGGGCGGCACCTGACTAACCCGGTCCAGCCAGCGGCAGTTGCGGTGGGGCTATGACCTATGACCTATGACCTGTTGTTCAGGATTCACCCCACCCCACCACGGGTACCACTAACCCCGTGACTTTGGGCACATCCATATTGCTGATCGCCGTGGGTGCCATCCTGCGCTACGCGGTGAACGTCCACAGCTCCACGATCAACATCGCGACCGTGGGGCTCATCTTGATGATCGCCGGGATCCTCGGCTTGGTCGTCTCGCTGCTCTACACCGCCTTCTGGGCGGATCGCACGACCTCGCGCCGCGAGGTCTACCGCGACGAGCAGCCCACCCGCCGCTACTAAGGTCCTAAGCTCGCGGAGTAGCATTTCACCCCTCTTACGGGAGCTCGGGCGCACCGGGCTGAGAGGGCGGCTGGGTCGCCGCCGACCGTTGAACCTGATCCGGGTAATTCCGGCGTAGGGATGGCCGGCGCGACCTCCGAAGGAAGGAGTGGACGCAGTGCCGGAACGCAGTGGCTACGACGTGGTCGTCGTTGGTGCCGGGCTCATCGGCCTGGCGTGCGCCTGGCGCGCGGGCCAGCGCGGCCTGTCGGTGCTCACGATCGACGCGACGGCCCCCGGGGCCGGTGCCTCCAGCGTGGCCGCCGGCATGCTCGCCCCGGTCACCGAGGCCGAGTTCGGCGAGGAGGAGCTGCTGCGCATCAACATCGAGGCCCAGAGCCGCTGGCCCGATTTCGCGGACGAGCTGGGCGGCGAGCTCCATCACCGCCGCGAAGGCGCGCTCGTGGTGGCTGTCGACCGCGACGACGCCGAGGCGCTGCATCGCCTGCACCAGTTCCAGCGCTCGCTCGGCCTCGATGCCGAGTGGCTCACCCCGAGCGAATGCCGCGCGCTCGAGCCTGGCCTCTCGCCTCGCTGCGGCGGCGGCATCTCCGCGCCGCACGAGCAGCACCTCGACCCGATGGCCGTGGTGAACGCCCTCGTGGGCAAGGGGCTCGAGATCGCGGCAGGCGATCCGGTGGTCGCCGTCGACGCTCACGGCGTCCGCCTGCGCTCCGGCGCCGCGATCGAGGCGGAGCAGGTGGTGGTCGCCGCCGGCTGCTGGAGCGGATCGGGCATCGACGGCCTGCCGGAGCTCCCGGTCCGGCCGCTCAAGGGACAGATCCTCGCGCTGCGCCGCCCGCTCGACCGCCCGCTCGCCGGCCACCTGATCCGCACCCCGCGGTGCTACATCCTCGACCGCGGCGACGGCCGCGTGGTGGTGGGCGGGACGATGGAGGAGCAGGGCTTCGACACTTCGGTCACGGTGGACGGCGTGTACCGCCTGCTCGAGGCGGCCTGGGAAGTGCTGCCGGACGTCTCCGAGCTTCAGTTCGAGGGCGCGAAGGCCGGCCTGCGCCCCGCCACGCCCGACAACCTGCCGGTGATCGGCCGCGGCGAGCTGCCGAACGTGATCTGGGCCACCGGCAGCTACCGCAACGGCGTGCTGCACACGGCGCTCGTCGGCGACGCGGTGGCGGAGATCTTGACGGGCGGCGAGCCGCCCGCGGCCGTGCGGCCCTTCTCCCCCGACCGCTTCATGGTGGGAGTGCGATGAACGTGGTGCTGAACGGCGAGGCGCGCGAGCTGCGCGACGGCGCGACCGTGGACGACGCCGTGGCGGCGAGCGGCGCGCAGCCCGATGGCCGCGGCGTGGCCGCGGCGGTTGACGGCGAGGTGGTGCCGCGGGGACAGTGGACGGCGACGGTGCTCAGCGATGGCCAGCGAGTGGAGGTGCTTCAGGCGGTGCAAGGTGGATAACGGAAACGGACACGTAGACGGCGGCGGCTTGCGGATCGCCGAGCGCGACTTCGGCTCGCGGCTGATCATCGGGACCGGCGGCTTCCGCAACCTGCAGGCGATGGCCGACGCGGTGGCGGAGTCCGGCGCCGAGATGGCGACGCTCGCGCTGCGGCGCGTGGACCCGTCGAGCCGAGGCTCGATCGTGGAGGTGCTCGAGAACGCGGGCTGCTTCCTGCTGCCGAACACGGCGGGCTGCTTCACCGCGCGCGACGCGGTGGCCACCGCGCAGATGGCGCGCGAGGCGTTCGAGACCGAGTGGGTGAAGCTCGAGGTGATCGGCGACGACAAGACGCTGCTGCCCGATCCGGTCGAGCTGCTGGCCGCCGCCGAGCGGCTCGTGGCCGACGGCTTCACGGTGCTCCCCTATACGAATGACGACCCGATCCTCGCCCGCCGGCTCGAGGACGCGGGCTGTGCGGCGGTGATGCCGCTCGGCTCCCCGATCGGCAGCGGCATGGGCATCCGCAACCCGTACAACCTGCGCCTGATCGTGGAGCAGGCGCGCGTGCCCGTGATCCTCGACGCCGGTATCGGCACCGCCTCCGACGCCGCGCTCGCGATGGAGATGGGCTGCGACGGCGTGCTGCTCGCGAGCGCCGTGTCGCGTGCCCAGGACCCGCCGCGGATGGCGCGCGCGATGCGTCTGGCGGTGGAGGCTGGGCGCGGCGCATTCGAGGCCGGGCGGATACCGCGACGGCTCTACGCGGAGGCGTCCACCCCGATGGAGGGCGTGCCGGAACTGACATGACGAGCGCGCTCGACGAGCTCGCCGAGCGCTGGCGCAAGGCCTGGCAGGGACCGGGCGGCGGCTTCGAGTCCTGCTGCACGCCGGACGTCTCCTACGAGGACCCGGTGGCCCTCGTGCCGCTCGAAGGCGTCGAGGCGCTCGAGGCGTACGGCAAGGGGCTGCGCGACGCGTTCCCGGACATCCGCGTGGAGGCGGCGGGCGACAGCATCGCCAGCGCGGACCTGGCCTGCATCACCTGGCGCGCGCTCGGCACGCACCGCGGTGAGCTCGCGGGCCTGCCGGCCAGCAACCGCTTCGTCGTCCTCCAGGGAGTCCACTACGTGGAGCTCGCCGAGGGCCGCGTGCGCCGGGCGCGCGGCTTCTTCGACTCCTACGAGGCGTCGGTCCAGCTCGGCCTCCTGCCCGCGCATGGCTCGCTCGGTGAGAAGGCGCTGCTGATGCTGCGGGGCTTCGGCTACCGCGCGTCGTCTACTTGACGACGATCGTCCCGGTCATGCCAGTGTTCGCGCAGAACGCGCATGTCGAGAGAGGGCGCCTCATCCGGAGGCGGGCAGGTTGCGCGACGGCGCTCCGAGCAGCAGCTCGAGCAGCGCTTTTTGCGCGTGCAGCCGATTCTCCGCCTGGTCGAACACCGCCGAGCGCTCGCCGTAGAGAAGCCCCTCGGTGATCTCCTCGCCCGGGTGCGCCGGCAGGCAGTGGAGCACGATCGCGTCCGGCCGCGCGCGTTCGAGCAGCGCCTCGTTCAGCTGGTAGCCGGCGAGCAGCGAGCGCAGCCGCTCGGCCCCGGCCTCGTCGCCCATGCTCACCCATACGTCCGTGTAGAGCGCGTGCGCGCCGGCGGCGGCCTCGGCGGGGTCGGTGGTCACGGTCACGGCGTCGCCCGCGCGCTCGACCACGGCAGGGTCCGGTGCCAGCTCCGGCGGGGTGGCCACCGCCACGTGGAGCCCCGCCGTGGCCCCGAGCAGCATCAGCGAGTTGGCCACGTTGTTGCCGTCGCCCACGTAGGCGAGCTTGAGCCCCTCGAGCGTGCCGAAGCGCTCGCGCAACGTTTGCAGGTCGGCCAGCGCCTGGCACGGGTGGTGGCCGTCGGTGAGCATGTTGATCACGGGCACGCTCGAGTGCTCGGCCAGCTCCTCGAGCAGCTCGTCCTTGAACGTACGCACCGCGATCGCGTGCACGAAGCGCGACAGCACGAGCGCCGTGTCGCGCGGCGACTCACCGCGCGAGAGCTGCATCTCGCCCTCGCGCAGCACGACCGGGTTGCCGCCCAGCTCGCGCACGCCGACCTCGAAGGAGATGCGCGTGCGCGTGGACGGCTTCTCGAACACGAGCGCCACGCTGCGCCCGCTGAGCTGCGCGGAGGCCCAGCGGTCCCGCTTGAGGAAGTCGGCGCGGTCGAGCAGGGACGTCAGCTCGGCGGCCGTAAGCTCCTCGCCGGTCAGGAAGTGGCGCGTCACCCGGGCATCGTATGTCGTGCGCTCTCGTGGAACCTCTTCCACGGGCGGAGTCCCGCGCGCGCCGGCCGTCCGTTGCTCCGGGAGTTCGTCGAGGTGCTCGGCAGGGAGGAGTGGGACGTCGCGCTCCTGCAGGAGGCGCCGCCGCGCTGGTTCGACCAGTTGGGCCGCGAGCTCGGCGCGAGCGGCGCGCTCGCCCTCACCTCGCGCAACTTCGGCTCGGCCCTGCGCGGCCGCATCGCCGACCGGCGGCCGGACCTGATCAAGTCGAACGAGGGCGGCTCGAACCAGCTGTTCGCGCGGCCGCCCTGGCGGATCGTCGCGACGCGAGAGCTGACGCTCGCCCGCTTCCCCGAACGGCGGCGCTTGTTGTGGGCGAGCATCGAGAGCGACGGCGCCCCGCCGCTCGCCGTGGCCAACCTCCACGCGAGCGCCAACCGCCCGCGGGCCGCGAGAAGGGAGCTGCTGCGCGCGGCCGCCTGGTGCGAGGACGAGCGGCTGATCTTCGGCGGCGACCTCAACCTCCGCCCCGCGGAGGACCCGGAGACGTTCGCCGAGCTGGCCACCCGCTTCGGCCTGGGCGCTCCGACGGCGCCCGCCGCGATCGACCATCTGCTCTGCCGCGGGCTCGAGATCGTGGAGCAGCCCCACCAGCTTGCCACCGAGCGGCGCACCGCCGGCGGCGTGCTGCTCTCGGATCACGCGCCAGTCGCCGCTGTGTTCGCCATGCCATAGTGCGCGCGGGCGAAGCGACCTGGGAGAGGAGCGACCGCATGGCAGAACGACGAAGTTCGAACAGCAAGAGCGGTGGGAGCACCCGGAAGGCGAGCGGGGCGACCAAGAGCCGCTCGGGCTCGGCATCCCGGTCGAAGACCTCGGCCGCGACGAAGAAGCGCACGACGACCGCGAAGAAGCGCGCGCCCGCCAAGAAGAAGGCGCCGGCGACGAGCACGCAGCAGCCCGACCTGTCCGGCAAGAGCGTCGCCGACCTGCGCAACGCGCTCTCCCGCGGGATCATCGGCCCGCTCAACCTCGTGATGCTCACGCGCGACCGCATCGAGGAGGTCATGGAGGACGCGGTCAGCCGCGGCCGCGTGACGGCGGACGACGCGCAGAAGCTCGCGCAGGCGCTGATCGAGCGCGGCCGCAAGCAGACCGACGACGTGCTCGGCGACCTCGAGGGGCTGCTCGGCCGCGCCGGCGACGTGAGCAGCGCCCGCAAGCGCGGCGGCGACGCCGCGAGCCGCGCGCGGCGTCAGGTGAGCGACGCCACGGCCCGCGCCCGCTCGGCCGCCGATCCCGTGATCGCTCAAGCCGACCGTGCCCGCCGCGCCGCGGGCGTCGGTCCCTCGTTCCCGATCATCGGCTACGACGACTTGACCGTCTCACAGGTGCAGGCCCGCCTGGGCGACCTCAAGGCGCCGGAGCTGCGCAAGGTCAGGGATTACGAGAAGCGGCATGCCAATCGCAAGACGGTGCTCAGCGACATCGAGCAGCGGCTTGGTTCGTAGTCACCCGAAGGTCCTCCAGAAGCGCACCGAAATCAAGCTGTGCTCCAGTCAACTGGTGCAGTAGCTCGTCACCGCGCATCCGCTGACCTTCGGCCCAGAGCTTCTTCAAGAAGTCGCCGGCCTCGCGCTCGTCGAACCACAGCTCGCCGAAGCGCTCGCGCAGCAGGCGGCGTACGTGGGTCTCGAGCGCCCACGCTCGGATGTAGCTGGCGGCATAGAAGAACGGGTCGACGTCGCTCAGCCAGCTCTGGCTCGGCCAGTCCACGTGCAGCGCGCCGCCGAGCCGCCGCGCGTACACCTCAGGCAGCGAGTCGAGCGCCGCCGTGCCCGAATGCAGCTCCAGCTCGTACGCCAGCTTGGCCGCGTAACGGCGCAGGAACACGAGCTTTGCCGCGCGCGCCTGCGCCTCGATCGCCTCGGCATCCATCACGTCGAGGCGCGCCTGCAGCCACGCCGGATTGTTCGTCAGGTGCTGGAACAGGAAGGCGAAGCTCTCGGTGATCGAGTTGTCGCCGAGGTAGCGGTGCTCCATCGGCAGGCCCGCGGGCATGTGGGCGAAGTGCTGGGCGTGCCCCGCCTCGTGGAAGAGCGTCTCGAAGTCGTCGCGCCCGCCACGCCGCGCGATCACCAGGTACACCTCGTCCGGCACGCGCACCGGCGAGCAGAACGCCCGCGGCGTCTTCTTCGGCCGCTGCTCGACATCCAGGATCACGCCCGGCGGGTGGAGCGCCAGGCCATCCAGCGTCTGCTCGAGGCTGCGCAGCAGCCGCGCGTCGGAGAACGCCGCGTCGAGCGACGGAGCCCGGAAGAAGAACGAGAAGTCCGAGCGCCGGAGCCTCTCGAAGCCGAAGCCCAGCTCGCGCTCGAGCGGCCCGCCGACGAGGGCCTCGTACGCCTCCTCGGTGGCGTCGAGGAACGCCGAGGTCTGCTGCTCAAGCGCGCCGAGGTCGATCCCGGACAGCTCCTCGCACATCGCCCGCATGCTCGGCCAGCCCAGCTCGCGCGTGAGCGCGTGCGTTCGCTCGAGCATCTCCCGCAGCAGCGGGTCGAGCTCGCGCGCGCTCGCCTCGAGCCGCGCCGCCTCGATCGCGGCACGCCGCTCCGGGTCGCGCTCGTTCACCTGCACCACGGCGGACTGCCGGTACGGCATCGGCTCGCCGTCCACCTCGATCTCGAGCGCGGCCTCGCGCCGCGCCAGCTCGGCCTCCTCGGCCTTCGTCTCGCGCCCCATCAGGCCATGCACCGCGAACTCCACGAGCTGCGGCGTGCCCTCCTCGCGCAGCCGCGCGACGTTCTCGCGGGTGAACAGGTCCCCGTGGCGCTCGTAGATCGCCTCGATGTCGAACTCGTCCTGGTGACCGGCGAAGTGCAGGTAGTACTCCCGGTCGAGCGAGGAAACGAAGTCCTCGGCGTCTGCGCGGTAGGCGGCCAAATTCACGGGCTGCCAGCATAGAACTCGTGGAGACTCCGTCACCCACAGGCACCCGGCCCAAGTCCGGCGACGAACTCGAGCTGACGATCGACACCTTCGCCTACGGCGGGGCCGGGGTGGCGCGCCTCGATGGCTACGTGCTGTTCGTGCAGGGCGCCGTGCCCGGCGACCGCGTCCGCGCCCGCGTGACCAAGCGCAAGCGCGCCTATGCCGAGGCGCGCACGCTCGAGCTGCTCGACCCGAGCCCCGACCGCGTGGAGCCGCGCGCCCCGCATCCCGGCGCGCCCTGGCAGGTGCTCCCGTACGAGCGCCAGCTGGCGGAGAAGGAGACGCAGGTGCGCGAAGCGCTCACCCGCATCGGCGGCTTCGAGGAGCCGCCGCTCGAGCCGATCGTCCCCGCCGTCGAGCCGTGGCGCTACCGCAACAAGGTGGAGTACTCGTTCGGCGAGAGCGAGACCGGCGAGCTCGTGCTCGGCTTCCACAAGCCCGGCCGCTGGAACGAGATCGACGACGTGAGCGAGGACATCCTCGCCTCGGAACAGGTCGATGTGATCCGCGAAGCCGTGAAGGCCTGGTGCCGCGAGCAGGGCCTCTCGGCCTACGACCGCCACGAGGGCATGGGCTTCCTGCGCAACCTGGTGGTGCGCGAGGGGCGCCGCAGCGGCCAGCTGCAGGCCCGCGTGGTCACCAGCGAGGGCGACTTCCAGGCGCTCGAGCTGGCCGAGACGCTCGAGGCCACCGGGGTGCTCTGGACACGCAGCCCCGGCGTGGCAGAGAGCACACGCGAGGGCGAGACCGACCTGCTCGTGGGCTCCGCAACGATCGAGGAGGAGATCACCTGCGCGGGCGAGCGCCTGCGCTTCCGCATTTCCCCCGACGCCTTCTTCCAGACCAACACCGAGATGGCCGAGCGCCTCTACGGCGCCGCCGTCGAGCTGGCGGAGCTGAGCGGTCGCGAGCGCGTGTACGACCTCTTCAGCGGCATCGGCACGATCGCGCTTGCTCTCGCCCCCGCGGCGGGCGAGGTGTGGGGCATCGAGGTGGTCGAGCAGGCGGTGGCGGACGCGATCGCGAACGCCAAGCTGAACGGCATCGACAACACGCGCTTCTACGCGGGTGATGTGCGCACGGCGATGCGCCCGCTGGTGGAGGAGGCCGGCGCGCCGGACGTGCTCGTGGTGGACCCGCCACGCGCCGGGTTGTCACAGAAGATCGTGCGCCGGATCATCGAGACCGGGGCCAAGCGGATCGTCTACGTGTCGTGCAATCCCACGACGCTCGCGCCCAACGCGCGGCAGCTCGTGGAAGCGGGATATGCACTGGAGCGAGTGCGGCCGGTGGACATGTTTCCGCAAACTCCGCATATCGAGTGCGTCGCGCAGCTTTCGCTGCGCTGAACGACTCAACTCTTCATCGCCGGAGCCGATATCGACGTTAATGGACCCGCACCAGCCGGTTCGCATTGTCGACCTCTCATACGTGCACCTGCGCGTCGCCGCCGTGCGCTTCGGCGTGTGGACCACGGTGGCCGTCTGCGGCTGTGGAGTGGTCTACTGCCTAGCCAGCTGGTCGTCGCCCAACCGGACGCTCATGCTCGGGCTCCTGCTGGCGGCCGTGGCCTCCGGCCTCGTGGTGGGCACGCTGCCCGCGGAGCGCATCGTCCGCAGCCGCTGGCGCGAGCTCTTCTTCCTGAGCTGGAGCCTCCTCGACATCGCCTTCATCGCCACGCTCGAGGCGCTCGACGGCGGCGCCCACAGCCCGATGGCGGCGGTCTACTTCCTGCCGCTCGTCTTCGCGGCGCTCTCCTATCCGCCATCGCTCGCCTGGCCGATCTGCATCCTCGACGTGACCGCCGCCCTGATCGTCGGCGCCGTTATCGGCAGTCCGGACTGGGTTTACCTCGGCTTCTTCGGCTCGGCCCTCGCCTGCACCGCCTTCCTCTGCGTCTGGCACGCGCGTGACGCCGAGAAGCAGCGCGGCGATCTCGCTCAGGTGTCCCGCACGGACTCGCTCACCGACTCGCTCAACCGCCGCGGCTTCGAGGAGCGCCTGGACGCCGAGCTCGGCGAGAGCGCGCGCGGCGGCCGCCCGTTCACGCTGTTCCTGATCGACCTCGACGACTTCAAGAGCGTGAACGACACGCGCGGCCACGCGGCCGGGGACGAGCTCCTGTGCTGGGTGGTCGACACGGTGCGCACGGCGCTGCGCCCATTCGACGCGATCGGCCGCGTGGGTGGCGACGAGTTCGCCGTTCTGCTTCCTGGGGCCGCCCGTGCCGACGCGCTCGAGATCGGCGCCCGCGTGCGAGAGCAGCTCGCCGAGCGCATCTCGGCGACGATGGGACTCGCCACCTTCCCGGTCGACGGCGCCGACCGCGAGGAGCTCCACCAGCGCGCCGACGCCGAGCTGTACGCGGCCAAGCACGGCTCCAAGCTGATGCCCGGCCCGACCGCCCGCGACCTCGGCTGGGCGGCGAGCCTCGCCCAGACCGTCGACCTCCGCGCCACTCCTCGAGACGACCATTCGAGCGAGGTCGCCCGCTACGCCACGGGCATCGCGCGCCGCTTGCGCTGGAACGGCGAGGAGCTGTCCCTGCTCGGACTGGCGGGAATGCTCCACGACGTGGGCAAGGTCGCGCTGCCCGACCGCATCCTGCGTGGCGTGGACGTGCTCACTCCCGAGGAGCACGACCAGCACGTGCGCGCCCAGCCGCTGATCGGCGCCGAGCTGGTTAGCCGCGTGGAGGGCCTCGGCCCGGCGGTAGGCTGGATCCGCCACTCGCACGAGAACTTCGACGGCAGCGGCTACCCCGACGGCCTGCGGGGCGAGGCGATCCCGCTCGGCTCGCGCGTCCTGCATGTGGCCGACGCCTACGCCGCCATGACGGGCAGGCGCCCGTATCGCGACACCCTCAGCTCAGACGCCGCGCTCGAGGAGCTGCAGCTCGCGGCCGGCACGCAGTTCGATCCCGCGTGCGTGGACGCGCTCGAGGCGCACCTCAGCGGCTCGACCGAAGCGGCCTGAGCCTGGACCTAGTCGGGCTGGTTCTCGTCGTCGAGCGGGATCTCCTCGGCGGCGTGCACCGAGCACAGATAGGTGCCGCCCGACTCGAGCGAGGCCTCTATCTCGGCGCTCGTCAGCTTCGCGCCGCACTCGGCGCACGTGCGCTCGATCACGGGGTCGAGGCTGTGCTCTTCGAGGTCCATCAGCCGGACGGGACCTTAGCTTCCTGCGCGAGCACGTGGGTGGTCGCGATTCCGGTGGTCCGCTCCACCCGGTGGGGCAGGTCGAGCTTCAGCCACTTGGAGATCCCGCCGGGCAGCGTCGACACGACGATCTCGTCGTACTTCGCGAAATTCACCTCGTCCTGAACCGC
>DASXCV010000177.1:0-1526 GCA_036491015.1 Thermoleophilaceae bacterium | reverse complement strand
GTCCGGGCTCGTGCCGAACGCGAAGCGGAAATGGCGGGCGATCGTGAAGCGGTCCGCGCCGGCGATCTCCTCGAGCGTGGCCGCCGGCGTCTGCTCGCACGCGTGAGCGGCCAGGTAGTCGCGCACGGCCTCGACTGCCCGCGAGTCGACCCTCGCGTCCACGTGCGCGTGTGACCCACTCAGTGCCAGCAACCCGTCGGCCACGGTGGTGGCGATCGCCGCCGAGCTGAGCTCGCCGACCGGCTCGTCTATGTCCGCGAGCAGCCTGGCGATGGAGCGTGCCGCGGGCGTGGGGTCCTGCACCGGGTCGGCGACGAACGGCAGCTCGCCGCCGGCCAGCGCGTCGCGCACGAGCTCGGGCGCGATGTAGAGGATGTGGTAGCCGAAGCCGTCGTCGGTCGCGGGGGCGCCGTCGTGGAGCTCGTCCGGGTGCAGCACGTGGAGCTGCCCGGGCAGGCAGATGCGGTTCCTGCCGCGGTAGCGGAACTTCTGCACGCCCGCCATGGTGATGCCGATCGCGTAGGTGTCGTGGCGGTGCGGCTCGAACGCGCAGGTGGACAGGTAGACCTCCGCGCGCTCGACGCCGTGGGCGGCTGGCCCGAACCTGATCGAGTCAGGGAGCCGGCCGCAGGATCGTTCAAGACCGTCGGGGTCGACGCCTCTTAGCGTCTGCGGCATGAGCCAACCGTACAGCGGCGGCGATGCGTGAGGCGGCTCTAGGCAGCGCGATCCAGTGGGGCTCGGTCGCGCCGCTGTGCCTCACCTCGCTCGCGATCATGGGCAGTCCCGGCCCGGCGACGATCAGCCTCGTGGCCGCCGGCTCGGCGCACGGGCTGCGGCGCTCGCTCCCGTACATGGCCGGGATCATCGCCGGCACGATCGCGGTGCTCCTAGCGGTGGCCACCGGCATCACCGCCACGCTGCTGGCCATCCCGGCGCTCGGCTCCGCGCTGATCGTGGTGTCCGCCGCGTACATCCTCTGGCTCGCCTACCACCTGGCCACGGCGCCGCCACTCGCCGAGCAGAGCGCCGACGCGGAGGGTCCGTCGCTCGCCGGCGGCGCGTTCCTCGGCGTGGCCAACCCCAAGGCCTGGGTGGCCTGCGCCGCCACCTTCGCCAGCGTGCACCTGGCCGACGCCGCGATCGCCGATGCCGCCTCGAAGATCGCCGTGCTGATCGGGATGGTGCTCGTGATCATGCCGGCGTGGCTCGTGGCCGGCAGCTCGCTCGCCCCGCTGCTGCGCGACCCGCGACGGGCGCGAGTGGTGAACGGCGCGCTCGCCGCGTCGCTCGTGGCCGCCACCGCGCTGGCGGTCGTCCGCGGAGCGTGATCAAGATCTGGTCGCGGAGCTCATCCGCTAAGCGACCGTCTACCTTGCTGCGGATGGCGCTGCATCCGCTCACCACACGCTTCAACGAGGTGGCCGACGTCTACGAGCAGGGGCGGCCCGAGTACCCGCCCGCGGTGGTGGGCGCGCTGGCCGCCGAGCTGCACCTTCCGCCGGGCGCGACCGTGCTCGACCTCG
>DASXCV010000176.1:0-4435 GCA_036491015.1 Thermoleophilaceae bacterium | reverse complement strand
ACCGCGGGGGCGGACGTCGAGCTCGACGACCGCCAGGGCGCTACCTGTCCTTCAGGAGATGGACGTCGACCAGGAACGAACGGGTGGCCGCGACCTCGACGCCGCGGCGCTTGTTGCGCCGGGCGACCGCCGCGCGCCGCTTGTCGCCGCGCAGCACGCGCACCGCCACCCAGGTGACGACGCCCATCAGAAAGCCGCCCGCGGCGGCCACGGCAGGCGCCGGGAGCGACCGGATGAAGGCCTGCAACCCGCTGGTCTGCGACACCGGCTCGATCGGCCGGGCCTCCTGAACGGAGGACGGCACGGGCAGGTGACGCAGCTCGCCCTCGTTCGGCTGGGCTGGATCCTGGGCGGCGTCGGACATAGAGCCGTGCGAGTCTACTCCCCGGTCGGACGGCCCTCGGCCAGGGGCTTCTCGTAGAGGCGGTAGCGCTTCACGATGCGCCCGTTCATCGCCTCCATCCCCCGGTTCATCGCCTTGTTGCTCTCCAGGATCCAGCCCATCTCCCCCCAAGTCTGAGGCGTGCGGCCGGCCGAGTTGAAGTGCTCGACGTAGAACTTCGCCGCCACGCCGGTGTGCTGCCAGTCGCGCTTCACGCCCAGGGCGAACACGCGCACGGAGTCGATCTTGCCCCGCGCCATGAGCGCCTTCGCCCAGCCGATCGGGAGCAGCCGCCCGTTGAGCTTGGCGAGCACCTGGTTGTAGTCCGGGATCGAGAGCGCGGCACCCACCACCTGACCCTCCTCCGACTCGGCGATCCAGGCCCAGTTCTCGTCGAGGATCGGCTTCAGCTCCTTCGCGTACGCCTTGAGCTCCGCCTCGGTGAGCGGCACGAAGCCCCAGTTGTGCTCCCAGGCCGCGTTGTAGATCTCCATGAACCTGCGCACCTCGTTCTCGAAGTCGCGCTTGCGCATCGGCCGCACCTTCACGCCGTACTTCGGCTCGACCTTGTCGGCGAGCTCGAACATGATCGGCAGCATCTTCTCGCGGTCCGCGATCTTCAGCTCCCACTTGAAGAGGTCCATCACCTTGGTCAGGCCGTAGCCCTCGATCAGCGCGCCGTAATACGGGTGATGCCAGTTCTCGAGGATCTGCGGCGGGCGCTCGAAGCCGTCCACGAGCAGGCCGCACTCGTGGTTGGTGGTGAAGTCCATCGGGCCGACCATGTTGTCCCGCCCTCGCTCGCGCAGCCAGACCTCGGCCGCCGACAGGAGCGCGTTCGCGATCTCCGGGTCGTCCTCGGACTCGAAGAAGCCCCACAGGCCCCAGTCGTTGTGCTGGAACTCGTTGAAGCGGCTGTCCACCTGAGCGGTGATCCGGCCCACCGGCTGACCATCTCGCCAGGCGAGGAAGTACTCCGCCTCCGCGTGCTCGAAGAACGGGTTCTTCTCGCGGTCCAGGTGGTGCTTGCGCTCGGATATGAGCGGCGGCACCCAGCGGGGGGAGTTACGATAAAGACGCCACGGCAGCTTGATGAACTTCATCAGGTCGCCGCTGGAGTGAACTGGCCGCACCTCGATCGACATCGGCGCGGCACCTTATCCGAACGATGCCCACCGTTACCGATCTATTCGAGAAGGCCCGCACGCACGAGCGCGTGGAGCAGCTCGCGGCGGCGCGCGAGCACGACCTCCTGCCCTACTTCCGGCTGATCGAATCGGAAGCCGGTCCGCTGATGGAGGTTGAGGGCAAGGAGCGGGTGATGCTCGGCTCGAACAACTACCTCGGGCTCACCGGCGACTCGCGCGTGAAGGACGCCGCCCGCGAGGCGCTCGAGACCTACGGCACCGGCCTCACCGGCTCGCGGCTCTTGAACGGCACCACCCCGCTCCACCTCGAGCTGGAGCGTGAGATCGCCGAGTGGATGGGCACGGACGACGCGATCGTCTTCACCACCGGCTACCAGGCCAACGTCGGCTGCCTGTCCACGCTGCTCGCCCCGGGCGACACCGTGATCTGCGACTCCGGCGACCACGCCTCGATCATGGACGGCGTGATGATGTCGCGGGCGCGGCTGCGGCCGTTCCGCCACAACCGGCTCGACAAGCTCGGCCAGATGCTCGAGCGCGCGTCCGCGGACGGCGGCGGGGTGCTCGTGGTGGTGGACGGGGTCTACTCGATGGAGGGCGACGTGTGCGACCTCCCGCCGATCGTCGACCTCTGCCGGCAGCACGGCGCGCGCCTGATGGTGGACGAGGCTCACGGCGTGGGCGTGCTCGGCGCGCGCGGGGCGGGCGCCTGTGAGGCGTTCGGCCTCGAGGACCAGGTGGACCTGCGCATGGGCACGTTCTCCAAGTCGCTCGCGAGCTGCGGCGGCTTCATCGCCGGCCCGGCCGACGTGATCGACTTCCTGCGCATCCAGTCCCGCGCGTTCCTGTTCACGGCGTCGGCCGTGCCGGCCGCCACGGGCGCCGCCCTGGCTGCGGTGAAGATCTGCCGCTCCGAGGAGGGTCCGCGGCTGTTCGCCAAGGTGCTCGACAACGCCCGCTACCTCAACCGCGGGCTGCACGCCCTCGGCTTCGACGTGGTCGACCCGGTGCGCATGGCCGACGGCTCGGAGATGTTCACCTCCGTGGTGCCGGTGCGCATCGGCGACGACTGGCAGGCCGTGCTGTTCTGGAAGGCGCTGTACGACGCCGGCGTGTACTCGAACGTCGCGATCCACCCCGCGGTGCCCCACGGCCACGCGCTCCTGCGCACGAGCGTGATGGCCACGCACGAGCACGAGCACCTCGACCGCGCCCTCGCGATCTTCGAGAGCGTCGGCCGCGAAGCACAGCTCATCTCGTAGGGGCCGCAAACTGCCGGCGAGCGGCTGGGCGTGGCTGGCGAGGACGCAGGGGTGAGTCGATGTCTGAGCATCGGCGAATCCCCGAGGACGACGCCAGGCGCGTCCAGACGCCGCCGGGTGATCCGTACGGCTAGCCCCCTCGTAGAAGGACTGTGGGTCGATTTAGGCTTTTCGAATGCATGCCCTGGACCGCGCGCTCGACCTGACAGTCGTGCCGGGGTACACGCGGTTCGGGTACTCGGTGCGCAGGCGCTGGTGGGATGAGCTGCCGCGCATGGACGGACGCCTGGTGCTCGTGAGCGGAGCCACCAGCGGCATCGGCTTGGCGGCCGCCACGGCTTTCGCCGGCCTGGGCGCGCGGGTGCACCTGCTCGCCCGGAACGCGGAGCGCGGCGAGCGCGCCCGTGCCGAGAGCGGCGCGGAGCGGGCGTGGGACTGCGACGTGTCGAGCTTGCGCTCGCTGCGGGAGTTCGCCCGCCGCTTCGGCGACGAGCAGGGCGAGCTGAACGTGCTCGTGAACAACGCCGGCGTGCTGCCCGCCGAGCGCACCCTGTCCGTGGACGGCTACGAGCTGGCACTCGCCACGGGCGTGCTCGGCCCGTTCCTGCTCACCGGCCTGCTCGTCCCGGCACTCCAGGCGGCCGCGCCCGCGAGCGTCGTCAACGTGTCCTCGGGCGGGATGTACACCGCCCGCCTCTCCACGAGCGACCTCCAGACCGAGCACCAGGACTACGACGGCGCCAGCGTCTATGCACGCCACAAGCGCGCGCAGGTGGTGCTCAGCGAGCTGTGGGACGAACGCCTCCGCGAGCGCGGCGTGCGAGTGCACAGCATGCACCCGGGCTGGGTGGACACGCCTGGGCTCGAGCGCTCGCTGCCTCGCTTCTACAAGCTGATGAAGCCCGCGCTGCGCTCGCCGGAGGAGGGTGCGGACACGATCGTCTGGCTGGCCGCGTCCGCGCATCCGGGCGGCCGTTTCTGGCACGACCGCGAGCAGCGCCCCACCCACGTCGTGCCCCGCACGCGCGAGAGCGACGAGGAGCGCGCCCGGCTGTGGACCGAGTGCCTGCGGCTCACGGGTCTGGAGCTCGCGTCGTGAGGATCGCCGTGGTGGGCGCCGGAGTGTCGGGTCTCGTGGCCGCGTACCTGCTCGAGCGCGAGCACCACGAGGTGACCGTGTTCGAGGCCGGCTCGAAGCCAGGCGGCCACACCAACACGATCCGCGTGGACACCGGGGACGAGACCCACTACGTGGACACGGGCTTCATCGTCTTCAACGACCGCAACTACCCGAACTTCGAGCGCCTGCTGTCGCGGCTGGGCGTGGCCGGGCAGGCGTCGCAGATGAGCTTCGGCGTGAGCGACGCCACCGGCGAGTTCGAGTACTCGAGCGTGTCCGCCAACGGCCTCTTCGCCACGCGCGCCAACCTCGTGTCGCCGCGCTTCCACCGCATGCTCGCCGACGTGCGGCGCTTCCAGCGTGAGGCGCGCCAGCTGCTCATGGGCAATGGCGGCGATCCGTCGCTCGGCGAGTGGCTCGAGCGGCTGCGCTTCTCACGCCTGTTCATCGACGGCGTGATCGTGCCGCAGGCGTCTGCGGTGTGGTCGGCGGATCCGCGCCAGATGTGGACGTTCCCCGCCCG
>DASXCV010000175.1:0-3492 GCA_036491015.1 Thermoleophilaceae bacterium | reverse complement strand
TCGCGCACGTCGGCCACGGCGCAGTTGGTCTCGAGCGCGTCGCCCGGCCGGAAGTGGAAGGTGAAGCGCTGGTCGAGCGTGGTGCCCGGCAGCGTGGGCGTGAGCGGCAGCTCGTTCTTCTTCAGGTCGGCGAGCACGTCGTCGGCCGACTTGTCGTCCACCGGCCCGGGCGCCCACTTCACGTCGAGCGCGCGCACAGCATCGATGCACTGGCCGAACGTCCTTGCCCGCACCGCCACGCCGCCCTGCACGAACTGGTTGTGTCCGACGATCGCGACATCGGTCACGCCCGGCATCGCACGCACGGCGGAGAGGTTGTTCACAGTGAGCGCGTGTGCGTTGATCGTCGGCGGGCGGCAGAGCATCGTCGGCAGCGCGTTCGGCACCTCCAGGTCCATGGCGAATGTCTTGGCGCCCGTCACGGCGGCGAGTGCGTCCACCCGGCGCTGCTCGGTGCCGACGATCGACTGCGCCGATGCCGGCTTGAGCTGCGGGGTGACCGTCGTCGTCTTCGACACGGCCGCCTTCTGCGCGAGGTCGCCGTAGGACAGGCTGCGGCCGTCCGGCGTGGTGAACACGCCGTCCTTCAGCGAGAGCTGCGAGGTGAGCACCTTCAGCTCCTCCGCGGCGGCGGCGAGCAGCGCGCCGCGCGCGATCGCGGACGCCACCCGCAGTGGCTGGTAGAGGGCGTGCATCGAGTTCGAGCCGCCGGTGAGCTGGTTCCACACGAGCTCGGGCCGGGCGTCGGCGAGCGTCACGTGCACCATGTCCACCGGCAGCGACATCTCGTCGGCGATCGTCATCGCGGTGGCGGTGGTGATGCCCTGGCCCACCTCCGCGCGCGGCAGCTCGAAGGAGGCGCTGCCGTCGTTGTTCACCGTGACGGTGAGCAGCCCCATCGTCGGCAGGGCGGCGTCGGTGAGGATGTCGCTCAGGTCGTAGTGGTCGACCGGCTGAACCGTGGGGATCGAGGCGCTCGCCTGCTCCGGAACCAGTCCGAAGCGCGCCGCCGCCACGACCGTCGGAGCGGCGAGCAGATAGCCCACCATGCGCCGGCGCGTGATCCCGCGTTGCGGAAGCTCCCCTGTCTCGCCCGGACTCCCACCCGGGCGCACCCCTGTCGCCACCCTGCCTCCCTAGAGCTGAACGGCTGTGTACGGCAAGGTATACCAACTGCTACATGGGCGCGCCGGACTTGCTTGAGTTCCCGGCCGGGAGCTTACGGGGGTACGTTCGATGCGAATTTTCACGGCGCTGTGCGCCACTGTCTTGACGTTCGTCTTCATGGCGGCGTCCGCGGCCGCCGCCACGCCGAGCTTCAGCGCGCACGGCAGCGCTGAGCAGGTCTACGTCACCGGGCTCGCGCCGTCCGAGCAGATGTCGCTGCTCGACAGCACGGGCAACGCGATCGCCACCCAGCAGGCCGACGCTCAGGGCGGCCTCCTGTTCCGCAACGTCGCGGCGGGGAGCGGCTACCGCGTGCGCGCGGCCGGCGACGGCACGGAGTCGGGACCGCTGACCGTGCTCTCCGACCAGGCCGCGCCGGCGAGCACATCGACCTACAACCAGCAGATCCCGCCGAGCGGCTACGGCTACCTCACCACGCGCGACGGGACCAAGCTCGCGATCGATGTGCACCCGCCCCAAGACGTGGCCAAGGCGCTGCCGCTGCCCTCGGGCCTCCAGCTTCCGCCCGTCGGCACCGGCCCGCACCCGACGCTGATCGAGTACTCGGGCTACGGCTACGCCGACCCGGCCGGCCCGCAGAACGGCATCGCGGTCCTCGCCAACCTCATGGGCTTCACGGTCGTCGACGTGAACATGCGCGGCACCGGCTGCTCGGGCGGCGCATACGACTTCTTCGAGCCGCTCCAGAACCTCGACGGCTACGACGTGATCGAGACGATCGCGCGCCAGCCGTGGGTGCTGCACCACAAGGTCGGGATGATGGGCATCTCCTACGGCGGCATCAGCCAGCTCTTCACCGCCCAGGAGCAGCCGCCGAGCCTGGCCGCGATCTCGCCGCTGTCGGTGATCGACAACACGCAGACCACGCTCTACCCCGGCGGCATCCTGAACACGGGCTTCGCGGTCGACTGGGCCGAGGAGCGAGTCCACGACGCGCTGCCGGCGTCGGCCACGGGCGGCCAGGCGTGGTCCTACCAGCGGATCCAGCAGGGCGACACCACCTGCAAGGACAACCAGGCGCTGCACGGCGAGGCCGTCGACCTGATGGCGAAGATCCGCGCCAACGACCACTACGTGCCGGCCGTCGCCGACCCGCTGTCGCCGATCACCTTCGTCAACAAGATCAACGTGCCGACGTTCATGGCCTGCCAGTTCACGGACGAGCAGACGGGCGGCCACTGCCCGGATCTCGCCGAGCACTTCACGGGGACCACGCGCAAATGGTTCACGTTCACGAACGGCGCGCACGTGGACTCACTCGATCCGCAGACGTTCAACCGCTGGTACGACTTCTTAGAGCTGTACGTGGCGCAGCAGGCGCCGATCGTCAACTCCGCGCTGATCCAGGCGGGCGCGCCGCTGATCTATCAGGAGGCGATGGGCATCTCCGGCGTCACACTGCCGCCCGACCCGGTGCAGCAGCAGCCCACCTACGCGGGGGCGCTGGCCGCCTTCCAGGCGCTGGGGCCGATCCGGGTGATGTTCGACAACGGCGCGGGCGGCCGGCAGCCGGGCCAGCCCTATCCGGGCTTCGAGCAGTCGTGGCCGAGCTTGCCGATCCCGGGGACGACGGCGCGCTCGTGGTACATGGGTCCCGGCGGCGCGCTGGGCGACAGCATGGCTCCAGGCTCCACCGCCGACTCGTTCACCTGGAACGCGCACGCGCGCCCGCTCACCGACTTCAGCGGTGACACCGCGGCCGGCACGGGCGGGCTCTGGACGGCCACTCCGCCGTACCAGTGGGTCCACCCGCCGCCCGGCAGCGCTGCGGCCTACATGACCAGTCCGCTGACGAGCGACACGACGGTGGTCGGCGCGGGCGCGCTCCACCTGTGGGTGCGCTCGTCCACGCCGAATGTCGATCTTCAGGCGACGATCAGCGAGCTGCGGCCCGACGGGAAGGAGACGTTCGTGCAGAACGGCTGGCTCCGCACCGACGAGCGCAAGCTCGACGCCGCGAAGAGCACGCTGCTCGAGCCGGTGCTGAGCCTGAGGGCCTCGGACGTGTCGGCGATGCCGATGAACAAGTACGTCGAGGTGACGATCCCGCTGTACTACGAGGGGCATGTCTACCGAGCCGGCTCGCGCATCCGCGTCACGATCACCGCGCCGAACGGCGACCAGCCGATCTGGGCCTTCAGCGAGGCCGACCCGAGCGGGACCGCCACGGTCGCGATCGCGCATTCGCGGCAGATGCCGTCCAGCCTCATCCTGCCGGTGGTGCCCGGCGTCACGGTCCCGACCGGCCTGCCGCCGTGCCCGGGCCTGAGGGGCGAGCCCTGCCGGGCGTACGTGCCCTACGCG
>DASXCV010000174.1:0-5164 GCA_036491015.1 Thermoleophilaceae bacterium | reverse complement strand
CCTGGCGGCGATGGTCTTCGCCGTCGCGATGACGTTCATCGACCAGACGATCGTCGCAATCGCGGTGCCGGATCTGCAGAAGGACCTGTCGCTCACCGCGACGGGCGCGCAGTGGATCATCAACGGCTACCTGCTCGCGCTCTCGGCACTGTTCGCGTTCGGCGGAAAGCTCGGCGACGTGCTCGGCCGGCGGCGGATGGTGGTGATCGGGGTGATCGGCTTCGCGGTCGCCTCGGCGGCCTGCGGCGCCACGCCCACCACGGGCATCGCGCAGACCTGGATCATCTTCTTCCGGGTCATGCAGGGCGCGGCGGCGGCGCTGATGTTCCCGGCGGCGGTGGGAATCGTGGTGGCGTCGTACCCGTTGCGCGAGCGCGGCCGCGCGATGGCGATCTTCTTCGGGATCTCGGGCGGCCTCACCGCGATCGGCCCGATCGCCGGCGGCTACCTCACGCAGTGGACGTGGCGGGCGATCTTCTGGATCAACATCCCGGTGGCGCTGATCGCGCTGTACCTGATCTGGCGGTCGAAGCCGGACGACGAGAGGCATCCGACCAAGCTCGACTACCGCGGCACCGTGCTGATCACTGGCGCGATGGGGCTGATCGTGCTCGGGCTGCAGCAGTCGAGCACGTGGGGCTGGAGCAGCTTCTCCACGTGGGGTTGCATAGCGGTCGGGCTCCTTTTGATGATCGCGTTCGTGGCGTGGGAGCTGCACACGCCGGAGCCGTTGCTGCGGCTGCAGATCTTCGCCGATCGCGGCTTCGCGGTCGAGACGCTCGTGCTCGGGCTCGTGTCGATCGCGTTCATACCGTTCTTCTTCTTCGCGAGCGTGTACTCGCAGGTGTCGCTCGGCCTGACCGCCTCCCACGCGGGCCTGTACCTCCTGTACTTCTTCCTCGGCTTCGTGATCATGGCCCAGATCGGCGGGCGGATCCTCGACAGGCGCGGGGCGAGGCTCGCGGTGGTGCTGGGCTGCGCGCTCGGCGCCGTGGGCTTCTACCTGCTCGCGGGGCGGCTCACGCACCTGTCGCTGAGCGCCCAGTGGGGCTACGTGATGCTCGCCGGCGGCGGGCTCGGGCTGATGCTCACCCCGGCGAGCACCGACGCCGTGAACCGCGCGCCGAGCACCAGCTACAGCGAGGTGACCGGCATCACGCAGACCGCGCGCAACTTCGGCGCGAGCCTCGGCCTTGCGGTGCTCGGGACAATCCTGATCAGCGAGAACCACACGAACGTCACGCACGCCCTCACGTCCAACGGCGTTCCGTCGGCGGCGGCGCACCGGGTGGCGAACTCGTTCGGCACGTCGGGGGCGGGCGGACAATCGGGCGCGGGACAGTCGCGGGCGGTATTGCACTCGGTCGAGCTCGCCTTCGCGCACTCCACCCAGACGGTCTTCTACGTCATGGCCGGGGTGATGGCGGCGAGCTTCGTGGTGGCGCTGCGCTGGCTGCCGCGCGGGCAGGTGCGCGTGCGGGAGGAGGCGACGGCTCTCGAGGGCGCGACGCCCTAGAGCAGCGCGTCCGCGAGGCGGCGCCAGGCCCCGCGCGGGAGAGTTCCGGGCTCCACTCCCACCACCTGGATGCACACGTGGTCGGCGCCCGCGTCGTGGTGCGCGCGCACCCGGTCGGCAATCGCCTGCTCGTCGCCCCAGGCCACGATGGCGTCCACCAGCCGGTCGCTGCCGCCGTCCTGCAGGTCCTGTTCGGTGAAGCCGTGGCGGAGCAGGTTGTTCGTGTAGTTGGGGAGCTGGAGGTAGCGGCCCATGTGGCCGCGAGCGCCCTCGCGCGCCTTGCCCTCGTCGGTCTCGAGCAGCACGGCCTGCTCGGGCGCGAGCAGCGTGTTCGCGCCGAGGATCTCGCGCGCGTAGGCGGTGTGCTCGACCGGGACGAAGTAGGGGTGGGCGCCGGCGCTGCGATCGCGCGAGAGCTCGAGCATCTTCGGGCCGAGCGCGGCGAGGAAGCGGCGCTGCGGGGGAACCGGGTGCGACGCGGCGTCGAGCTCGTCGAGGTAGCTGCGCATCTTCGTGAGGGGGCGGCGGTAGCGGCCCGGCTCGTCCTTGTCCACGGCGGGCGCGTGGCTGATCCCGAGCCCGAGCTCGAAGCGGCCGGGATGTCGCTCCTCCAGCCGCGCGGTCTCGGTGGCCACCTCCTCGGGGTCGTGCATCCAGACGTTGAGGATGCCGGGCGCTACGGGCACGCTGTTGGTGCTGTCGAGCAGGAGCTCGGAGCGCTCCATGATGTCCCCACCCGCGCCGCCGGGCAGGAAGAGCGCGGTGTAGCCGAGCTGCTCGAGCTCGGCGGCGGTGTCCGCCACCTCGCCGAGGTCCGGATGCCGCCGCAGCTCACCGCTCCAGATTCCGATGCGCCCGAGATCCATCGGGTCGCATTGTGCCTAGGTCAGGTGGTAGGCGCCGTTGCGGTCGCGCTTTACGCAGTCGTAGCCGTAGTGCCGGTACTGCTTGCGGTAACGGTGAGCGCAGAACTCGCCGCGCCGCAGGCACTTCTGCTGGTGGTTGATCACGGCATGAGTGAAGCCGGACGAGCAGGTCTTCGCCGCCGCGGCCTGCTGGCCGGAGCCGGCGGCCTGAGTGGCCGGTCCTGTGGCTGCGGCCCCAGCGGCCGCGAGCAGGCAAGTGCATACGAATAGAGCCAGACGTCGTCGCATAGGTCATCCCCCCGAAGCGAGTCGGCAGAACGGATCACCTCGACCCTACGCAAGGTGTGCTGATTGCGCAACAGATGTAACGAAAGCGTGCGCAAATCGCACCCCGGTTGATGCCCGGCCTCGGGCCCGGAGGACGTGATCCATGTTTGCCACCCATACGGTGGTAAAGATGGATCGCGTGGGCTGTCCGGGTGCGGGCCTAGGGTGCCCACCTCATGCGCCTGGTCGTCGCCCGCTGCGAAGTTCGCTACTCCGGCCGCCTGTCGGCGGTCCTCCCGGAGGCGCTGCGACTGCTCATGTTCAAGTCGGACGGGTCGGTGATGGTGCACTCGGACGCGGGCGGTTACAAGCCGGAGAACTGGATGACGCCGCCCACCGTCATCGAGGAGTCGGACACGGAGATCGTGGTGCGCAAGGTCGGTGGCGAGGACCGGCTCGACATCCGGCTCGCCGAGATCGTGTCCGACACCGCGCACGACATGGGCGAGGCGGCCGCGCTCCAGAAAGACGGCGTGGAGCGCGAGCTCCAGGAGCTGCTGGCCGACGCGCCGCAGTGGTGCGGCGAAGGCTTCCGGCTCGTCAAGCGCGAGTGGGCGACCGACATCGGCCCGGTGGATCTGATGTGCAGGGACGCCGAGGAGGACTGGATCGCCGTGGAGATCAAGCGGCTCGGGACGATCTCGGCCGTGGAGCAGCTCACGCGCTACCTCGAGCGGATCCATCAAGACGCGTCGATGGGCTCGTGCCGCGGCGTGCTGGCGGCGCAGTCGATCAAGCCGCAGGCGCGGGTGCTCGCGGAGTCGCGGGGCATCGACTGCGTGGAAGTGGACCTGGCGGTGCTCAGAGGCGAGCGCGAGCCGGATCTCACGCTGTTCGCGTAGCCGCCACCGCGCTTTTTGCCCAAATGGGTCACGGCTGTTCTACGAGTGGGGGCTGGCTGACCCAACGCCGCACCACCGCGGTCGGTGCGCCTCCACCAAGGCACGCGGCCGTATTCTTTCCGGCGTGAGTCCGGATGGCGTGCGGGTCGCCTTCCAGCTCGACCGGTTCGAGCAGATGGGTGATGACCGCCTCGAGGTGGCAGGCCGCTGGTACGGCGTGCGCGGCCTGCGCTTCGTGCGCCCGGCGCTGACCGTTCAGACGCAGGACGGCGAGCGCAACCTGCTCGCGCTGCTCGACCACAAGCCGTGGGCCGCCGAGGAGGGCGAGTCCTGGATCGCCGCTTTCCCGTGGGAGGGCGCCTCGCCCGATCCAGACCAGGCCGAGCTGGCCGTCGCGCCGAGCGTGGTGGTCGCGCTGGCGCAGCAGGAGGACGGGGACACGAAGCCGCGCGGCCGCTCCAAGCCCGCCCTGAGCGAGCGACTGCAGGAGTCCGAGACGCGGGCGCGCCGGCTCGACAGCGAGGTGGCCTGGCTGCGCGAGGAGCGCGAGGCGCTGCTCGAGGACAAGCGCGCCGCCGAGCGGGAGGCCAGGCAGGCGCAGGTCGAGCTCGCCGGCGCACGCAAGGCGGGGGAGACCGCCGAGGCGGAGCGCGACGAGGCCATGCGCGCGCGAGAGGAGCTGGCCGGCGAGCGGCAGTCGGCGCTCGACGAGCGCGTCCGCATGGAGCGGGAGCGCAAGCAGGCCGAGAGCGAGCGCGACGACGCCACGCGCGAGCGCGAGACCGCCGCGGCCGGGCGCGACCAGGCGCTGCTCGATCTCCAGGAAGCGGTGCGCGAGCGCGACGCGGCCCGGGCCGAGCGCGACACCGATGCGACCGAACGCGACCAGGCGCTCGAGGCGAGCGCCCGCGCCCTGGCCGAGCGCGATGCGGCGCTTGGCCGCGGCTCGGGCTTCCCGGCCATGTCCGCGGCGGACCTCGAGCGCCGGCCGCACGCGACATCGCCGGGACGGCCGGTCCGCTCGCCGCGCGGCGGTCGGCACCTGCCCGACATGACGAATGCGGGCTGGACAGCTCGCGCGCTCGCGCTCGGCGCGCTGATCACCCTGCTGGTCGTGGTGATCGTGCTGCTGAAGGTTCTCTAAGAGTCATTGACATGCAGGGTGGTCGGGCTTTGAATGGTCGGCGGTGGCCAGCGTCTACAGCACCCACTCGAGCGGCGGCCGGCGGCGGCGGATCAGCACGGTCCGGCTGCTTGCGGCCGCGGTGGCGGCGGCGGTGCTCGTCGGTGGCTACCAGGAGCACTGGTCCTGGACCGGGATCAGCGGCAAGACCGCCACGCTGTGGGACTGGATCAGTCTGCTGCTCCTCCCGATCACGGTGGCCACGCTGCCGATCTGGCTGACCAAGCGCGACGCCCTCAGCACCCGCCGCAAGGTCGTGGCGGGGGCGCTGCTCGCGGCGTTCGCCGCAGTCGTGCTCGCGGGCTATCTCGTGCCCTGGAACTGGACGGGGTTCCGCGGCAACGCGCTCTGGGACTGGATCAACCTCCTGCTGCTGCCGCTCGTGGTGGCCACGTTCCCGCTCTGGGGGGAGATCCGCCAGGAGCTCGGC
>DASXCV010000173.1:0-10042 GCA_036491015.1 Thermoleophilaceae bacterium | reverse complement strand
ATCCAGATGGTCGGCAAGTCGCAGGCTGCGATGTTCCGCGGCGAGAAGCCCGGCGAAACGGCGCTGGCTCCGAGCTGGACTCTGCGCGATGTGGCCCGGCACGCAGTCGACTTCTGGCTCTCGACCGAGGACCTGCCGCGGCCCGAGAACCGGGTTACGGTCGGCCGGGACGGCACGATCACGATCGCGTACAAAGCGACCAACGAGGTGCCCAAGAAGCGGCTCTACCAGCAACTGAAGTCGATGCTCTCGCACCTCGACATGCATCACCACCACCTGTTGCCCCACAACGCGTATTTGAAGAACGAGATCCCGGTTGCCGGCTGCGCACACCAGGCGGGCACCTGCCGGTTCGGCGACGATCCCGCGACGTCGGTGCTCGACACCAACTGCAAGGCGCACGAGGTCGACAACCTGTACGTCGTCGACACCAGCTTCGTCCCGAGCATCGGCGCCGTCAACCCGGCGCTGACCGCGATGGCCAACGCGCTCCGCGTCGGCGACCACCTGCTGGAGCGCTTGTCGGCGAGCCCGTCGGTCGCTGCTGAACGGAAGGCACCGTCATGAGCGCGGGCGAGCACCGTCACGTGGTGATCGTGGGCGGGGGCTTTGCCGGCCTCGCGTGCGCGCAGCGGCTCGCTGAGCACGACGACGTCCGGGTAACCCTGATCGACCGCAACAACTACCACCAGTTCCAGCCGCTGCTGTACCAGGTGGCGACTTCGCAGCTCGCCTCGAGCGACATCGCCTACTCGCTGCGCAAGCTGTTTTCGGACAGCCCCAACGTGGACGTGAAGCTGGCCGATGTGGAGGCGATCGACCCGGCCGCGAGGTCGGTGCGCACGCGCGACGGCGAGACCTTCTCGGGCGACGCTCTGGTGCTGGCGGCGGGCTCGCAGCCGAACTTCTTCGGCACGAAGGGCGCCGAGGAGCACGCCTTCCCGCTCTACTCGCTCGACAACGCCCAGCAGCTGCGCTCGCGCATCCTCTCCACCTTCGAGGAAGCGGCCCGCGATCCGGCGCTCGTCGAGCAGGGCGCGCTCAACTTCGTGATCGTCGGCGGCGGGCCCACCGGCGTCGAGACCGCCGGGGCCCTCGCGGACATGATCCACGAGACGATGGCGAGCGAGTACCGCGACGTCGCTGTCACCTCGGCGCAGGTGCACATCGTCGACCTCGGTCCCACGCTGCTCGCGCCGTTCTCCGACAGTGCCCACGACTACGTGGCCAAGGTGCTCCAGCGCAAGGGCGTGCGGATGCACCTCGGCACGGCGGTGAGCGAGATCGGGCCGGGCCACGTGGAACTCGACGACGGCACCACGATCCGCACCCGCTGCGTGGTGTGGGGCGGCGGGATCAAGGCGCCCCAGGTGGCGGCGGCCTCCGGCTTGCCTCAGGGCCGCGGCGGGCGCATCGACGTGCTGCCCGACCTCACGGTCCCCGACCTGCCCGGCGTGTATGCGATCGGCGACGCCGCGAACATCCCGAGCCCGGACGGCGAAACGCATCCGCAGCTCGGCTCGGTGGCCGCCCAGAGCGGTGACTGCGCGGCGCGCAACCTGATCGCGGACTTCGCGGGCGAGCACCGCAAGCCGTTCCACTACAAGGACAAGGGGATCATGGCGATGATCGGTCGCGGCTCGGCCGTGGCCGAGGTCGGCCCGCACCGCCACGAGCTGCACGGCGTGATCGCCTTCTCCGCCTGGCTCGGCGTCCACGCGATGCTCATGACGGGCGTGCGCAACCGCATCGACGCGTTCGTGAACTGGGGCTGGGACTACTTCTCGAAGGACCGCGGGCCACAGGTGCTCGATCGCTCGGACTCGGCCCGCATCGACTGGGGCGACGACGCCGAGGACCCTGCGGAGCCGGTGCTCACGGGCACCACGGCGTGAGGTCGCGCGTTGCGCGCGGTCCCAGACAAGGAGCCTCGCGCGCAGTTGACGAACGCGGAGTTCCGCGCGCTCTACGCCCAGGTGTCCACGTGGGACCACTTCGGCGAGACGTCTGAGCGCGGGGCGCTGAACTACCTCACCCCCGAGAGCGTCGTGTCCGCCGCGGAGCTCGTGCTCACCGGCGTGACGGTCACGCTCAGCCGGCCGGTGGACGACGAGCGGCGGGTGGACAACCCCACCCCGGCGGATCATCACATGACCATGCTCACCGACGTGGACATCGGCTCCGGCAGCCTGCGCTTCGCAAAGGACTACGTGGGCCTGGACTACCACAACGAGGGCCACAGCCATGTGGACGCGTTCTGCCACGTGGCGTTCGACGGCTGCCTCTACGGCGGCGCGCGGGCCGAGCACGTGACCAATCGCGGCGCGGACATCGGCGCGATCGATCTGCTCGAGGACGGCCTGGTGGGCCGCGGGGTGCTGCTCGACATCCCGCGCTCCCGCGGAGTCGACTGGATCGAGCCCGGCGAGTACGTGTTCCGCGAGGACCTCGAGGCGGCCGAGCGCGACCAGCGCGTGGAGGTCAGGCCCGGCGACATCCTGCTCGTCCGCACCGGCCACGCGCGCCGTCTGGCCGAGCTCGGCCCCTGGGACACGCAGGCCACCAAGTCGGGGCTGCACCCGGACACCGCGCCGTTCGTGAAGGAGCGCTGCGTGGCCGCGCTCGGGTCGGACGGGAACAACGACGCCGCGCCGGGCGCCGTCGCCGGCGTGAGCTTCCCGATGCACGTGCTCGCGCTCAACGCCATGGGCGTGCACCTGCTCGACTACCTCCAGTTCGAGGATCTCGCGCCCTACTGCGAGGACGAGCTGCGCTGGGAGTTCCTGTTCGTGGCGGCGCCGCTTCGCATCGACCGCGGCACGGGATCGCCGCTCAACCCCATCGCGATCTTCTGAGGGCGAGGCGGGCGGGGTCGTGAAGACGCTCAGGGCCGTTCCGCACTTCGTTCTCCGGATCGTGCTGGTCTGGCTGCTCGACGCCGGCGCGCTGTTCCTGCTGAGCACGATCCTGCCCGGGCTAACGATCGAGACCTTCGGCGTGGCGCTCGTGGTCGCGGCGGTGATCGGCCTCGTGAACGGGCTGGTGTGGCCGCTCGTGATCCGCTTCGCACTGCCTGTGGCCGTGCTCACGCTCGGCCTGGGCTCGCTGTTCCTCAACGCGATCGTGATCCTCGCCGCCTCCTCGCTCGACGTGGGCATGCGCATCGACGGCTTCGGCACCGCCCTCCTCGTCACCCTGGGCCTGACGCTGATCACCACGCTCGCCACCTCGCTGCTCGCAATCGACGACGACAGCGTGTGGGTGCGCAACGTCGTGCGCCGCCACGCCCGCCGCCACAACGGGGTGGCGCCCACGGAGGTGCCCGGACTCTTCTTCCTCGAGATCGACGGCCTCGGCCACGACGTGCTCATGCGAGCGATCCGCGACGGCAACACCCCCACGCTCGCGAGCTGGCTGCGCGACGGCAGCCACCGGCTGATCCCGTGGGAGACCGGCTGGTCCTCGCAGACGGGCGCCTGCCAGGCCGGCCTCTTGCACGGCAACGACTTCGACTACCCGGCGTTCCGCTGGTGGGAGAAGGACCACGGCAAGCCGATAGTCACGAACCACCCCAGGGACGCCGCCGAGCTCGAGCGCCGGCACTCGAACGGCAAGGGCCTGCTGTACGAGGACGGGGCGAGCCGCGCCAACATCCTCTCCGGTGACGCCCCGCACACGCTGCTCACGATGAGCGCGATCGGCACCCGCGGGCGCAGGCGCATCAGCAGCGCCTACTACTCCTACTTCGCGAGCCCCTACAACTTCGCGCGCACGTTCCTACTCTGCGTCGCGGACATGGCCCAGGAGCGCTTCTACGCGTCGCAGCAGCAGCGCCAGGACGTGCGCCCGCGCATCCACCGCAGCCCCATGTACGCGCTGATGCGCGCATGGGGAACGGTGTTCCAGCGCGACCTCCAGGTGGAGGCGATCATCGGCGACCTGTATGCGGGCCGGCCGGTGGCCTACACCACGTTCCTGGCCTACGACGAGGTGGCGCACCACTCCGGGATCGAGCGGGCGGACGCGCTCGCCACGCTGCACCGGCTCGACCGCCAGATCCGGCGGATCGCCGCCGCCGCGGAGCACGGCCCGCGCCCGTACCGCTTCGTGGTGCTCGCCGATCACGGGCAGTCGCAGGGCGAGACCTTCCTCGACCGCTACGGGATCTCGCTGGAGGACGTGGTCAAGCAGGGGTCCGAGGCGAGCAGCGTGCAGGTTGCGTCCAACGAGAGCGACGTGGCCACCGGCTACGCGAGGGCTTCGTTCGGCCGCGAGGAGCCGGTCGACAGCGGTGTCGAGGACGAGCGGCTGCCCGAGCTGTCGGTGATGGCATCCGGCTGCCTCGGCCTGATCTCGTTCCCGCGCGAGGCTGGTCGCGTGCCGCTCGAATGGATCGAGGAGAACCACCCGCAGCTCATCCGCACGCTGCGCGAGCATCCCGGCGTGGGCTTCCTGCTCGTCCGCTCGCGGGAGCGCGGGCCGCTCGTGATCGGGCGCGCGGGCACGCGCGAGCTGGAGAGCGGCCAGGTGGAAGGGCGCGACCCGCTGGCCGGCTTCGGGCCGAACGCGGCGCTGCACGTGGCGCGCACGGACAGCTTCCCCCACTGCGCCGACATCATGGTCAACAGCACCTACTGGGCTGACACCGACGAGGTGGCCGCCTTCGAGGAGCTCGTGGGCTCGCACGGCGGCATGGGCGGACCGCAGTGCCACCCGTTCGCCCTCGCGCCGGTGGAGTTCCACCTGCCGGAGGAGCCGATCGTCGGCGCCGTGGCGATGCACCACGTGATGCGGCGCTGGCTGGCCGACCTCGGCCATGACGCCTACCGCTCGGACGAGGAGCCGGTGCCCGCGGAGTCGATGGTGTGAGCGAGGCGCGGCCGCTGTCGGTCACCTGGCTCGGCCACTCGACGGTCCTGATCGAACTCGACGGCGCGCGACTGCTCACCGACCCGCTGCTGCGCCGCCGCGCCGGGCCGCTCGTGCGCATCGCGCCGCGGCTGCCCGACGGCGCGGACCACGCGGTCGACGTGGTGCTGCTCTCGCACCTGCACGGCGACCACTGCGACCTGCCGTCGCTGCGGCGGCTGCCGGGGCCCGTGCCGATCGTCGCGCCGCAGGGCGCGGCCGCGTGGCTCGGCAAGCGCGGCCTTCCGCTCGTGCACGAGCTGCGCGCCGGCGAGCGGATGGAGGTGGGCGGAGTGACCGTCACGGCCACCACAGCCGTGCACGAGGGGCGGCGCGCGCCGCTCGGGCCGAGCGCCGAGGCGGTGGGCTTCCTCGTAGAGGGCTCGCAGTGCGTCTACTTCGCGGGCGACACGGATCTGTTCGACGGCATGGCCCGGCTGGGCGCCCACGTGGACCTGGCGCTCCTACCCGTGTGGGGCTGGGGACCGAACCTCGGCCCCGGCCACCTCGACCCAGAGCGGGCGGCGGCCGCGGCGGCGCTGATCGCGCCGAGCGTGGCCGTGCCGATCCACTGGGGCACGTTCGGCCTGCCCCGCCCGCTCCGGCGCGGGCCCGATCGCGACTGGCCGCCGAGCGAGTTCGTGCGGCACATGCGCGAGCGCGCGCCCGACGTCGACGTGCGCGTGCTGCTGCCCGGCCAGAACACCCAGCTCGCCCGGCACTCAGCCGCCGTGGTCCCGCCAGACCTCGCGTAGCAGCCGCGGCGTGAGCTCGTGCTTGCAGGCGAAGGCGGCGGCGCCGCAGGCACGCCCGTGCTCCTCGAACGCCTCGATCGACACGAGCAGCACCACGAGCCCCTCGTGCCGGTCCGTCAGGAGCTTGGTGGTCTCGATGCCGCTCAGCCCCGGCATGCGGTTGTCGATGATCACCATGCGCGGTGACAGCTCCGCGACCGCGACCAGCGCATCCTCCCCCGACGCCGCCTCGCCGACCACCGTGAACCCGCTCGTGGCATCCACGACGTCCCGCATCGTGTCGCGGAAGAGCTGCTGATCGTCCACCACGACGATCGGGATGAGCTCCACGCTCACCGCGTCCTCGACGAGCTTCTCGAGCAAGTCTCTCCCCGGCACTGCTGTGCTACCTCCGCAAATCCCTCTTTGGCGAGCCGTCAGATTGGCCACGCCGCCGAGCGCCGGCTCCCCCAAAATGGGCGCTGCCGGCACCGCGTCTGGGAAGGGGGCACCGGCAGCACCGCGGGAGGAGAGCCGGGGCGTCGGGGACAATCGGCGCGGCCGGCGTGTCCGCACCCATCAAAGCCGGGTACCCACGGAGCGGCCTCACACGAATTGGGTGAATGCGTGCGCGGCGGGCTTAGAGCGCGCCGGCCTCGGAGGAGGCCTGACGCCCGTAGCGGTCGAGCAGACCCGCCTCGCGGGCGCGCAGCACGGCCTCGCCGCGGGAGGAGGCGTCGAGCTTCCGGTAGACCGCGCGCGCGTGCGTCTTCACCGTGTTCGCGGACACGTACAGGCGCGAGGCGATCTCGGGGAACGAGAGGTGCGTGGGCAGGAACTGGAGCACCCGCAGCTCGGCGGTGGTGAGCGACCAGCCGTCGCTCCCCGGCCGGCCCGCGGCGAGCTTGAGCTGCACCGAGGTCTCGTCGAACCACTCGCGCAGCACGCTCGCGTCGGCCACCTGCCGCAGGCTCCACTGCGCCTCGGCGAGGAGCTGCCGCGCACGTGCGGAGTCGCTCAGCCGCAGCGCGGCGCGGGCAACGACGATGCGGCACTCGATCCCGTACCAGGGCGCGAAGTCGGACAGCCTGCCGAGCAGGCGGGCGGCCTCCTCGATGTCCCGCTGTGCCTCTTCCACGCGCCCGAACCGTGCGAGCACGTCGGCCGACACGCCGTAGACGAGCGCCGACAGCGGGCAGTCGCCCTGGCTGATTCGCTCGACCTGCGCCTTCGCGCGAGCGGCCTGCACCTCGGCGCCGACCCAGTCGTCCCGCTCGATGGCGAGCAGCACGAGCTGCGCCTGGCAGAGCACCTGGATGCCCGGAGCGCTCGACGCGCCACGGCGGGCGCCTTCCTCGAGCCAGGCGCGGGCGTCCTCGCGGCGGCCGGCGAGCTGGGCGGAGGCGCCCTGGAGCAGGCAGGCCACGGCGCGCCACCAGCTGCCGTCCGGCTGCAGCTCGTACGCCTGCGCGGCGTCCTTCCCCATACCCACGATCCCGTGGGCCGCGCTCACCGCGCGCACCAGCAGCACCGCGCCGGCCAGCTCGTGGCCGTGATGGCGCGGCGAGCGCGCGCCCAGGCCACTCGCGGCCACGTCGGCCCAGTGCTCGGCCGGCGTGAGCTCTCCGAGCGCGAGGTGGCTGCAGGCCGCCGTCAGCGCGAGCGCGGGGGCCGCCGCCAGCTGGTCGTCGTTGAAGCGGCCGAGCCAGTCGCGAACGGTCTGGACGCGACCGTAGGAGATGAACTCCGGGGCGCGCTCCCACAGCAGTTCGCCGGCACGCTCGACGTCGCCGGCGGCGATGGCGTGGTCGATCGCGAGCTCCGGCTCGCCGTGCTCGGCATACCAGTCGCTGGCGCGGCCGTGCAGCTCGCGCTCGTCGTCCGGCTCGCGGTGGCGCAGCTCGCCGCGCAGCATCTCCGCGAGCAGCCGGTGGTAGCGATATTCGGTGTCGGTGCGGTCGAGCGGCTCGAGCAGCAGGTTGAGGCGCGAGAGCCGCTTGAGCACGCGCGCGGAGTCGTGACGCTCGAGCAGGTGGTCGCACAGCTGCCCGGACAGGCGGTCGAGCACCGACGAGCGCACCAGGAAGCTCACGTCCGCCGGGCGCATGCCGTCGAGGAACTCCTCGCGCAGGTAGTCGGCCACGTGGCGGCAGTCGCCCGCGAAGTCCTCGAGCGCGTGCTCGGGGTCGGGACCTTCCTTGGCCGCGAGCGCCGCCAGGTAGAGACCGGCGGGCCAGCCCTCGGTGCGCGCCACCAGCTCGCGCACCTGACCCGGGTCAAGGTCCACACCGGACAGCCGTGTGAGCAGCGCGGCGTCGGGCCGCTTCATCACGAGGTCGGACACCCCGATCTCCATCAGCTTGCGGTGCGCGCGCAGGCGCGCCACGGGGAGGCCCAGCTCCGTGCGCGAGGCGAGCGCGATCTGGGAGCCCTCCCCCAGGTCCTCGATCAGCGCGCCAAGCAGCTCGATCGGCTCGGGCGCGGTGAGCTTGTGCGCGTCGTCGAGCACGAGCACGTACGGGCGGCCGCACTTGCGGAGCGCCCTGCGCAGCGGAACCGGCCCGGACGCGATGCTGCGCCCGCCGCGCGACTCGACCGAGCGCGGCGCGGCGTCCGGCACCGCCACGAGCTCGCTCAGCATCGCGGCGAGCGAGCGGATCAGGTGCGCCGGATCGTTGTCGGCCTCATCGAGCGCGTGCCAGGCGAACGGGCGCGCGTCGTGCTGGTCCCATTCGGCTAGCAGCGCCGTCTTGCCGTACCCGGCGGGAGCGACGATCAGCGCAACGGGAGCGGACCGCCCCGCGATCAGGCGCCGCACCAGAGGCGTCCGCGGCACGAAGTGTTCGAGCGCGGAGCGCGATGCGACCTGCCCGACGCGTAGTCGACGCGCCGGCCGACCAGCTTTTTCGGCGTGGCGAAGTTGGGTGGTCATCGCGAATCCTCCGGAGCCCGGCGCATGCGCATGCACCGCTCCAGAAAAGGCCTGCACAAAGCATCCCCCGGCCGCCTGCGCGGGCCAAGGGAGTGCGCCAGCGCGTTTCAGTGGGGTGGGCACCACCACCGCCCCATGGCTGGCACCCACGTTCCGGCCGCATATTGCGGCGATGGCTCCCGGGCTAAGGTGCGGCCGATGCGCCAAGTCCTCGAGACGCCGCGGCTCAGGCTGCGGGAGTTCTGCGCCGCCGATCTCGACGAGCTCGCCCCGATGGTGGCGGACGAGGAGCAGATGCGCTTCTACCCGCATACGCGCACGCGCGAGGAGGAGTCGGCGTGGCTCGACCGGCATCTGGCGATGTACGACGAGTGCGGCTACGGGTTCTGGCTGATCGAGGCGGCCGGGGACGGTCGCTTCGCCGGCTACTGCGGGATCCGGCCGCTACAGCTCGACGGCAGGGCCGAGACCGAGATCGGATGGCACGTTCACAAGCGCGTCTGGAACGAGGGGATCGCCACCGAGGCGGCGGGCGCCGTCCGCGCTCACGCGGCGGAACGCTTCGGCCTCGACCGGCTGGTTGCCCTGATCTACGCGGACCACGCGGCGTCGATCCGCGTGGCCGAGAACATCGGGATGACGCGCGAGGGCGTGACCGTCCTCGACGGCGACGCCTACGAGGTCTACGCGACCGTCAGCTGACGTCGGGCGCCGGTGGCTCCTGTTCGCGCGGGTCGTCGGGCGGCGCCTTGCTGAACACGAAGTGCCAGAGCGCCCAGATCACGACGTAGCCGCTCACCATCACCGCCACGAGCATGACGCCGAAGACCGTCATCATCGTGTCCGCGAGCGCGAGCATCGCCTCGGCAGTCTAGGTGTCGCGCCTAAGAGTCCGCGACGCCGAGGCACGCGTGCGCCACACTCTCTGGGTGCTTGTGGTTCTCGTCGCCCTGACCGCGCTCGCCGGCGCCTGCCTGCAGGCCACCACCGGCATGGGCTTCGCGCTCGTGCTGACGCCCGTGATGTTCGCGCTGCTCTCGCCGGTGGGCGCGATCACCGCCGTCACGCTGCTCGGCCTCGCGCTGAACATCCTGGTGCTGTTCGGCGAGGGACGCCGCCCGCTGATCGCCTGGCGCGAGGTCGCGCCGATCCTGATCGCGGTCGCTCCCGGCACCGTCTGCGGCGTGCTCGTGCTGCGCGCACTGCCCAAGCCGGCACTGCAGGTGGTGGTGGGCACGCTCGTGATGGCCGCGGTGGCGGTCCGCGTGCTCGCCACGACGGCGACGACGACGGCGGAGGTTGCCGCTCCCGGAAACCGCTCGTCCATGCGGCTCGCCGTCGGGTTCGCCACCGGCGCCCTCACCACCTCGGCCGGCGTCAGCGGTCCGCCGCTCGCGCTCTGGCTCTCGCGCTGCCGGCTCGGGCCGGGGCAGCTGCGCGACTCGCTCAGCGCGATGTTCCTCGCTAT
>DASXCV010000172.1:0-2767 GCA_036491015.1 Thermoleophilaceae bacterium | reverse complement strand
CGCATCCGGATCGGCGAGATCGACGGCGCGCGGGTGGCGTTCATGCCGCGTCACGGGGACCACCACGAGCTGCCGGCGCACCGGATCAACTACCGCGCGAACGTCTGGGCGATGCGCGAAGCCGGGGCCACGCGGATCCTCGGCCCGTGCGCGTGCGGCTCGCTCAAGCCGGACCTCCCGCCCGGCACGTTCGTGGTGGCCGACCAGTTCATCGACCGCACGCGCGGCCGGGAGGACACCTTCTACGACGGACCGCAGACCACGCACGTGGCCGCCGCCGACCCCTACTGCGCGGAGCTGCGCGCCACGCTCGTCCGGGCCGCCACCGAGCTGGACATCCCCGTGGTGGACGGCGGCACGGTGGTGGTGATCGCCGGGCCGCGCTTCTCCACGCGCGCGGAGTCGCGCTGGTTCGGCAGCGAGGGCTGGGATGTGGTGAACATGACCGCCTACCCCGAGTGCTGGCTCGCCAGAGAGCTCGAGCTCTGCTACACGAATCTCTCGCTCGTGACCGACTACGACGTCGGACTCGAGGGGATGCCAGGCGTGGAGCCGGTCTCCGCCGAGGCTGCCTTCCGGGTCTTCGCCGACAACCTCGATAGACTGCGCGCCCTCTTGTTCCGGGCTGTGCCAAGAATTGGGCCGCAGCCCAACGACATTTGCGCTAACGCGCTCGGCAGCGCAATCGTGCATTAGCCGACACACCGCGCCGGTTCACAGAGCCGGCATTAGCACTTTCGGAGGGTCTTTCCTTGACTAAATTTCTGACCGATTGGGGAGTCGTCGTCGCGCTGGCATGCGCCGGCTGCGCCGTGGTTTACGGGGCGGCTACCTCACGCTGGCTGCTCTCCAAGAGCCCGGGCAACGACGAGATGCAACGCATCTCCGCCGCTGTCCAGGAGGGAGCAACCGCCTACCTGCGGCGCCAGTACACGATCATCGCGGGCGTCGCGGTCATCGTCTTCGTGGTTCTGGCCGTGGCTATCGACATCCGCACGGCGATCGGCTTCGCGATCGGCGCCGTCTTGTCCGGGTCGGCGGGCTTCATCGGCATGAACGTCTCGGTGCGCGCCAACTGCCGCGTGGCGGAAGCGGCCCGCGGGGGCGTACCCGGGGCGCTCGAGGTGGCCTTCAAGGGCGGCGCGGTCACGGGGCTGCTCGTGGCCGGTCTGGCTCTGCTCGGAGTGGCCGGCTACTACGGCGTGCTCGTGCTCTCCAATGTGAGCGACAAGCAGGCGGTCGACGCTCTCGTGGGCCTCGGCTTCGGTGGCTCGCTGATCTCGGTCTTCGCGCGACTCGGCGGCGGCATCTTCACCAAGGCCGCCGACGTGGGCGCCGACCTCGTGGGCAAGATCGAGGCCGGCATCCCCGAGGACGACCCGCGCAACCCGGCCGTGATCGCCGACAACGTGGGCGACAACGTGGGTGACTGCGCCGGCATGGCGGCCGACCTGTTCGAGACCTACGCGGTCACCGCCGTCGCGGTGATGCTCCTCGGTGTGCTCACCTTCAAGGAGACGCGCGAAGTAGCGATCTTCCCGCTCGTGATCGGCGGCGTGTCGATCATCGCGTCCATCATCGGCACCTACGCCGTGCGCTCGCGCTCCGGAAACGTGGAGCGCGCGCTCTATCAGGGCCTGATCGTGTCGGGCCTGCTCGCCGCGGCGGCGTTCTACCCGATCACGCACTGGCTGATGGGCGACGTTCATCTCAAGGACAACGTGCCGGCGCTGCTCTCGGGCGCGCGGGGCGCGACCGGCGTGGACTTCTGGCTGTGCAGCCTGATCGGCATCGGCATCACCGCCGGCCTGTTCGTGATCACCGACTACTACACGTCCACGCGCTTCCGCCCGGTGCGCACCACCGCGCGGGCATCGCAGACCGGTCACGCCACGAACATCATCCAGGGCCTGGCGCAGGGCTTCCAGTCCACGGCGGCCCCCGCGATCCTGATCGCGCTGGGCATCCTCGGCGCCAACCAGCTGGCCGGCATCTACGGCATCGGCGTGGCCGTGATGGCGCAGCTCTCGCTCACCGGCCTGATCGTCGCGCTCGACGCGTTCGGTCCGATCACGGACAACGCGGGAGGCATCGCGGAGATGGCCAACCTGCCGCAGGAGGTCCGCGACGTCACCGATCCGCTCGACGCGGTGGGCAACACCACCAAGGCGGTCACGAAGGGGTACGCGATCGGCTCGGCGGTGCTCGCGGCGCTCGTGCTGTTCGCCGCCTTCATCCAGGGTCTGCACGACCAGGTGGCGGGCACCGGCAAGGTCGTGAAGAGCTTCGATATCTCACAACCGCCCGTGCTGATCGGCCTCTTGATCGGCGGCATGATGGTCTACCTGTTCGCGGCGCTCGCGATCGAGGCGGTGGGCCGCGCCGGCGGCGGCGTTGTGGAAGAGGTGCGCCGCCAGTTCAAGGAGAAGCCGGGAATCATGGAGGGCACGGAGGTGCCGGACTACCGGCGCGCGGTGAGCATCGTCACGGCGGCGGCCCAGAAGGAGATGATCGTCCCCGCGCTGATCCCGATCCTCGTGCCGCTGGTCGTGGGATTGATCTCCTACCAGGCGCTTGGCGGCCTCCTGATCGGCGTGATCGTGGTGGGCTTCTTCGCCGCGGTCTCGATGACCTCGGGCGGCGGCGCCTGGGACAACGCGAAGAAGCTGATCGAGGACGGCGAGTTCGGCGGCAAGGGCTCGGAGGCCCACGCCGCGGCGGTCACCGGCGACACCGTCGGCGACCCCTACAAGGACACCGCCGGCCC
>DASXCV010000171.1:0-3029 GCA_036491015.1 Thermoleophilaceae bacterium | reverse complement strand
ACCCGCGAGACGGTCGAGCGCGCGCTCACGCCTAAGACGACGGCGATCGTCGCGGTGCACCTGTTCGGCAACGTCGCCCCGATCCCAGAGCTGATGGACCTCGGCGTGCCGGTGCTCGAGGACGCCGCCCAGGCCGCGGGCGCCACGCTCGGCGACGGCAACGCCGGCGCGCTCGGGCACGCCGCCACCTTCTCCTTCTTCCCGTCGAAGAACCTCTTCTGCCTCGGCGACGGCGGCGCGGTGACCACCAACGACGAGGAGATCGCGGCGCGCGTCAAGCGCCTGCGCTTCCACGGCTCGGAGGACAAGCAGACCTTCGTGGACGTGGGTTACAACTCGCGGCTCGACGAGCTGCAGGCGGCCGCGCTGCGCGTGCTCCTGCCGGAGCTCGACGGCTGGAACGCCAGGCGCCGGGCGGTCGCGCAGGCCTACGCCGACCAGGGCCTCGGCGAGGCCGTGACGCTGCCGACCCCGGTCGACGGCGCCGACCCGGTCTATCACCTCTATATGGCGCGCTCTGAGCGCGCGGCCGAGCTCACCGCCGAGCTTGACCGCGCCGGGGTGGAGGCGCGCTCGTACTACCGCGTACCGGTGCACCTGCAGCCCGCGATGGCGCCCTGGGGCGGCGACGGGCTCGACCTTCCGGGCACCGCGGTCGCGGCGCGCGAGAACCTGGCGCTGCCGATGGGACCCGACCTGGGCATGGACGCCGTGGCTGAAGTGGTGGCCGCGTGTCGTGAGGCGCTCGTCTCGAGCTGAGACATTCCGTGTAGGCCCCCCGACTTGCAAGGTCGGTCTCAAGTCGGTCTTGCGGAACTCCGATAGCTGAGTTCTAATGGAGTTAGATCGACTCACCCCGGCGTCCCTTCCGACAGCTGCGCTCGCGTCGAAGCCGCGGAGGTCTGAAACAGCTCCAAGGCAGGATGCCGGCCGAGCTGAGCTGGTCAACGTCCGAGCTACAACCCCGTCCATGAGCAGCGACCCCTACATCTCATGAAGCGCGCGGTGATACTCGCGGGCGGCCAGGGCATGCGCCTCCGCCCCTACACGGCGGTCATCCCCAAGCCGCTGATGCCCGTCGGCGACCGGCCGGTGCTCGACATCGTCGTGCGCCAGCTCAAGGCCGCCGGCTTCGAGCGCATCACGATCGCCACCGGCTATCTGGCCGAGCTGATCGAGGCCTTCTTCGGCGACGGCTCGAACTACGGCATCCCGATCGACTACTACCGCGAGAGCGAGCCGCTCGGCACGGTCGGCGCGCTCGCGCTGATCGGCGGACTCGACGACGACTTCCTCGTGATGAACGGGGACACGCTCACGGACATGGACTACACGGCGCTGCTCGACCGCCACTCCCGTAGCGAGGCGGCCGCGACGATCGCCACCACCGAGCGCGAGGTCCAGATCTCGCTGGGCGTCCTGCACTTCGACGATCACAACGGCAGCGACGAGAGCCACCGGCTCACGGGCTACACGGAGAAGCCGCAGATCAAGTACCAGGCCAGCATGGGCGTCTACTGCTTCTCGCCGCGCGCGATCGGGCACATCGAGACCGGCGAGCGCCTCGACTTCCCCGACCTGATCCTGCGCCTGCTCGCCGCGGGCGAGGAGGTGCGCGCGTGGATGTGCAAGGACTACTGGCTCGACATCGGCCGCCACGACGACTACGAGCAAGCGCAGGCGGAGTTCGACCGGATGCGCGACCGCCTGATTCCGCAGGAGTGACGCTCGAGGGCACGGACATCGTCTGCGTCGGCTTCGCCGACTGGGACACCGATCTGCGCACCAATCAGCACCACCTGATGGCGCGTCTCGGGCAGGGGAACCGGGTGCTGTTCGTGGAATCGATGGGCCTGCGCCAGCCGCAGCTCTCCTCGCGCGACCTGCGCCGCATCGCGCGGCGGCTCGTCCGCGGCGTGCAGCCGCCGCGCGCGGCCGACGGCGTGCACGTGCTCTCCCCGCTCGTGATCCCGCTGCACCGCTACGGCGCCGTGCGGGCGATCAACAAGCGCCTGCTGCCGTGGCTCGTGCGCCGGGCCGCGCGCCGCCTCGGGATGAGCGCGCCGATCCTGTGGGCGTACGTGCCTCAGGCCGAGGTGCTGATCGACAGTCTGCGGCCGAGCAAGGTCGTCTACCACTGCGTGGACGACATGGCGAACCAGAAGGGGATCGACGGCGCGAGCTTCCGCGCCGCCGAGGAGCGCTTCACGAAGGAGGCGGACCTCGTGTTCGCCACTTCGGCGCCGCTCGCCGAGCGCCTAGCGAACTGGTCCGGCCGCGTGGTGACGATGACCAACGTGGCGGACACCGACCTCTTTGCCGGCGCGCTGGGCGACGGCCCGATCGATCCCGCCCTCGAGCGGCTCCCGGCGCCGCGCATCGTGTTCACCGGCGCGATCGTGACCACCAAGCTCGACGTGGACCTGCTCGTGGGGCTCGCCCGCGCGCGGCGCGACTGGAGCATTGCTCTCGTCGGCCCGATCGGCCCCGGCGATCCGAGCACCGACGTGTCGCCGCTGCGCGCCGAGCCGAACATCCACCTGCTCGGCAAGCGCCCGTACGAGCAGCTGCCGGACGTGCTGCGTGGCGCCGACGCCGCGCTCATCCCCTACGCCCGCAACGAGCTCACGGCGAGCATCTTCCCGATGAAGGTCTACGAGTACCTGGCGGCAGGGCTGCCGGTGGTGGCAGCGCCGCTCCCCTCGCTCGAGGGGGTCGAGGGAATCGACACCGCGTCCGGCCCGGAGGCCACGGCGACGAAGCTCGACGAGCTGCTCGCGGCGGACGGGCCTGAGGCCCGCCAGGCCCGTTCCAGGCTCGCTGCGAAGCACTCCTGGGACGTCCGGATGGAAGAGATCGCCATTGCGCTGGAGGCCCATGGCTGATCAGGGCGAAGCGTCTATCCTCGCGCCGGTGGGGGACGCCGGAGGGGACAAGCTGAAGATCGTGACGGTGATGACGACCACCGCGGACGGCGGTGCCGAATTCGCCGCGATGGAGATGCTCTGGGCGCTCGAGCAGCGCGGGCA
>DASXCV010000170.1:0-6166 GCA_036491015.1 Thermoleophilaceae bacterium | reverse complement strand
GCCACGTCGTGGTCGGTGACCTTCTCCCGCTCCTTCACCGCGTCGACTGTGAAAGACGCGCGGTCGCGGATCGCGGCGGCGTCGTCCGCCGGCACCACGCCCATCTCCTCGAGCGCGTCGATCGCCGCCAGCTCCACCACGAGCCAGCAGTCCAGCTTCCGCTGCTCCGACCAGACCGCCCCGATCTCGGGACGTGTGTAGCGCTCGATCACCCGTGGACGATTTTGGCAGCGAGGATGGCGGCGTTGCGCGCGCCGTTGATCCCCATGCAGGCCACGGGCACGCCGGGCGGCATCTGCGAGATCGCGAGCAGCGCGTCGAGGCCGCCCGCGATGGAGGTCGAAGAGGTGAGCGGTACGCCGATCACCGGCAGGTCCGTGTGCGCGGCCACGACGCCGGGCAGCGCGGCGGCGAGGCCCGCGCCGGCGATGATCACCTTCAACCCGCGCATGCGCGCGTTCTGCGCGTAGTCCGACACCACTTCGGGATCGCGGTGCGCGCTCATCACGCGGATCTCGAAGCGAATGTCGCGCTCCTCGAGCTCCTTGCCGGCCTTCTCCATCACCGGCATGTCGCTCTTCGACCCCATCACGATGCCGACGACCGGCGCGTCGACCTCCAGCTCGTCGAAGATCTCCTCCACCTGCGCCTCCGGCGTGGGCACTTCACCCGGTCGCTCGCTCGTCAAGCCTCCACCCTTTCCACCGCACGCGCGGCTATGTCGTGTCGCATCTGCTTTCCGTCGAACTCCACGCGCTCGGCGGCCGCGTAGGCGCGGTCGCGCGCCTCACCCGGTGTCGCGCCGATCCCGGTCACGCTCAGCACCCGGCCACCGGCGGTCACCACCTTGCCGTCCTCCTCCGCCGTGCCCGCGTGCAGCACCTCGGTCTCGAGCGCGTCGATCGCGCGCAGACCCGTGATCTCGTCGCCCGAGGAGGACGACTCCGGGTAGCCGCGCGAGGCGAGCACCACGGTGACCGCCCACGCCTCCGACCACTCCATCCGCGCGCCCTCGAGCCCGCCGGGGCGCGAGGCGCGCTCGAGCAGCTCGAGCAGGTCCGAGCGCAGGCGCGGCAGCACGGCCTGCGTCTCCGGATCGCCGAAGCGGGCGTTGTACTCGAGCACCTTCGGCCCCTCCGCGGTCATCATCAGGCCCGCGTAGAGCACACCGTGGAAGGGCGTGCCGCGGCGGCGCAGCTCGTCGACGATCGGCTGGTGAACCGCGCGCGCGAGCACCTCCACGTGGTCGGTGCCGATGCCGGGCACGGGCGAGTAGCTGCCCATGCCGCCGGTGTTCGGACCCTGGTCGCCGTCGAAGATGCGCTTGTAGTCCTGGGCGGGCGCCATCGGCATGGCGGTCACGCCGTCGCAGAGCGCGAGCAGCGACAGCTCCTCGCCCTCGAGGAACTCCTCGATCACCACCTTGGTGTCGCCGAAGCGGCGGTCGACGAAGAACGAGTCGATCGCCTCACGCGCCTCGCGCTCGGTCTGGCAGATGATCACGCCCTTGCCCGCCGCGAGTACGTCGGCCTTCAGCACCGCCGGGTACGAGGCGCAGGCCACGTGGGCGAGCGCCTCCTCGCGGTCCGTGAAGACCGCATAGCCCGCCGTGGGAACACCGACGTCGCGCATCAGCTCCTTCGCGTACGCCTTCGAGCCCTCGATCCGTGCCGCGACCGCACTCGGGCCGAACGCCCGGATGCCGGCGTCGGCGAGCTGGTCCACGATCCCCGCGACAAGCGGCGCCTCCGGCCCCACCACCACGAAGTCGACCTTGTGCTCCAGCGCCAGCCCGACAAGGCCCGGCACGTCGTCGGCGGCCACCGGGAAGCAGGGCACGCGATCGCGTGCGATGCCCGCGTTGCCGGGCGCGGCCATCAGCTCCAGTCGCTGCGGGCTGCGGAAGAGGGCACGCACGATCGCATGCTCACGTCCCCCGCCTCCAACTACGAGTACGCGCACCGGAACGTCTCGCGTCTACAGGGCCGCGATGAAGTCGTCTACGGGAATCGCCACGAGCGTCTCGTACCTCGAGGTGCCGCGCGACCCGAGCTCGAGCGACACTCGCGCGATCGTCTGCTCGTCGGGCGCCTCGACGATGTTCACGAAGTCGTAGCGGCCGAGCGTCGCCCACTGCGCCTTGACGGTCGCCCCGAGCTGCTCGACCTCCTTGTTGACCTCGCGGATGCGCGTGGGGTTGTTCTTGATCGTCTGGACTCCCTCGGGAGTCAGCGTGCTCAGGAGCACGAACGTCGGCATGGCCGCTCCTTTCCCGTCTGATGCGTGCAGCCGGGTTTCTCGCATCTTTTCCGGCCGGATGCAAGCCGGGGGTCTGTGGCCCGCTCATAAGGGGTACAAGTTGGTCGGCAGCGGTCAACCGAAGGACTCGACAGGGAGGGCAAATATGAGGAGCAGAACCATCGCGGCGGCGACCGTCGGCCTCGCGGCGCTCGCGGGTACGGCGCAAGCCCAGGCATCGACGCTCGCCGTGGACCAACCCTGCTACCTGAGCGGCCAGCAGATCAACTCGACCGCCGCCGGCTTCACGCCGGGCGGTCCCGTGAACTTCAGCTTCGACGGCCAGCTCTCGGCGAGCGGCACCGCCGACGGCTCGGGCAACCTGCTCCAGCCGCTTGTCGCGCCCCTGCTGCCGACCAACACCGCGCAGCACACCTACAACCTGGCGGCACAGGACCAGACCAACCCCGCGCTCACGGCGCAGGTCCCGGTGAACGTGACCGTGCGCGTGGCCACCGTCAGCCCGCGCCGGGCGCGCCCGTCGCGCAAGGTCACCTTCAAGGTCCACGCGATGAACCCCGGCCAGCCGGTCTACCTGCACTACGTCTTCCACGGCAAGCAGCGGTACCGGAAGAGGCTCGGCACGGCCAAGGCGCCCTGCGGCTCGGTGACGAAGAGGACGCGCTTCTTCCCGATCAGCAGGCCCAAGACCGGAACATGGACATTCCAGTTCGACGACAGCAAGCGCTACTCGAAGCACAGCCAGCCGCAGTTCCGCGGGCCGGTTCAGATCTTCAACGTGATCAAGTAGAAGGCGGGCGCCCCGCATCAGTGCAAGTCTCCTTCCGCTCACAGTCGAAGCGGAAGGAGACTCATGCTGATCACCACCACCAACGAACTGCCCGGCCGCCAGATCATCGAGGTCTACGGCGAGGTGATGGGACTGACCGTGCGCTCGCGCAACGTGGGCTCGCAGATCGGGGCGAGCTTCAAGTCGCTGGTCGGCGGCGAGCTCAAGGGCATGACGAAGGCGCTCGTGGACAGCCGCCACGAGGTGGTCCAGCGGATGGTCGAGGAGGCCGAGGCGAAGGGCGCCGACGCGATCCTCGCGATGCGCTTCGACACCTCCGAGATGGGTCCGGGCTGGACGGAGATCTGCGCCTACGGCACCGCGGTGCGCACACAGGCCCTGTGACCGATTGACAGACGCCCGGCGGCGGCCATAGGTTGGGCGGCGTGGCGCTCAAGAGCCCAGCAGCGGCCGCACTCGTGGCTGCCTGCCTGATCGGGGCCGCCGCCTTCCCGGCGCTCGCCGCCGGCGCGCCCGAGTCGCCGATCCCGGTGCACATCACCTACTCGGGCGTCGGCACGTTCCACATGACCAACTCCGCCGGTGGGGTCAGCGAGGCCACCGACAACTTCACGTGGACGCTCGAGTACTCCTCGACGCTGAACACGGACGGCAGCTTCACCCCCGCCACCGGAACGGTCGACGAGTGGCCCGGCAGCTACACCTTCGACGAGCCCGACGAGAGCGTCTCGTGCAGCGGCGCGCTCCCCACCAACCCGCCGCCCGCCGTCCCGGGCGAGGTGCCCGAGCCGCCGTCCACCACGCCGCTGCCTCAGCTCCAGGGTCTCGACATCCAGTCGCTCACCTACCTCTCGCCGGACCAGACGGACCCGGCCTACGCGGGCTGCCAGGGGCAGGAGCCCGGCGACGGCCTGCCCTTCGACGCGACGGGGATCGCCTCCGATCATGCCGCCGGCCTGCCCGACAACTTCCTGCCGGGCGTGATGACCGCGCACCTGGTTCCGCTGCCGCTGCCGCAGTTCCTCGCCGAGCACGCTCTCCACGTCCAGACGGTGTCCGACGCGCAGGCCGTCGACCAGCTGCCCGAGTCCTGCGCGCCCGAGTACGGCTTGGACAACCCGAACGATTGCCAGATGTCGATCCACTGGAGCGGCACGCTGATCGTCGACGGCACCGCGGCGTGCCCGCTGATCCTCGTCACGTCCGGCGGACTCATGTGTCTGCCGCCGGCGACGACGGTCAACCAGTTCGAGCAGGGCTTCAGTGAGAACGCGCCGGGCGCGGGCAGCTACGGCATGTCCGCCACCGCGGCGGGCTCCCACGCGAGCGCCGCGGCGCATCACAGGAAGCGCAAGCCCGTGGTGATCGCGCGGGCGAAGGCGAAGGCGCGCCACGCCGGCTCGGTCCGCCTCAAGCCCCGTCTGACCCCGGCAGGCAAGCGCGCGCTGAAGCGAGCGAAGCGCCTGAAGGTCACGGTGCGCGTGGTCTTCACGCCGAAACACGGCAAGAGGCACGTAACCAGCCGCGCACTCACCCTGAAGCGCTGAGGGCGGGCCGGACGTTCCGGTCTAAGGCCCTATGACCTATGACCTATGGACCTATGACCTATTCCCGATGACCTCAGGCGAGCGCGCTAGCGGTTGCCTGCGCCTTGGTGAACCGCAGCTCACCCTCCGCTGCATCCACCATCACGCGATCCCCTGACTTGAACTCCCCCTCCAGCAACGCCAGCGCCAGCTTGTCCACGAGCTGCTTCTGGATCACGCGCCGCAGCGGCCGCGCGCCGTAGGTGGGGTCGTAGCCGAGGTTGCCGAGCAGCGTCCGCGCGTCGTCCGTCAGCTCGATCTCCACGCCGCGCTCGCGCACGCGCGCGGCCAGCTTGTCCACCTGGAGCTCGACGATCTCGCCGATCTCCTCGCGCGTGAGCTGGTGGAACTGCACGATCTCATCGAGCCGGTTGATGAACTCGGGCTTGAACGTGGCCTGCACGCCCTCGAGCCCGCCCGCCACGTTCGAGGTCATGATCAGCACCGTGTTCTTGAAGTCGACCGTGCGGCCCTGGCCGTCGGTCAGGCGGCCGTCGTCCATCACCTGGAGGAGCACGTTGAAGACGTCGCTTGCGGCCTTCTCGATCTCGTCGAGCAGCACCACGGAATACGGCCGGCGGCGAACGGCCTCCGTCAACTGGCCGCCCTCCTCGTAGCCCACGTAGCCCGGAGGCGCGCCCACGAGCCGGGACACGGAGTGCTTCTCCATGTACTCCGACATGTCGATGCGGATCATCGCCTGCTCCGAGTCGAACATGAACTCGGCGAGCGCGCGGGCCAGCTCCGTCTTGCCGACGCCGGTCGGGCCGAGGAAGAGGAACGTGCCGATCGGGCGGTCGGGGTCCTGCAGCCCGGCGCGCGAACGGCGCAGCGCGTTCGAGACCGCCTCGACGGCCTCGTCTTGGCCGACCACGCGCTCGTGCAGCCGCTCCTCCATCTGGATGAGCTTCTCCACCTCGCCCTCCATCAGCTTGGACACGGGGATGCCCGTCCACTTGGCCACGACCTCCGCCACGTCCTCGTCGTCGACCTCCTCCTTGAAGAAGCGAACGTCGCCGCCACCGGCCTGCGACTCGGCCTCCTCAAGCGCACGCTCGAGGTCGGGGATCTCTCCGTAGCGAAGCTCGGCCGCGCGCTGCAGGTCGGTGTCGCGCTCGGCGCGCTCGGCCTCGCGCTGCGCCTCGTCGAGGCGCGTCTTCAGGTCTGAGATCGCGTCGATCGCGGACTTCTCCTGCTCCCACTCCGCCTTCATCGCGTCGCGCTGCTCGCCGAGCTCGGCCAGCTCGCGCTCGATCGCCTCGCGGCGCGCCACGCTCGCCTCGTCCGACTCCTTGGACAGCGCCTGCAGCTCGATCTCGAGCTGCATGATGCGCCGCTCCACCTCGTCGATCTCCACCGGCACCGAGTCGATCTCGATCCGCAGCCGCGAGGCCGCCTCGTCGATCAGGTCGATCGCCTTGTCCGGCAGGAAGCGGTCCGCGATGTAGCGGTGCGAGAGCACGGCGGCGGCCACGATCGCGGAGTCCTGGATGCGCACCTGGTGGTGCACCTCGTAGCGCTCCTTGAGGCC
>DASXCV010000169.1:0-8681 GCA_036491015.1 Thermoleophilaceae bacterium | reverse complement strand
CCGCCCGCGCCGGCCGGGGGCTCATCACGTTAGTGGTGGAAGACCTCGACGCGGAGCTCGCCACGCTCGGGGAGCGCGGGATCGAGGTGGGGGAGCTGAGGACCGTTCCGGGCGTGGTGCGCCAGACGCGCGTCAGCGATCCGGAAGGGAACACGATCGGCCTCGGTCAGCCGCTGGGCTGACTAGCGCTCGCCGCGCCGCTGGTCCACCAGCCAAAGCGTCAGCGGCAGCGCGTACCAGAGCACGATGATGGCCGCGCCGAAGCAGGCGGCCGCGACCGTGGCCGCGGTGTCGCTGAACAGGAAGTCCGTGATGAAGAGGATCACCGCGATCATCGCTACGGCCAGGCAGCCGAGACCGGCGATCGCCATCCAGTTGGCAGTGCGGACCAGGCGATCCTTCTTCTGCTGGCGGAACAGGATGCGATGGAATGAGACCGGTCCGATGAAGAAGGCCGCGGCCATGCCGGACAGCATGACCGCCGCGTAGTAGACGTCGCGCTGGAAGGCGGTCACCTCCTTGAAGCGCTGCGAGAACGGGATCGCGAGCAGGAACGCGAACAGGATCTGCACGCCGGTCTGCGACACGCGCAGCTCCTGGAGCAGCTCGTTCAGGTTGCGGTTGAGCCGCTCCTGCTCCGTCTCCCCGGTTCGCTCGAAGCGAGCACTCTCGCCTTCCTCCATCAGGAGGATTGTTACGGCAGGCGGCCCGAGATGCGGATGGACGCCGCCACGCCCGCGATCAGGAGCGCGATTCCGCCGAGCGCGAAGGCCGCGGTGATCTGGCTCTTCCTGCCCTCCGTGCCGAGCTGCGAGCCGAGCGACTTGTAGATCGAGGAGAGCTGGGCGTCGTCCTCGGCAGTGAACGCCCGGCCACCCGACACCTTCGCGATCTGGCGGAGCGTGGCCGGATCGGGCGGGACGCCCACCGGCGGGCCGAAGCCGCCGGGGTTCGGGATCAGCGCGTTCTCGGTGCCGAGGCTGACCGTGTTGATCGGGATGTGCAGCTTGCCTGCCGCGCGCGCGACGGGCACCGGGTTGCGGCCGGTTGTGGTGCGGCCGTCGGAGAGCAGCACGATCGACGCCGGGTCCCGCTTGCCGTTCGTGGTGCTGCCGGTGAGCGACTGGATGGCCACGGCGAGCGCGTCGCCCGTGTCGGTGGCGCCGCCCGGCTGCTGCCCGTCGATCACGCGCCGCGCGGCCGAGTGGTCGGAGGTCGGCGACTGCACGGTGTCGGGCACGTCGGAGTACGCCACCACGCCCACCTTCACCTCGCTCGGCAGGCGGGAGAGGAAGTTGTGCGCGGCAGCCTGCGCCGCGGCGAGGCGGCTGGGCTGTACGTCCTCCGCCTCCATCGACAGCGAGTGGTCGGTGACCATCATCACCGAGGCGCGGCCAACCGGCACCGCGACGGTGTGCTGCGGGCGGGCGAGTGCGAGCGAGAGAAGCGCCAGCGCGGCGAGCACGAGCGCGCTCGGCACATGCCTGCGCCAGGACGGCCCGCCGCCGGCGGCCGCGAGCTTGAGGTTGGCAACGCCGGTGAAGCGCACGGCGTAGCGCCGCACGCGCCGCTGGCGCGCCACCTGCACGAGCACGAGCAGCGGCAACGCCAGCAGGCCGAGCAGCCAGATGGGGTTGCCGAACGTCAACTGAGCTTCCTCCCGAGCTGGCGCAGCCAGTCGCCGTCGGTGGTCACCACCACGTGCTCCACGCGCAGCCGGCGGAGCTCGCGCGCCACGCGGGCGCGTTCCTCGGCCTCGATCTGGGCGAAGCGCTCGCGCAGCCGGCGGCGGGAGGTGTCCACCTGGATCAGCTCGCCGGTCTCAGGGTCCACGAGCGCGAGCTGGCCGGAGTTCGGCAGCTCGCCCTCGCGCGGGTCGCGCACCTCCACGGCGAGCACCGAGTGGCGCGCGCTGAGGGCGCCGAGCGGGCGCGTCCAGTCCGCCTGCTCGCGGAAGTCGGACACGATCACCACGAGCCCGCCCTGCCGCGCCACCTTCCCCATACGTACGAGCGCGGTGGACATCGCACTCGGATCGGCGGCGCCGTCGGGGATCACTCCCTCGGCGAGCGCGCGGCGAATTGCCACGATCCCGGGGCGCGCGGCGCGCGGGGGGAAGAGGCGCGGGCGCTCGGCGCCAAAAGTCATCAGCGCCACGCGGCCCGCGCGGCGCACGCCGAGGCGGCCGACCACCTGGGCCACGCCCTCGGCCACGTCGCACTTCAGCCGGTCGGCCGTGCCGAACGCCATCGAGGGCGACACATCCACCATCAGCCAGGTGGTGAGCGTCCGCTCCGGCACGTGCAGGCGCACGTGCGGCTCGCCCGTGCGCGCGGTGGCGGCGGCGTCGAGCTGGCGCACGTCGTCGCCCACCTCGTACGGGCGGAGCTGCGCGATCTCGGTGCCGGCGCCCACGCCGGCGCCGAGCCGGTCGCCCGGCAGCGCACCGCCCACCCGGCGCGCGACCACCAGGTCGAGCCCCTCCACGAGCCCCTGGGGGATCGCCCCCGGACCCTGGCGGGCCGCGGGCTTGACGAGCGGCGGCTGGGTCAAGCCGCCACCCCGCGGCGGCCCATGTGGTCGGACGGCGGCTCGGTGACGGCGGCCAGCACGTCGTCGAGCAGCTCGTCCGCGGTCACGTTGTCGGCGAGCGCGTCGTAGGAGAGCACGAGCCTGTGGCGCAGCACGTCCGGCGCGAGGTCGCGGATGTCGCCCACGGACACGTGGCCGCGGCCGCGCAGCAGCGCGAGCGCGCGCCCGCCGTTCACGAGGCCGATCGGTCCGCGCGGGCTGGCGCCGTACTCGATGTAGCCGGCGATCTTCTCGAGCCCGTAGCGCGAGGGCTCGCGGGTGGCGTTCGCGAGCGCCACCGCGTAGCCGATCACCTCGCGGTCCACGAGCACGGTCCGCGTGGCGCGCGAGAAGCGCTCGAGGTCCTCGAGTGTGAGGCACTCGCGCACGTCCGCCATCTCGTCGAGCGAGCGGCCCACCACGGCCGCCTCCTCGCCCATCGTCGGGTAGTCCACGAGCACCTTCATCAGGAAGCGGTCCACCTGCGCCTCGGGCAGCGGGTAGGTGCCCTCCGCCTCGATCGGGTTCTGGGTGGCCATCACGAGGAACGGCAGCGGCACCTCGAAGCTCTGGCCGCCGATCGTCACCTGCTGCTCCTGCATCACCTCGAGCAGCGCCGACTGCACCTTGGCGGGCGCGCGGTTGATCTCGTCCGCGAGCAGGAAGTTGCCGAACACCGGGCCGAGCTCGATGTCGAACCTGCCGCTGTCCGGGCGGTAGACGCGCGTGCCCACGAGGTCGGCCGGCACGAGGTCGGGGGTGAACTGGATGCGCTTGAAGCTGCCGCCCAGCACCTGGGCGAGCGTCTTCACGGTGAGCGTCTTGGCCAGGCCGGGCACGCCCTCGAGCAGCACGTGGCCGCCCGCCATCAGCGCGACGAGCAGGCGCTCGAGCATCGCGTCCTGCCCGACGATCACGCGCTTGATCTCGTGCAGCGCCTCGTCGAGCGCGGCGCCGGCCTCCTCGCGTGCCGCGGAGCGGTCTCTCGGATTCTCGATGTCCACTTGCGATGTCTCCTTGTTATTCGAAGTCAGATGAGCCGGCCGAACCAGGCGAGCGACATGCCGAGGCCGGCGAGGAGCAGGACCGCGGCCCCGCCCGCGAAGGCCGTTGTGATCTGGTGCTTCTCCTTGCGGTGGCCGAGCTGTGAGCCGAGCTTCTCGTACACCTGCTTGAGCCCGGCGGCGCTCTGCGCCGTGAAGGTGGCGCCACCGGACGCGCGCGCGATCTGCCGCAGCGCGGTGGGGTCGGGCGGCACGTGCTGGGTGGTGGTGCCGCCACCGCGCTTGGGCACGGTGATCGTGCCGCCCGGTGTGCCGAGCGCGACCGTGTAGACCGGGATGTGAAGCTTGCGCGCGGTCTGGGCGGCCGTCACGGGATCGACACCGCGCGTGGAGGAGCCGTCGGAGAGGAGCACGATCGCCGCGGGCGGGCGCTTGCCGTTCAGCTTGGGCGCCCGGTTGAGCACGCTCGTGGCCGTGTTGATCGCGTTGCCGGTGGCGGTGCCTCCGCTCGACTTCATGCCGCTGATCGCGGCGTTCACCGCGTTGCGGTCGGTGGTCGGGCTCTGCAGCACGGACGCGATGTCGTTGAACGCCATCACGCCGATGTTCACCTTCACCGGCACCTGTGCCACGAAGCGGCGCCCGGCGGCCTTGGCGGCGGCGAGCCGCGTGGGCTTGACGTCGGTCGCGGTCATCGAACCCGACACGTCGGTGGCGAGCATGATCGAGGCGCGCTCCACCGGCACGACCACCGTGCGCTGCGGCTTGGCGGCCGCGATCACGAGCAGCGCGATCGCCAGGAGGATCGCGAGCATCGGCAGGTGGCGGCGCCAGCCCGGCTTGCGCGGCGCGACGGACGCCTGCACGGCCGGCGAGGCGAAGGCGGCGGCGGCACTCACGCGCGTGCGCTGCTCGCCGGCGTACAGGGCCGCGAGCAGCGGCAGGCCCACGAGCCCGAGCAGTACGAGCGGGGCCGCGAAGGTCACGGCGTGCGGTTGGGCCGCTGGCCGAGGGTCACCTGGAGCTTGAGCGGGGCGCCGGCGCGCTGAACCGTCACGCTCACCGTGTCGCCCGGGTTGCGCATGCCGATGGCCGCGGAGATGTCGGAGGGGTCGAATACGCGGCGGCCGTCCACCTCGGTTATGAGGTCGGCCGCCTGGATGCCCGCCTTGTCGGCGGGGCCGCCTCGCACGACGGCGCGCACGATCGCGCCGCCGGATGCGTTCACCGCCACGATGCTCGACAGGCCGAGGTACGCGTGCTTCACGAGCTGGTCCTGCTCGAGTTGCGGCACGACGCTGCGCACGGTGTTCGACGGGATCGCGAAGCCGATGCCGACGTTGCCGTTGGAACCGCCGCCGGTGGCGATCTGCGAGTTCACGCCGATCACGTGCGCCGAGCTGTCGAGCAGCGGGCCGCCGGAGTTGCCGGGGTTGATCGGGGCGTCGGTCTGGATCACGGAGTCGATCTCGAAGCCGTTGGGCGCCTCGATGTGACGGCCCACGGCCGACACGATGCCCTCGGTGGCCGTGCGGTCGAGGCCGAAGGGGTTGCCGATGGCCGTCGCCGGGTCGCCGATGCGCACGCCCCGCGAGTCGGCGAACTGGAGCGGCTTGACTCCGTTCGGCACCGAAGCGGGGTCGATGCCGAGCACGGCCAGGTCGTCCGACACGTCGGTGCCGATCACCTGCGCATCGAGCGAGTCGCCGCGCGAGCCGAACTTCACCACCACCCGGCTCGCGTTCCCGACGACGTGCGCGTTCGTCACGAGCTTGCCGTTCGTGTCGATCAGGAAGCCGGTGCCGGAGCCGATGGCGGTCTTCACCGATACCACTGCCGGGCTGGCTGCCGCATACACCCGGCCGGCCGGGGAGCCCGTGCCCTTGGCGGGCACCGGGTTGGCCGCGACGGCCGGCAGCGGCGGCGGCGTGTCGCTGCCCTGATGGAGTAAGAAGCCGGCGACGAAGGCCGCGGCCACGGCGGCCACGGCGAGCGCGACGCTCATCACGGTCAGGCGCGAGCGGCGGCGCTCCTTCACCACCCCTTCCTCCGCGGCTGTGCGCGCGAGTTCCGCGCGGCGCAGCGCGTCGCGATGGCGGGCGGCAGCCTCCGCCGCGTCCTGGCTCGCGTTGGCGGCATCGGCACGCCAGTCGCCGGACCAGAGGTGCTTGGGCGATCTCACCGCATCTGATTTAAGCGGGGCCGCTCAGGCGCACGTCAAGGGACGGTAAGAATCCTGTAAGAGCATCCACACACTCAGGTTAGGCTGGACACGCCATGGCCTGGCCCACTTTCGTGACCGTGGTGTTACCGGTGCGCAACGGTGAGCGCGATCTGGGACGCCAGTTGACCGCGCTCGCGGCGCAGTCCTATGCGGGAAAATGGGAGCTGCTCGTGGTGGACAACGGCTGCACGGACCGCACGCTCGAGGTGGTGCGCGGGTTCGCCGGCAAGCTGCTCCAGATGCGCGTGGTGGACGCCACGGCGCGGCACGGGCTCAACTACGCGCGCAACGCCGGAGTGGCGGCCGCGCTCGCCGACAGCCCGGACGCCTGGGCCCGGGCGCACGCGCGCGCCATCGAAGACGTCGTGGCGCGGAGCCCTCGCCTGGCCACTGTCGAGACTGCCTCTGCCTAGCGCGGGCTCCGCAGTCGCGGCGTTCACAGCAGCGCTAAGGGCATCGGGCCGGGCACTGTGTCATCCAGGTGTTGCCTGGCAACACCTAACTGCCACGGTGGACCGGCCGGCCGGTCTCGGCCCGCCCGTTATTGCCGCAGTTCGTCCTGCCTAGCGCGGGCTACTGGGCGGCGAGGACGGTCTCGTAGTCGTCCCAGGTGTCCACGTCGGGTGGCACCGGACCCGGCATGCGCACCTCGCGCACGAGCTCCGGTCGCTGCTCGAGCAGCTTCCACACCGCTTTGTCGCCGTGCAGGCCGGCCAGCTGGCGGAACGCCTCGCGCGAGAACGCGAACGGGTGACCGCGGCCGTCGTCGTAGAGGCATACCGCCACCGGGGCGTCGCCGCGGCCCTGCACGAGCGCGCACACGCTCGCCGCGGTCACGCCGGGCTGGTCGCCGAGCATGAGCACGAGCGCGTCGGCCGCCGGGTCCACGAACGGCAGCGCCGCGGCGATCGACGACGAGCAGCCCTCGCCGTAGGAGTCGTTCACCACGATTTCGGCGCCGCGCATGTCCACGTTCGCGAGGATCTCGTCGGCGCTGCCGCCCACCGCGACGATCAGCTGGTCGAGCGGCGAGGCGCAGGCGGTGCCGATCACGTGCTGGAGCAGCGTGCCGTCGCCGTACGGGAGCAGCTGCTTCGGCCGCCCCAGCCGGCTCGACCCACCCGCCGCCAGTACGAGGCCGGTGACGAAGGGGCTACCCGAGGGCGGCGGCATACCGCGCCGGGTCGTCCTGGAAGGAGTTGCGGCAGCCGTCGCAGCAGAAGTAGACGCTGCGTCCCTCGTGCTCGAAGCTGATCGTCTCGCTCGATATCGCCACGGTCATCCCGCACACCGGATCGACGGCGGACAGCGGGGCGGGCGAGGTCACGTGCTCGTGCCGGGTGGCGACGATCTCGGCCAGGATCGAGATCGCGATCTCGTGCGCGTTCGCCGCGCCGATGTCGAGGCCGGCCGGGGTGCGGAGGCGCTTCAGGTGGTGCTCGCTCACGCCGCGCTCGCGCAGCTCGTCGATCACCGCGGCGCCGCGCTTGGGGCTGGCCACGAGGCCGACGTAGGGAACGGCGGCGGCGAGGGCCTCGGTCAGCGCTTCCTCCTCGTCCCTGCCGTGGGAAGCGACCACGAGGGCGATGCTGTCCTCGGCCGTGGTCGTGGTCAGGTCGATCTCGTAGCCCGCGCGCTCGCCGATGCCGGCGAGAGCGTGCGCGATCGGCGTGTTGCCCAGGACGGAGATGCGCGGGGCGGGCAGGCGCGGTTCGAGGAAGATCTCGAGCGCCCCGCCGGACAGGCACGGGTTGCGAACCACCATCGCGCCCTCGGCGTCGGCGGTGTCGTCGCCCTCGGGAACGATGCGCAGCAGGAGCGCCTCGCCGGTCTCGAGCGCGCGCAGCGCCTGGAGACGCACCGAGGTCTCCGCGCAGGCGCCGCCGACAAAACCTTCGATCGTGCCGTCGCCGAGCACGACGCCCGAGTCGCCGGGCCGGACGCTGGTCGGGCGCTGGGCGCGCACCACCGTGGCGACCACGAACGGAGTGCGTTCTGCGACGAGCGCATCGACGCGCCGAGCTATCTCCGGCTGCATCACCACGCGACAAGTGTAGGGGCGAACAGTACGATCGGTAAGCAACGAAACCCCAATTGCATCTCATTCGAGGGGACGAGGAGGAACGCATGAGCGACGTGCTTGCCCAGGCGCACAAGTGGACTGAGCGCGGAAACAACGTGGCGCTCGCCACCGTGATCGACACGCGCAAGTCGGCGCCGCTGCCGCCCGGCTCGAAGATGGCGATCAGCGACCAGGGCGACGTCGTCGGCGCTGTTTCCGGCGGCTGCGTGGAGGGTGCGGTGGTCGAGGTGGCCGAGGAGATCCTCGCCGGCGGCGAGGCGCGGCTCCTGCATTTCGGCATCGCCGACTCGGATGCCTGGGACGTCGGGCTGCCGTGCGGCGGCGAGATCGACGTGTTCGTCGAGAGGTACGAGCCTTGAGCATCCAGGGCGAGTTCGTGCGCCTCGCCCGCGAGGGGGAGAGGGGCGCGCTCGTGACGGTCGTGACGTCCGACGGCGAGCCCGCGGTGGGAGCGCACGTGCTGATTCGCGGCGACGGCACGGCCGACGGCTCGTTCGGCGACTCGTCCCTCGACGACGCGGCCCGGGCTCACGCTGAGGAGTTGATGTGGGGTACGGAGCGAAGCGAACTGCACACTGAGAGCGGCGTAGGTCTGTTTGTCGACGTGACCGCGCCCGCCCCGCGGATCTTCATCTTCGGCGCCGTGGACTTCGCCCATGCCCTGTGCCGCACCGCGCGCGTCACCGGCTGGCGCCCGTACGTGATCGACCCCCGCTCGCGCTTCGCCACCCGGGAGCGCTTCCCCGAGGCCGAGGACGTGGTGGCCGCCTGGCCCGAGGAGGCCGTGGCGCAGCTCGGC
>DASXCV010000168.1:0-22075 GCA_036491015.1 Thermoleophilaceae bacterium | reverse complement strand
GCTGGGCCGCTGGGAGCTGAAGCCGAACTACCGGACGCTCGGCCCGCGCTTCGGCAAGGACATGCCGCGCGTGGCGGACGCCGTGGCGGGCCTCGACGCCACGCGCGCCGCGGCCACGCTGCGTGACGGCGGGACGGTGGGGATCCTCATCAACGGCAACGACCACCCGCTCACGGCGGATGACGTGCAGCTCGTGCTCCAGCCGCTCGAGGGCTACCAGGTGGAGGCGGCCGGCACGCACGCCGTGGCACTCAACCTCGAGCTGGACGACGCGCTTCGCCGTGAGGGACTCGCGCGCGAGGTGGTGCACGCGGTCCAGAACGCGCGCAAGGCCGCCGGTCTCAACGTGGAGGACCGCATCGCGCTCACGCTCGGCGGCGACGGCGAGCTGCTCGACGCGGTCCGCGCGAACGAGGACTACGTGACCGGCGAGACGCTCGCCACGTCGCTTTCCTACGACGGCGCGGGCGGCAGCGGCGAGACGACGGCGATCGAGGGATGGTCCCTGACGATCGCCGTCACGCCTGCCGGATAGCTAGGCGAGCGCCGGCTCGATTTCCTGCTCGAGCCGCTTCTTCGGCATCGCGCCGATGATCTTCTTGGCCGGCTGGCCGTTCTTGAAGACGATCAGCGTGGGGATCGACATGACGCCGTACTGCGCGGCGGTCTGCTGATTATCGTCCACGTTCAGCTTGACCACGCGAAGGTTCTCGATCTCGTCATTGAGCTCTTCGAGGCTCGGAGCGATGATGCGGCAGGGGCCACACCAGGGCGCCCAGAAGTCGACCAGAACCGGGGTCTCGGACTCGAGAACCTCGGCCTGAAAGTTGTTGTCGGTGACTTCTGTGAGGTTGCCGGCCACGGAATCTCCTGAGTTCGTGAGGGGGTTGCTACAAGCAGCAGAGGGTCGCACACTCGGCAGACCGCTCTTGCTTTACAAAATGAAGTATAGCGGGACCGGGGTGCGCGAACGGCGCCGCTAGGCCTTGCGGCGCAACTTCAGAGCAGGCACCTTCCACACCGCCTCGACTGCGATGCGCGGGCTCATCTTGGACGTTCCGACCTGGCGGTCGCGGAACGTGATCGGCACCTCCAGCACGTTGAAGCCGGCCTGCACCGCCCGGTAGGTGAGCTCGATCTGGAAGCCGTAGCCGTCGGCGTGCACGGCGTCGAGCTTGATGGCGTCGAGCACCCGGCGGTTGAAGCACTTGAAGCCGCCGGTGAGGTCGCGCACCGGCACGCGGAGGATGTGCTGCGCGTACCAGCAGCCGCCGCGGCTGAGCATCCGGCGCACGAGGCCCCAATCGCTCACACCGCCACCGCGCACGTAGCGCGAGCCCAGCACGAGGTCCGCGTTCGCGGCCGCCGCGATAAGACGCGGCACGTCCTGCGGGTCGTGCGAGAAATCGGCATCCATCTCGAGGATGAGCTCGGCGCCCGAGTCGAGCGCGCGGCGGAAGCCGGCCAGGTAGGCACGGCCGAGGCCCTGCTTGGCGGGACGGTGGAACACCTCCACCTCGTCGAACTCTGCCGCGAGCTTGTCGGCCCGCGCGCCCGTGCCGTCGGGCGAGTTGTCGTCGACGATCAGCAGGTGATGGTCGGCCGACGCGGAGGCGAGCTGCGGCAGCACCGTTCGCACGAACGGTTCGATGTTGTCGACCTCGTTGTACGTCGGGAGTACAAGCCAGGCACCGGGCACCGGCGCGTACAGTAGACGTCCGTGATGAGGACGTTCTCACCGTGAAAAACGCGGAGATCGCCAACGCTTTCGACGAGCTCGGCGACCTCTACGAGCTCGACGGAGCCGTGGTGTACCGGGTGCTTGCGTACCGCAATGCGGCGAAGGCGATCAGGGACTCCGCGGCGTCGGTCGAGGAGATGGCGCGCGCCGGCACGGTGGTGAAGCTGCCCGGCGTGGGCAAGACGATCGCGGAGAAGATCGACGCCCTGCTCGATACCGGCACGATCCCCGCCGCGGACAAGCTGAAGGCGAAGTTCCCGCCCGGGCTGATCGAGGTCACGCGCGTACCGGGGCTCGGGCCGAAGCGCGCGCGCAAGCTGTTCGACGAGCTGGGCGTGTCCTCGCTCGAGGACCTGAAGGTGGCCGCCGAGCGCGAGCAGCTGCGCGGCGTGGCCGGCTTCGGCGCCAAGGCCGAGGAGAACGTGCTCACGGCGCTCGCCGCCGGCGCGGACGGGCAGCCCAGGGCGCGCACGCTGCTGTCGCGGGCGCTCGGCATCGGCGAGGCGCTGGTGGAGGCGCTGCGCGAGCATCCCGCCTCCGAGCGCGTGGAGCTGGCGGGCAGCGCCCGGCGCCTGGCCGAGACCTGCAAGGACCTCGACATCGTGGCCACCGCCAGCGACGCGGATGCGCTGGCCGAGGCCTTCGGTGCGCTGCCGCTGATCGACGAGGTGCACTCGTCGGGCGCCGCCGGCGTGCGGGCCACCACCAACAACGGCATGAGCGTGGATCTGCGGATCGTCCCGCCCGAGAACTTCGGCAACCTGCTCCAGCACTTCACCGGCTCGGGCAAGCACAACGAGGCGTTGCGCGCGTGGGCGGTGCGCAAGGGCTTCCACATCAGCGAGTACGGGGTGATCGACGACTCGACGGAGATCACGCACGCCTGCGAGACCGAGCAGGAGGTGTACGAGCTGGTGGGGCTGCCGTACATCGAGCCCGAGTTGCGCGAGAATCGCGGCGAGCTGGACGCGGCCCGCGCCAAGAAGCTCCCGAAGCTGATCACCATCGACGACCTTCGCGGCGACCTGCACTGCCATACGACGGCGTCAGACGGGCGCAACTCGATCGAGGAGATGGCCGCGATGGCGATCGAGCGCGGCTACGAGTACCTCGCCATCACCGACCACTCGGCCACTCACGGCTTCGGCAACGACGTGCAGCCGCGGGAGCTGCTGAGACAGGTCGAGCGCATCCACAAGCTCGACGCGAAGCTCGACCGCATCAAGCTGCTCGCGGGCTCCGAGGTGAACGTGCTGCCGAACGGCGAGCTCGACTACGAGGACGAGGTGCTCGAGCAGCTCGACTGGATCGTCGCCAGCCTGCACACCTCCTTCCGGATGAAGGAGGAGGAGATGACGGCGCGCATGATCCACGCGATGGAGCACCCGCTGGTGGACGTGATCGGCCATCCGACCGGGCGCAAGATCGAGAAGCGCGAGGCCTACGCGCTCGACATCGAGAAGGTCGTGGAGGCCGCGATTCGCACCGGCACGTTCCTCGAGATCAACTCCGCGCCCGACCGGCGCGACCTGAACGAGCAGAACGCCCGGCACGCCGCCGAGGCGGGCGCGATGCTCGTGATCGAGTCCGACGCGCACGGCGTGGAGACGCTGGCGAACATCCGCTACGGCGTGGCCAGCGCGCGTCGCGGCTGGGTGACGAAGCAGCAGGTGGCGAACACGCGCACGTGGAAGCAGCTCGACAAGCTGCGCAAGCGCGGCTCCGCCCGCTCGCCCGCCGCCGCCAAGAAGAAGCGCTAGACGGGCGCGCCCGGCCGCCGCGCCGGCTCGCGCAACGAGATGAGCTTGCGGTAGCCCGGCACGCGCAGCAGCTTGGTGGGCTCGAACGGACCGGTGGGCTCGACGTAGAACTGCACGCCGTCGCGCTGCTCGATTGCCAGCACAGCCGCGCTCTGCCGGCGCCAGGCGAGCGCGCCGATCAGCGCATACCCCGCGCCCACCGCAGGCACCTGCGGGATCACGAAGGCCACCGCGCCGCCGCCCACGGTGAGCGCGGCGAGCGCCCACAGGCGGGTGAGGAGGATGCGGCCGGGCTCGACCTCCGGCAGCACCGGCGTGCTGCGCGCGCCGGCCAGCATGCGCGAGATCCCGTCGGTCACGCGGGCGCGCCGGCCGAGCAGGATTCCGGTGACCGTGGCCACGAGCCACCAGGCGAGCGTGAAGTAGACGAGCGTGTCCTCTCCCTTCGACGTCGCGCCGACGACCGTGACGGCTCCGAGCACGGTGGCGGAGGCTCCGAACAGCAGGACGGCGGTGCGAAGAAAGTCGATGAAGCGCATCAGGCGTCGGCGAGTGCCCGTAGGACAGCCTGGAAGCCTCCCACGCCGTCGACCACCAGGTCGGCCCGGTCGGTGATCTCGGGTGGTCCCTCGTCCGAGCGCAGACCCACGCGCACGGCGCTGCCGAGCCGGCCGTCCGCGACCAGCTCGTCCAGCGCATCGAAGGCGTCGACATCCGTCACGTCGTCCCCGCCGAACAGCGCCGCGCGCACCGGGCAGTGCTCCACGAGCGCCGTGACGGCCTGGCCCTTGTCGATGGGAAGCGGCGGACGCACCTCGAGCACCTTGCGTCCCCAGTGCACGCGGAAGCCGGCCTCCGCGGCCGCGCCCGCGATCTCCTTGACCGCCTCCTGCGCTGCCTCTTCGTCCGGCGCGCCGCGCCAGTGGAAGGCGGAGATCGGCCCCTTGTCCTCGATCCGCACGCGCAGGGTGCGCAGCTCGCGCGAGCTGTTCTCCGCGACGAACGTGCGCACCCGGTCGGCCCACTGTGAGAACTCGGGGCTCAGCTCAGGGCTCGTGGCGTGCGGCCACAACATCTCCACCCCATGCATACCCGCGTAGGCGATCCCGCCCACGCCCACGAGCCGCCGCGCCTCGGCCACCGAGCGTCCGGAAATACACGCTACGCAGCCATATTTACGGGCGATCGCGGCCAGCAGGCGAGCACTCGCCTCGGGCACCTTCGCGTCCTCGGCGCGCTGGACGATCGGGGCGAGGGTGCCGTCGATGTCGCAGAACACCGCCGCCTCGCGCGGGGCGTCTGTGAGGGGCCTCAGGACTTCGGCGAGCACTTCGGCTGTCGGAGCGGACACTCGCCGTAGTATGCCCCGCATGTCGACACGGCTCGTGCGACTCGGCGTGATCGGCACGCTGGCGGGCGCATTCAGCGGACTGTTCGGGATCGGCGGGGGCACGGTGCTGGTCCCGCTCCTGATCCTGTGGCTGTCCTATGAGGAGCGCGAGGCCACCGGGACCTCGCTCGCCGCCATCGTCCTGATCGCCGCGTTCGGCGCCCTCGTGAACGGAGTGTTCGGCAACGTGAGCGTGTCGAAGGGCGTGCTGATCGGGGTGCCCGCGGTGTTCGGCGTGCTCGTCGGCACGGCCCTCCAGCAGCGGCTCCCGGTGCGCGTGCTCAACGGCTTGTTCGCAGTGCTGATGGTGGTGTCCGCGGCCCTGCTCGTGTTTTGAGCACCGGCGACATCGCCGCCACGCTGGCCGTCGGCTTCGCGGCCGGGATGTCCAGCGGGCTGCTCGGCATCGGCGGCGGCCTGCTGTTCGTGCCGGGGCTCGTGCTGATCCTCGGCGAGACGCAGCTGCGAGCGGAGGCCACGTCGCTGCTCGCGATCATCCCTGTGGCGCTGGTCGGCGCCAGCCGGCAGAAGAGCTACGGAAACCTGCGCCTGCGCGACGCGCTGACGATCGGGATCCTCTCCCCACTGGGCGTGCTCGCCGGGGTCGGGCTCGCCAACGTGGTGTCGGACCGGGTGCTGTCCTACATGTTCGCGGCCATGCTGCTGTACTTCGCCTACGGCCTCGCCAGGCGCGCGATTTCCCCGCCCGGGTAAGCAAATCGCCGTTTGTGTCGCTAACGACGCGGTAATAGCCGAGACATGCCCAAGAAGATCATTGCCCTAGTGACAGAGCCGATTTCAGCCGACGTGCTGAGGAGCGCAGTGGGCCGCGAGACCGCCGAGGAAGCAGAGGTGCTCGTGGTGGCGCCGGCGCTCAACAGCAAGGTGAAGTTCCTCACGTCCGACCCGGACGACGCGATCGCGCGCGCCGAGGCGGTGCAGGAGGAAACGGTCGAACGCCTCGACGAGGAAGGCATCGACGCCGCCGGCGACACCGGCGAGTCCGACCCGCTGCTCGCGCTCCAGGACGCCCTGACGACCTACGACGCGGACGAGATCGTGCTCTGCGTGCACGGCGAGGGCGGGCGCAACTGGCAGGAAGAAGGCTTCGTCGACGAGGCCCGCGAACGCTTCGGCAAGCCGGTCAAGCAGCTGGTCATCGAGTAATGGACGCGGAGCGGGCGCGGCGCTGGTACGAGTCGCGCACGTTCCACCACAGCCAGTTCCCCGCCGAGCGGCTTGCCGCCGAGCGCACCCGCTCGGTGTCCGTATGCGTGCCCGCGCGCAACGAGGAGCGCACGATCGGTCCGATCGTGGCCGACCTCGTGGACCTGCGCGAAGCGGGTGCGATCGACGAGGTGCTGGTGGTGGACGCCAGCTCGACGGACCGCACGCGCGAGATCTCGCTGGCCGCCGGCGCCGACGTGCGCGACGAGGCCGAGCTGCTGCCCGAGCACGGCGAGGTGCTCGGCAAGGGCGACGCGATGTGGCGAGCGCTGTCGGCAATCGAGAGCGACGTGGTGGTGTTCCTCGACGCGGACTCGGAGGGCTTCGGGCCCCACTTCGCGTGCGGGCTGGCCGGGCCGCTCGTGTGCGGCGACAGTGGGATCGAGTTCGTGAAGGCCTTCTACCGGCGCCCGCTCAAGGTCGGCGACGTGTCCCTGCCCGAGGGCGGCGGCCGCGTGACCGAGCTGATGGCGCGGCCGCTTCTCAACCTCTTCTACCCCGAGCTCGCGGGGATCCGGCAGCCGCTGTCCGGCGAGCTCGCCGGCACTCGCGACCTGCTCGAGCGGCTGCCGTTCGCCACCGGCTACGCGGTCGAGATCGCCATGCTGATCGACGCGTGGCGCGAGGTGGGGCTCGACGCGCTCGCGCAGGTGGACGTCGAGGTGCGCCAGAACCAGCACCAGCCGCTCGCCGAGCTCACGCAGATGGCGTATGCCGTGCTGCGCGCGGTGTGCGTGCGGCTCGAGCGCGAGGGACGCCTCAGTGAGATCGAGCACGCGGAGGAGCTGCTGCTGCCCCGCGAGACGCTGGAAAGGCGCGAGGTTCCGCTCGTGGAGCGGCCGCCGCTCGCATCCACCCGCACCCGCTGACCGGCGCAGAAAGGGCTTCACGCAGGCGATTTGCGGGAACCCTCCCCTTCGGATACAAACCGAAAGGAAGGGGCACGTGGCTTCAGGACGCTTCAAGAGGGACCGCTGGGAGGGCGTCCAGCGCCCTTACACCGATGAGGACGTCGAGCGGCTGCGCGGCTCGGTGAAGGTCGAGAACACGCTTGCGGCGCTCGGCGCGGAGCGGCTCTGGGAGCTGCTCGCCGACGACGAGCCCGTGCGCGCGCTCGGTGCGTCCACCGGCAACCAGGCGGTGCAGCAGGTGAAGGCCGGCCTCGACGCGATCTACGTGAGCGGCTGGCAGATAGCCGCCGACGCCAACAACGCGGGCCAGATGTATCCGGACCAGAGCCTCTATCCCGCCTCGAGCGGCCCCGACGTGGTGCGCCGGATCAACCAGGCGCTGCGCCGCGCGGACGAGATCGCGCACGCCGAGGGCGACGACTCCACTCACTGGTTCGCCCCCATCGTGGCCGACGGCGAGGCCGGCTTCGGCGGCGCCCTCAACGTGTTCGAGCTGACCAAGGCGATGATCGAGGCGGGCGCCGCGGGCGTGCACTTCGAAGACCAGGTGGCCTCCGAGAAGAAGTGCGGTCACATGGGCGGCAAGGTGCTGCTGCCGAGCTCGTGGGCGATCCGCAACCTGATCGCGGCGCGGCTGGCGGCCGACGTGCTGGGCGTACCCACCGTGATCGTCGCGCGCACCGACGCCCAGGACGCCGATCTCCTGCTGAACGACGTCGACGATGCCGACCGCGAGTTCCTCACCGGCGAGCGCACGGCGGAGGGCTTCCACCGAGTGAAGCCGAGCATCGACCAGGCGATCGCTCGCGGCGTGGCCTACGCGCCGTATGCGGACCTGATCTGGTGCGAGACCAAGGAGCCGGACCTCGCCCAGGCCAAGCAGTTCGCGGAGGCGATCCATGCCGAGCATCCGGGCAAGCCGCTCGCCTACAACTGCTCGCCGTCATTCAACTGGAAGAGCCACCTCTCGGACGACGAGCTGCTGACGTTCCAGAAAGAGCTCGGCGAGCTCGGCTACCGCTTCCAGTTCATCACGCTGGCCGGCTTCCACACGCTGAACTACGGCATGTTCGACCTCGCACGCGGCTACGACGAGCGCGGTATGGCCGCGTACGCCGAGCTCCAGCAGCGCGAGTTCGCGAGCGAGGAACACGGCTACACGGCCACGAAGCACCAGCGCGAGGTGGGCGCCGGCTACTTCGACCAGGTGGCGCAGGTGATCGCCGGCGGCGAGGAGGTTGCCACCGCCGCGCTCTCCGGATCCACCGAAGAGGCGCAGTTCTAAAAGCCTGCGCCGGCTGAGAGAAGTCTTACCGGCTGCTTAGGACCGCTTACAGCAGGGTCCGCAGACTTGCCGTTCATGGACGATCGGCGAGGCGGCCCAACCAACGCGAGCGAGATCACGTTGCGCATGCGGGCCGGGCGCATCAAGCGCTGGCTGGTAGGCGGCGCGGTGGCCCTCGCCGGGTTGTTCTCGGCCGCGGTGTCGAACGCGATGCCCGTGGACGATCCGCCCGGCTCGGATGCCGTACTCGTGAAGCCTGCGCTCGGTCACACGAGCGAGCTCCAGGCGAGCTTGATCGCCCCACCCGCAACACCGCCGCGCGCCTCCACCGCGAGCCGCGGCGCGGTATCGGGGGGCTCGTGACGGCGTCCGCGCGCTGGCAGGCGCTCGGCACGAGCGCGGAGGTGTTCGTCACCGATGAGGGCGAGCTCGCGCGGGCCCGCCAGGTGGTGGAGGCGGAGCTGGAAGCGATCGACCTCGCCTGCAGCCGCTTCCGCGACGACTCCGACCTGGCGCGTGTGAATGCCGGGCCTGGCCGCTGGGTGGAGGTGAGCCCGCTCTTCCTCGAGGCGGTTCACGTGGCGCTCGGCGCGGCGCGCGCCACCGAGGGCGACGTGGATCCCACCATCGGCCGCGCGCTGCGCGTGGCCGGCTACGACCTCGACTTCGCCGAGCTGCCCGCGCTTCGCACCGGCCGGGTGACGTTCGCCCCCGCTCCTGGCTGGCGGCTCGTGCAGGTGGACCGCGCGCGCCCCGCCGTGCGCGTGCCCCGCGGCGTGGAGCTCGACTTCGGCGCGACGGCGAAGGCGCTCGCCGCGGACCGCGCCGCGAGTGCGTGCGCGGCCGCGCTGCGCGGCGGCGTGCTGGTGAACCTCGGCGGCGACCTCGCCGTGGGCGGGCCGTCGCCCGAAGGCGGCTGGGACGTGCGCGTGACGGACGACCACGCCGCCGGCTTCGGCTCGCCTGGCGAGACGGTCGCGATCTCCTGCGGCGGCCTCGCCACCTCGAGTGTGGCGGTGCGCCGCTGGCGCAACGGGTCGGGCGACGCCCACCACATCATCGACCCCGCGAGTGGCCATCCTGCCGGCGAGTTCTGGCGCACCGTGAGCGTGGCTGCCGCGAACTGCGTGGCGGCGAACATCGCGAGCACGGCGGCGATGGTGCGCGGCGCGGCGGCGCTCCAGTGGCTCGACTCGCTGCGGCTGCCGGCCAGGCTCGTGACCGCGGACGGCTCGGTGGCCCGCGTGGCCGACTGGCCCGCCGTGGCAGCCTGATTGCGGCGCCTGCGAAGATCTGAGGATGGCCGCCGCGGCGCACAACGGACCGCCTCCTGGCCCGAGGCTCCCCCGCTTCATCCAGACGCTCTACTTCATCTTCGGCCCGCGCCGTTTCATCACGCGCATGCACAGGCGCTACGGGCCGATCGTGCAGCTCGGCACCGCGTTCGACTCGAACTTCGTGATGGTGTTCGACCCGGCGCTCGTGAAGGAGGTCTTCCGCGGGCCGCCCGAGCGGCTGCGCGCTGGTGAGGCCAACGAGCCGCTCGGCCCCGCGCTCGGCATGCGCTCCGTGCTGCTGCTCGACGGCCAGGAGCACCTGCGCCAGCGGCGGCTGATGCTGCCGCCCTTCCACGGGCAGCGCATGCGCGCCTACGAGAATGCGATGCGCGAGTCGGCCGATCGTGCGATCGACTCCTGGCCGCTCGACCGCGAGTTCGCTCTGCTCCCGACGGTGCAGCAGATCACGCTCGACGTGATCCTGCGCGCCGTGTTCGGCGTCGACCCCGGTCCGCGCCAGGACGAGCTGAAGCTGCGCCTGCGCTCGATGATCGAGCCCGTGTCGAACCGCTTCGGGATCCTGCTGATGATCGCGATGCGCTACGGCCAGAGCCAGGCCGTGAAGCGCTTCGAGCAGCGCCGGCGCAAGGTGGACGAGCTGATCTACGACGAGATCGCCCGCCGCCGCGAGGCGCCCGACCTCGAGCAGCGCGAGGACGTGCTGTCGATGCTTCTGCTCGCGCGCGACGAGGATGGCCGCCCGATGACGGACGTCGAGCTGCGCGACCAGCTCGTCACGCTGCTCGTGGCCGGCCATGAGACCACGGCCACCGGGCTGGCCTGGACCTTCGACCAGGTGCTGCGCAACCCGCGCGTGCTCGCGGAGCTGCAACGCGCGGTGGCCGAGGGCGACGACGCGTACGTCGACGCCGTGGCCAAGGAGGCGCTGCGCATCCGGCCGGTCGTGCCCGGCATAGGACGCGTGGTGCGCGGCGGCACGTTCGAGCTCGGCGGCTACACGCTGCGCGAGGGCACCGAGATCAACCCGTCGATCGCGGTGGTCCATGCGCGCCCCGACAGCTTCGTGGGACCGCGCGACTTCCGTCCCGAGCGCTTCCTCGGAGACGACCCGCCCGACACCTACACCTGGATCCCGTTCGGCGGCGGCACCCGCCGCTGCCTCGGCGCGTCGTTCGCGCTGTTCGAGATGCGCGTGGTGATTCGGCGCATCATCGAGCGCACGACGCTGGTCTCATCGGACTCCCGGCCCGAGATTCCCGAGCGCCGCGGCGTGACGACCGTGCCGAAGACCGGCACGCGCGTGGTGCTGCGCGAGCGGCTAGTGGCCGCGCCTCCGCGACCTCACGAGCTTCAGCGTTACGCGAGCGGCTGAGCTCGCGCGGTCGCCGGTCTGGTCGCGCGACCCCGTCTTGAGCGTCGCCGTCAGATGGCCGTGCTTGCGCAGGGCGGCGAGCGCGCGCTTCGAGAGCTTGATCTTCATCTGAGCCGTGCCGGAGCCGTGCGTACGGAACCTCGCGCGGCCGAGCACGACGGCGCGGTGCTTGTTGCTGCTGGTGAGCACCGCCGTCAGCGTGGCCGTGCCAGTGCAGGCGCGGTCGCAGCGCTCGTTGACGAGGGCGAAGCGGCCAACAACCCTCAGGCGACGACTCGCCAGGCGTGCACCCTTGAAGTGCGTCGTGCCACCGCCGACCGTCTGCCCCGTGCCGTCGGGCTGCGTACCCGAGCCGCCCCCGCCTCCGCCGCCTCCGCCTGGACCGGTCGGCACGGGGCACGGCCCGTGCGTGCTCGCGTCGGTCGGGCAGCCGTCCTGCGTGAGGTCGCCGTACCCGTCGTGATCGGCGTCGGGCTCGACATACGCCTGCAGGTTCACGCGCAGGTTGCCGCCCCCGCCGCCGGTGTTCGTGGACTCGCCCGGCTGGGGATCCCCGGTGGCGCCGGTCCGCGCTTCGATGTCGTCGTTGCCGAGCGCGGTGGTGAACTGGCAGTAGACGGTCTTGCCCGTCGGCACGCCCACTGCCACCGTGTCGCCGGCGTGGATCGTGATGCCGGGCGATGCGGTGAAGGTGTTCTCCGAGTTGGGAGTGAGCCCCGTCTCGATCGGGCTCTGAACTCGCACGGTGTGCGTGGCCGGGTCCCAGACCTTCAGCTCGGCCACCGTGTTCATGTCCACCGCTCCCACCCAGGTGCTCCAGCTCGTGATCACGCCATCGGCTTGCGCCGTATAGCTCGGCAGGCCCTGGATGAAGGACTGCGTCAGTGCGTAACCGTTCCCCGGCGGTGTACAGGCATCCGAGCCGGCGCCCGTCTGCCCAATTGCCTGCGCGCTCGCGGCCAGCGGGAACTGGTCGGCACCGATGTCCATTGCGCCGACATAGCGCAGGTCGCCGTCCAGGTCGAACGGCGGTGCCGCGGCATCGGAAAAGCCGGCGCCGATCGTCGGCGAGCCCGCGGCCTCGTGGTAGCCGTCGGCCTCGAACACCGGATCGACCGTGGTCTGGTTGTGCGCGCCGGCATTGAACACGTTGCCGTCGTTGTCGCTGAACAGCTTGTCCGGGCGGTAGTTCGAGTAGTCGATGTTGAGCGTGTTGCCGGGCGCCGTATGCGTGCTGGCGAACTGGATGACGTCGAACTGCGCGCCGCGGAGGATCACGTTCTTCGCATCCACGGTCACCGCCGTCGTGTCGTCGATGTTCGACATCGAGAGCCCACGCGAGAACGTGGTGGTGCCGATCGCGGTAACGCTGCGCAAGGTCAGCGGGCTGTCCGTCCAGATGGCCGAGGTTGGCTCGCCGGAGGAGGAGGTCAGCACGACGGTGTCCCGCATCGTGTACGAGCTTGCCTGATCCACGAAGATCCCCGCGAGGGAGTTCGGACCCGTCGCGTTGACGATCACGTCCTGCAGCGACCCGGTGCCGGCCAATTCAATGGCCGCCCCGTTCGCGGTGCCGGTCAGGTCGATCTCGAGATCACGGAGCGTGGCACCGCCCGTAAGGCTGAAGAGGCTGCCGATCGACATCGTGCCATCCACCACCGGCCGCGCCTCCCCGTCCTCGCCGTGGATCGAGATCTGATGCGTGTTGTTGAGCAGGGTGCCAACCGTGTAGGTGCCGGGCGTGAGGATGATCTCGTCGCCGTTGGTGGTCGCGTCGCCGACGGCGGTCGGCAGGTCACAGGCGTTCGCCGCGTCGCTGCAGTTGCCGAGCGCGACGGCGCTGGGCGCGGCCCAGAACGGGTTCGCCATCGCGGGCGCCGCGAAGCCGAGGGAGGCGACAGCGGTGGCGAGCGCCAGCGTGAAACGGTGGGCCATGGAGAGATCCCCTTCTAGTGAGCGAGTCCTGGACTAATCCAAGCTATTCGCGGTGAAGGGATTTCGCCAACGGAGCGGCGAAGGAATCGAACCTTCCAAGCGGAGGGCTGCTCCGCCCTGCCGGTTTTGAAGACCGGATGGGCCACCAGGCCCATGCCACTCCAGCAGTCACTGTAAGTGCGCGCGGGCCGTTCAGCCCAGCAGCTTGCGGAAGAACAGCCCCGCATCGCGCATCCCGAACGACCCGTAGAAGCGGTGCGCCTCCCGCCGATGGTGCGCCGACTCGAGCGTGATCTCCCAGCAACCGCGCTCGATCGCCCGCTGCTCCGCGTGGTCGAGGAGAGCCTGCCCGAGACCGGTGCCACGCAGGCTCTGGGAGACGATCAGGTCCGGCACCCAGGCCTGCGGCGTCGGATGGTTCAGCCGGTTGCGGAAGTGGAGTGAGCAGAAGCCCACGATCTCGCCGTCGTCGTTCTCGGCCACGAGGTGGTCCACGGTGGGGTCGGACACCTGAGCCGCGTAGATCTCGCGGCAGCGGTCGCGCGTCTCGTCCGTGACGGTGGCCCGCCCCAGCTCCTCGAGCAGTCGCGTGACCGAGTCGAAGTCGCGCGGCTCGGCGCTGCGGACGCTCATGCGGCGAGCCCGTGCTCGAGCGCGCCCTTCACGCCGGCGTCGAGTGCGTTCAGCCGGTAGAGGGCGAGCGCCTCGGGCGAGCCGAAGCGCCGCGAGGGCACACCGTCCGGCCCGTGGTGGGTGAGGATGCAGTGCGAGAGCGCGAGCAGCTTCTCCTTCGGGAAGCCGTCCAGCGCCCCCGCCCGCTCGGCCACGAGCTGCTGCCCGAGCGCGAGATGGCCGATCAGCCGGCCCTCCTCGCTGAGCGCGATCTCGGCGCCGAGCTCGAACTCGCGCGTCTTGCCGATGTCGTGGACGATCGCCGCGCTGATCAGGAGGTCCGAGTTGAGCCGCGGGTGCAGCACGCACGTCTCCTGCGCGAGCGTGGCGACCGCCACCGTGTGCTCGAGCAATCCGCCGAGGTAAGCGTGGTGCCCACCGCGCGTGCACGGAGACCGCCGCATCTGAGCCCGCAGCTCCGCATCGCCCAGCAACCCGGCAAGCAGCAATCGGTAGTCGCGGTCATACACCTCGCGCGCGAGATGCTCGACGAAGCCGTCGAGCTCGTCCAGGTCGCGGTAGGCGCTCGGCAGGAAGTCGGCCGGGTCGAGCCCCGAGACGTCGGCGCGCCGGATCTCCCGCAGCTCGATCTGGAGCTCGCCGCGGAAGCGCTCAACGCGCCCGGCCACCCACACGAGCTCGCCGCGCTCGAACTGGCCGGCGAGGAAGTCCGCCTCGCGGAAGGCGCGCGCGGGGATCGTGCCCGTGCGGTCGCGCAGCTCGATCGACAGGTAGCCGCTGCCGTTGCGCGCGGTGAGCCGCTCCTTGCGCGCACACGCGAACACTCCCTCAACATCGGTATCCGCGCGCAGCTCGGCGACGGACGTGCGAACGCTCGCTTCCACAGCCGCCAATACTGGGCGGCTGATCGGACGCTCGCCCGCTCTCAGCGCGCTTCGCTACGGTGGATGGGCGATGGAGCCTCTGATCTGGACCGACAAGCCCGAGCTGCGGGACCCCGTTCTCGTGGCCGCCTTCAAGGGCTGGAACGACGCCGGCGAGTCGGCGTCCGCCGCCGTGGGCTTCCTCGTGGAGAGCTTCGACGCCGTCGAGGTCGCGCGGATCGACCCCGAGGAATTCTTCGACTTCACCGCCGTGCGCCCCACAGTCCGCCTCACGGACGGCCGCGCGCGGGCCATCGACTGGCCGGCCACGGTGATCAGCGCCGCGCACATCCCGGCCGCCGAACGCGACCTCGTGTTCCTGCAGGGCGTGGAGCCGTCGCTGCGCTGGCGCACCTTCACCACGGCGGTCGCGCAGGCCGCCAGCGAGCTGCGCGTGAACCTCGTGCTCACCCTCGGCGCACTGCTCGCCGACGTGCCGCACTCGCGCGCGGTGAACGTGTCCGGCCTCGCCTCCGACCAGGCGCTGATCGACCGGCTGGGGCTCGAGCGCACCACCTACGAGGGACCGACCGGCATCGTCGGCGTGGTGCACGACGCCTGCCAGCGCGCCAGCCTCCCGTCGGCCAGCCTGTGGGCCGCCGTGCCGCACTACGTGGCCGCCGCGCCCAACCCAAAGGCGGCGCTGGCGCTCGTGCGCCGCTTCGAGGGCCTCGCCGGCGTGGCCGTGGACGGCAGCGCGCTCGAGGAGGCCACGGAGGACTATGAGCGCCAGGTGAACGCCGCCGTGGCGAGCGATCCGGACGTGAAGGCGTTCGTCGAAAAGCTCGAGGAGACGATGGACGAGGTGGACGAGGTGCAGCCATTTGGCGAGGACCTGCCGTCCGCGGACGCCATCGCTCGCGATTTTCAGCGCTTTCTGCGCCAGCAACGACCGGACGAATAGGCCGCCCCCAAGCTCAAGTCGGCGGGTGTTCTAACCGAAAAGTAGGTATGGCCGACCGATTTGTGTCGGAGCTTGCCCCACTGTGTGCGAATCGCTTCGTAAGCCTTGGCGATGCCGTGCGCTCGCTGCTCACGCTCCTGCACGAGCAGTTGCCGGGCGGGCGAGTGATCTTCGGGGAGCTCAACTACAACACTGACGAGTACAGGGTGCTCGATGCTCTCGGCGAGGGCGTCGAGGCGCTGTCCGCCGGCGCCCGCTTCCCGCTGCGCGAGTCGTTCTGCATCCACATGGCGAACGACGCCGCGCCCGCGCTCACCGGCAAGGCGTCGCGCGACGCCGTCTACAAGACGCTCGAGCTGCGCAAGAGCGCATCGATCGAGAGCTACGTGGCGGCTCCGGTGGAGCTCGCCGACGGCACGCGCGTGGCAAGCGTCTGCGCGATGAGCGGCAGCCGCGACCAGTACAGCGAGGAGGACCGCAACCTGCTCACGATCGCCGCGCGCATCCTGGCGTACGAGTGGGAGTACGTCACGCGCGAGGGCGAGCTACGCCGCCTCTCCCAGCTCCAGCGCGACATAGCGAGCGACCCGCTCACCGGACTTCTCCTGCGCGATCCGTTCCTCGAGCAGCTCGACCGCGAATGGCATCTCACCGAACGCGGCATCACCGAGTCCTACCTCCTGGCGCTTCAGCCGCTCGGCGTGGAGACCGCACGCGCCACGAGCGGCGACGCGGTGGCGGAGCTGCTGCTCAAGAACTGCGGCGAGGTGATCAGCGCGGCCGTGCGCCGCAGCGACATCGCCGCGCGGGTGGCGAGCGACGTGTTCGGCGTGATCCTCGTCGGCTGCAAGGGCATCGAGGGCGCGCTCGCCTTCCGCTCGCGCCTCGAGACCTCCTTCGAGCGTGTGATGAGCCAGCGGCCCGAGGAGGTCCAGCTGATCTCGAGCGTGGAGAAGCTCGGGGATGCCGAGTCGCCGGCCGAGGCGCTCCAGCGAGTCGAGGAGTCACTCGGAGCGGAGCCTGTGGGGGCGGCCGGATGATGACGGTCGAGCCCCGCCGCGGCGTCACGCATTTCGAGCCTCGGGGGGGTGCGCCGGTCTTTCTCAGCGACATGATCATGGAGCTCGGCCTGGCCGAGAAGGAGCACGTCGAGGCGGCCGTGGACACAGCGCGCTCCTCGGGCGAGACCGTCGGCCGCATCCTGGTCCGCGAGGGCCGCCTCACCGAGGACCAGCTGGCGCGAGCGCTCGCCGCCCGCTACGGGCTCAACCACATCGACCTGGCGGAGTTCGAGGTCGATGCCGCCGCGGCCAACCTCCTCCCCCCGAACGCGGCGCAGCGCTATCGCGCCGTGCCCGTGGCCTTCGACTCCCCCAACGGCCTGCTCGTGGCGATGGCCGATCCGTCGGACTCGCTGGCCCTGAACGACATCGCCTTCATGACGAAGCTCGAGGTCCACGCGGCGGTTGCCGCGGAGAACCTGATCGCGGACCTCGTCGGGCGCCTGCCGCTGCCCGCCAGCGAGCGGCGCGAGCCCCCGAGCTATCCGCCGCCGGCACCTCCGCCTCCGCCGCCCCCGGTCGACACGCAGATCCCGTCCGTGTTCGAGCCACCGACGGCCGCCGCGCCCGCCCCCGCGCCGCCCGCAGCGTCTTCCCCGGCCGACCCCGAGCTCTCCTCGCTGCGCGCGGAACTCGAGTCGACGACCGCCGCGCTCGACGACGAGCGCTCCAAGCACGCGGCGTCGGTGGCCGAGCTGCGCATGCAGCTCAAGCAGGCGCACTCCGAAAGCGCCGGCGATGCCGCGACAGACAGCGAGGAGCTCGAGCAGGCCCGGGCGGAGATCGAGCGGGTGCGCGGCAAGCTCGCGCAGAAGAAGCAGGACCTGGAGGCCGCGCGGGCCGAGCTGGCGGAGAAGACCGAGGCGCTCGAGGATGCGCAGTCGAGCGACGAGGCCGAGCGCACGCGCAAGGAGCTCGAGCGGGCCATCCACGAGCGCGACCAGCTGCGAGGTGACCTCGACAGTGCTCGCGGCGAGCTCGGGCAGAAGAGCAGCGAGCTCGACAGCGCGCGGGCGGAGCTGAGCCAGAAGGGCGGGGAGCTCGACCACGCTCGCTCCGAGCTCGGGCACAAGAGCGGTGACCTCGAGCGCGCCCGCACCGACCTTGCCCAGAAGAGCGGCGAGCTCGACCAGGTGCGCGCCGAGTTCGACCACAGCCGCGCGGAGCTCGACCGCAGCCGTGGCGAGCTGGACGGCGTGCGCGCCGAGGCAGAGCAGGGCCGCAGCGAGCTCGCGCAGGTGCGCGCCGAGCTCGACCAGACCCGCGCCGAGCTCGAGGCCGCGCGCGTGGACGTGAGCCGAGCGGCCGAGGCGCTCGAGAAGCTCGACCAGCTCGACGAGGCCGAGGCGCGCGTGCACGAGGCCCATTCGACGCTCGAGAAGATGCGTAACGACTTCGAGCTCGAGCGCGAGCAGTTCGCCGTGAGCGACCGCGACCTGCGCGCGCGGCTCGCCTCAGAGGAGGAGCAGCACGAGGCGGCCCGCGAGGCGCAGGTGTCCATGCAGAAGCGCGTCGAGGCGCTGCGCGCCCAGAACGCCGCGCTGCTCGACGCCTACGCCACCGCCAAGCGCTGGTCCGCCGAGTTCGCGCGCGGCGCGAAGGAGCTGGCGAACACGCTCGAGCAGCCGGTGCTCGACGACGCCGTGCGCGCCCAGCCGCCGTCCGACGACGACGCCCGGCGCGAGGGTCCCACCCGCTTCACGCGCGATGACGAAGAGGGCGCACCCGGCGGCGACGCCGACCCCCCGCCCGACTGGCTCAAGTAGTCCGCGTTACTTCTCGGCCGCCGGGCAGATGATCCGGTAGTCGCAAAACGCGCAGATCTCCGGCGAGGGCGTCGGGTCGAAGTCCTGCGCCAGGATGCCCTCGGCGATCGTGCCGACCGCGCCGCGCACACGCTCGAGCTCCTCCTCCGAATGCTCGACGGGCACCTTCTCGTTGTCGAGCACGTAGTAGTAGCTCTGGGCGGCGGTGCGCAGGTCCCACGACTCGCGCGCCCCCATCTGGTAGAGCGAGAGCTGGATGTCCTCGCTCAGGTCCTCCGCCGTCTTCGGCCTGCCGGTCTTGTAGTCGATCAGCTCGTAGCGACCGTCGGGGTGGAGGTCCACGCGGTCCACGCGCCCGCGCAACAGGTGCGGGCCGAGCTTGAAGGCGAAGCTACGCTCGAACCAGACCGGCTCCGAGTCACGCGAGAGGTCGAGCTCCCAGTAGCGCCTGAGCGCCTCGACGGCCTTCTCGCGGAACTGCAGCTCGTCGTTCGAGTCGCCGAAGCCGCTGCGCCGCCAGCTCGCCTCGAACAGGTGCATGAGGTCGTCGAGCGAGCCGCCCCCGGCCTGGTGGAAGCGCTCGAGCACCTGGTGCACCACGATGCCGAAGCGCTGGTTGATCGTCGGCTCCTGCGGGATGCGGAAGACGCGCGCGAACTTGTATTTGAGCGGGCAGAGCCTGTAGGTCTCGATGTCCGAGGCGGACAGCATCAGGCCGTCGCCGCGGCGCGGGATGAACGTCTCGAGCGACTGGTCGCCACCCGAGATCGCCTCCGCGCGCCGGCGCTCGTCCCGCTCGGTGTCCGCCAGGTAGTCGTCGAGCGCGGAGGACAGGAACAGCTCGCGCTGGTCGTGCGTGACCTCCTGCAGGAGCAGCTCGTTCACCTCGGGCAGCGCCTGCGCGAGCGACTGGCCGTCGCGCTCGCGCTCGATCAGGGCCGCGACCTTCAGGAGCTCCAGGTAGCGCACCACGGACTGCGACACGTCGAGGTAGGTGTCGAGCCGCATCTCGCTGAGCCGCGAGCCCACGCTCGACACCGAGTCGAGCAGCTCGTCGCGCAGCATCCGGAAGGTCGAGTGGAGGCCCTCGGCCGGGCCGAACAGCTCCTCCTCGCGCAGCTCCTCCCCCGCGCGCAGCGCGGCACGCGCCTCCTCGTAGAACGGCGAGGGCCGCGAGCGCTCGCCACCCTCCGCCCACGCGAGCACGAGTCCCTTGCGCGCGCGCGTCATCGCCACGTGGAGCAGGCGGCGCATCTCGTCGTCGTGCGCGCTGCGACCGTCGTCCGGCAGCTCCTCCTTGATCAGCTCGGCCGGCACGGCGTCGCCGGATCCGCGCCGCGACGTGCCCGGCATGCGCCCCGCGCTCAGGCCGCCCACGAGCGCGTAGTCGAACTCGCGCCCCTTGGCCGAGCGCATCGCCATCACCTGCACCGCCGGCGGCAGGTCCTCCGGCGCGGCCTCCTCCTCGCGCAGGCCGGCCTCGGCCATCGCGGCCACGTAGCGCACGAAGTCGCGCGGCGCGGCGTCCGGCTGGCGGCGCATGTACGCGCTGGCCAGCTCGCTCAGCTTCGCGATGTTCACGAGCCGCTCGACGGTGTCCGCATGCGCCGCGAACACCTGCTGGCGGCGCAGGCCGATGCGCTCGATCAGCCGGTGCACGAACTGGTCCGGCCGCATCTCGGCGAATGCCGCCGAGGCCGAGCGGTAAAGGCGGAGGAAGGCCTGCGCGCGGTCGCGTCCCTCGGGTGAGAGCTGCGGCCCGTCGCAGGCGGCCACCACGCCGGCCACCATGTCGAGCCGGCGCCGCCGCGCGTGCTGGGTGAGGCGCGCGATGTCCACCGAGCGCAGCTCGATCGGCGGGCGCGACAGCGCGCGCACCACGGCCCCCGAGTCGCCCGGGTCGGCGAGCAGCCGCAGCCACGCGAGCACGTCGCGCACCTCGGTGCGCTGGAAGTACGCCGCGCTGCCGGTAAGCCGGAACGGCACGGCGCGCTCCTCGAGCGCGGCAGCGATCGTCGGCCCCTCCTCGCGCACCGAGCGCACGAGCACGCAGATCTCGTCGGGCGGCACGCCCTCCTGGGACACGAGCCGCTCGCACTCGGCGGCCAGCGCCTGCGCCTGGGCGCGCTCGGAGCGGCAGCGCCAGAACGCCACCGACCCGCCGCGGCCGCCGCGCAGCCGCTTCTCGATGCGCTCGCCGCCGCCCGCCACCACGGCGCCGGCGGCCTCCAGAATCGCCTTGCCCGCGCGGTGGCTCTGCTCGAGCCGCACGACCCTGCAGTCCTCGTATTCGCGCTCGAAGTCGAGCAGGTTCTTGCGCGACGCCGCGCGGAAGCGGTGGATCGCCTGATCGTCGTCGCCCGCCACCGTCACGCTGCGGTGCTCCTGGGCCAGCATCCGCAGCAGCGCGCCCTGGGCGAAGTTCACCTCCTGGTACTCGTCCACGAGCACGTGCCGCAGCCGCTCCGCCACGCGCGTGCGCACGTGCGGCTTCTCGTGCAGGAGGCGGAACGCGTGCAGCACGAGGTCGCCGAAGTCGAGCGAGCCGGACTCCGCCAGCAGCCGGTCGTGGTCGGCGTACACCTGGGCGAACTCGAGCTCGCGCTCGGCGTGCACACGGCCGGCGTCGTCGCCGTCGCGGCAGCGCTCGGCCAGCCGGCGCGCCCACGCGCTGTACTCGGCGGCGCTCACCATCTCGTCCTTCAGCCGGTCGATCCGGGCAATGAAGCTCGCGAGCAGCGGCGCCGGGTTGCCGCGGATCTCGTGGCGGCGCAGCGTCAGGTCCTCGATCCGGTCGAGCATGAGCGCGAGCCGGTCGGCCGGTGTGACCGGCGAGAAGAACGGGTCGAGGCCCGCCTCGAGCGCCTCGTCCTGGAGCAGCCGGGTGGAGAGCGAGTGGAACGTCTCCACCCAGAGGTCCAAGCCGGCCGCGCCGGTCAGATCCTCCACCTGCTCGCGGAGTTCCGCCGCGGCGGCCGGCGAGAACACGAGCGCCAGCACGCCGTCCGCGGGCGTGCCCTCCTCCACGAGCCAGCCGAAGCGGCGCGTGAGCACGCGCGTCTTGCCGCTCCCCGCCCCGCCGAGCACGAGCAGCGGCGCCCCCGGGTGCGTGACGGCCTCGCGCTGCGCAGCGGCTAAACCGTCGAGCGGGCTCGGCATCGCGCCAAGGATACGCCGCCCGCACCGGGTCCTCTTAGGGTTTTCGCGCGCGTTGCGGGGGAATGATCGGGTTCCATGCCACGCCTGCGCAAAGTCGACTGCTCCGAGCCCGGAATCCGCCGCCGGCGCCGAGGGAAGGGCTTCGAGTACCTCGACGACGACGGTGCCAAGATCACCGATCCGGAGGACGTCGAGCGCATCGCCGCCCTCGCCATCCCGCCCGCCTGGGAGGAGGTGTGGATCTGCCCGCACCCGCGCGGGCACCTCCAGGCGACGGGCGTCGACGCCGTCGGCCGCAAGCAGTACCTCTACCACGAGCAGTGGCGCACCCGGCGCGACCAGGAGAAGTTCGACGAGATGCTCGACTTCGCGCGCTCGCTGCCGGAGATGCGCTCGCGCGTGGCACGGGACCTGCGCAAGCGGAGCATGTCGCGCGAGCGCGTGCTGGCCTGCGCCGTGCGGCTGCTAGACCGCGGCTTCTTTCGCATCGGCGGCGAGGACTACGCGGTGGAGAACGAGAGCTACGGGCTGGCGACGATGCGCAAGGACCACGTGACCGTGGAGCGCTCGGGCGCGATCACCTTCGACTATCCGGCGAAGAGCGGGCAGCGCCGCGTGCAGTCGCTCGTCGATCCCGACGTGGTGAAGGTGGTGCGCGAGCTCAAGCAGCGCCGCGGCGGCGGGGACGAGCTGCTCGCCTACCGGGACGG
>DASXCV010000167.1:0-2773 GCA_036491015.1 Thermoleophilaceae bacterium | reverse complement strand
GCTCGTCGGTGGCGAGCGCTCGGACTTGCAAGGCCTGGTCAGGCAGCCGCGGTGGCGGGCTTGCGCTCGCCGCGCTCGAGCCACTCGCGCCCGTAGCTGCGCATCGCCTCGATCAGCGGCACGAGCGCCTCGCCCTTCACGGTGAGCGAATACTCCACGCGCGGGGGCACCTCGGGGAACGTCCTGCGGTTCACGATGCCCTCCTCCTCGAGCGCGCGAAGGCGCAGCGAGAGGGTGCGGGGGCTGATCCCGGTGAGCGAGCGCTCGAGCTCGCAGAAGCGGCTGCGCCCGCCGGCGAGGTCACGGATCACGAGAATCGTCCACTTGCCGCACACCAGATCGGCAGTGGCGCAAACCGGACAGGTGTCTAGCGGCTCGCACTCCATGAATGCGATTCTAGCGCGTTACTTCACGAACTGAAGTATGAGAATTGCCCAGCTAGCCGGTCAGATTCCCGAGCAGACCGCCGATCCCACCGCCGCTCTGGCTTGTGCCGCTGACCCGCTGCGTCACACGGCCTTCGCTCGGCTGCACCAGCACCCAGCCCTCGCCGCCGAACGCCACCTGCACGCTCTCGCCCGAGCCCATGCCGACGAAGCTCTTGAGGCTCGCGTCCGTCTTGATGCTCGTGGTCACGCCGTGCGACCAGACGATCGCCGCCTGGGGATCGCAGAAGGTGGGCGCGCGGCCGACCTCGAGCAACACGGGCGGGCCGTCTGAGATCACGGCCACCGTGCCGTTGCCGGACAGCTTGATGTTGAAGAGGCCGCCCGTGAGCACGCCCGACCCGCCCTCCACCTTCTTGATGTCCCAGTCGACGCCCGCGTCGAACGCCAGCACGTTCTGGCCGTTGCAGGTGATCTCCTCGTCGTCGAGGTTGAAGAGATGGATGTGCTGCGCCTGGATCGCGAGGAACACCTCGCCGCTGCCGGAGGCCTTCATGAGATCGACGCCCTCGCCCGTGGCCATCTTCTTCATCAGGCGCTTCATGCCCGCGCTCGAGTGCTCGAAGTGGACGTCGCCTTGGTAGGCCACCATCGAGCCGAGGCGTGCCTGGATCGTCACCTCGTCGAGCCGTACCTTGAGCAGGCGGGGGTTCTGAAGCGCGAACGCCTCACTCGACTGCGTCTCCTTGAACTCCGCGAGCGTGTCCAACCCAGTCTCCTTCGAGTAGCCGAACGGTCCAGGTCAACTGTGCCCCGCGACGGCTCGCGAGTCAACGGTTGCTCCGGGCGGCGCCGCCTGGCTACTGATACTCGGCCGGGAGGCCGGTGCCGGCGAACTCGCTGCGGTCGCTCGGCTCGAGGTCGGACGGCGGCGAGTCGTCCTCCTCCTGGCCCATCACGTTCTCGACCGAGGTCGAGCGCTGGCCGTCGGATGACACGAGCAGCTTGAAGTCGTGCGGGTGGGTGGCGTTCCGGAGCGCCTCCTCCATCGACACGCGGCCGGCCTGCACGTGCTTGAGCAGCGCCTGGTCGAACGTCTGCATGCCGTAGTACTCGCCCTCGAAGATCACCTCGGTGAGGCGACCGGTCTCCTCCGGGTTCATGATCATGTCCTTCACGCGGCCCGTCATGCGCAGGACCTCGCAGGTGGCCACGCGGCCACGGCCGTCCGGCGTCCGGACGAGGCGCTGGGAGACCACGCCCTTGAGGGTGCCGGCGAGCATCGCGCGCGCCTGCTGCTGCGCGTGCGGCGGGAAGAAGTCGACGATGCGGTTGACCGTCTCGGGAGCGTCCACCGTGTGGAGCGTCGAGAACACGAGGTGGCCGGTCTCGGCGGCTGACAGGGCCGTGCTCACGGTCTCCTCGTCGCGCATCTCGCCGACGAGGATCACGTCCGGGTCCTGACGCAGCACGCGCCGCAGGGCGCGCTTGAAGGAGGTGGTGTCGCTGCCGACCTCGCGCTGGTTGATGATCGAGAGCTTGTCGCGGTGGAGAAACTCGATCGGGTCCTCGATCGTCACCACGTGCTTGGACTGTGAGCGGTTGATCTCGTCGATCATCGCCGCGAGCGTGGTGGACTTGCCCGAGCCCGTGGTGCCGGTGACGAGGATGATGCCGCGCTCCTCGTTCGCCAGCTCGGCGATCACGGGCGGCAGGTTGAGCTCCTCGACGGTGCGGATCACGTGCGGAATCGCTCGGCAGACGAGCGAGATCACGCCACGCTGGCGGAAGGCGTTCACGCGGAAGCGGGCAAGGCCGGGCACCGCGTAGGAGAAGTCGACCTCGAACTCGTCCGCGAACTCCTTGAGCTTGAGCTCCTCCTTGAGCATCTCCTTGAACACCGCCTCGGTGTCGTCGGGGCTCAGGGGCTCGGAATCCGGGATCGGTTCGAGGATGCCGTGCGTCCGGATGAGAGGACGGGACGGCACTTTGAGGTGTAGATCGGACCCCTCGGTCTCGATCACGCGGCGCAGCGCAGCCTGAAGATCGAACATCGTCCCTGGTATCGGCCAGGGTCGCAGGGGCCTTGAGGGGGCGGGAAGCGGATCCCTCAGTCGAGGGGTTTTGGGCGCCCCAAGGTCGAGTTACGCGACGTCGCGCAGCTTCTGCGCCTCGGCGAGGCTCTGGAGCTTCTTCAGCGACTGGTTCTCGATCTGGCGGATGCGCTCGCGCGTGACGTTGAACGTGCGGCCCACCTCGTCGAGGGTGCGCGGATGCTCGCCGCCCAGCCCGTAGCGCAGCTCGAGCACGCGCCGCTCGCGGTACGAGAGGTTCTCGAGCGCCTCGCGCAGAGCCTCCTTGGTGAGGATCTCCGCGGCGCGCTCGTA
>DASXCV010000166.1:0-5386 GCA_036491015.1 Thermoleophilaceae bacterium | reverse complement strand
GACGATCTGCTTCCTCAAGTCGCGCCGCGGGGTCGAGCTGATCCAGAAGTTCACGAAGCTGCGGCTCGAGGACGCCGGCCGCGGCGACCTGGCCGAGCGGATCGCTCCCTACCGGGCGGGCTACACGCCGATGCAGCGGCGTGAGATCGAGCGCGGGCTCGCGGAGGGCGACCTGCTCGCGGTGGTGGCCACCGACGCGCTCGAGCTCGGCATCGACGTGGGCGACCTCGACGCCGCCATCTGCGTGACCTTCCCCGGCACGGTGGCGAGCCTGCGCCAGATGTGGGGGCGCGCCGGGCGCCGCAACCCGGGCCTCGCGCTGTACGTGGCGGGCGAGGACGCGCTCGATCAGTTCTTCTGCCGCCACCCTGAGGAGTTCCTCGACCGTCCCGTCGAGTCCGCCATCCTCGACCACGAGTCCGAGGTGATCTACATGCAGCACCTCGTGCCGGCCGCCTACGAGATGCCGCTGACCGAGCACGACGCTGAGACGCTCGGACCGCGCTGGCAGGCGTACGCCGACCGTCTCGTGCAGCGCGGCGAGCTGCGCGAGCGCGGCGGCAAGTACCTGCCGCGCGGCGAGGGCTTCCCGGCGGGGCGCGTGTCGCTGCGCTCGGCGGGGATGGACTCGTTCGCCGTGGTGGACGCGGCCGACGGGCAGATCATCGGGACGGTCGAGGCCGCGCGCGCGCACTCGACGGTCCACCCGGGCGCCGTCTACCTCCACCTCGGCCAGGCCTACGAGGTGGAGGAGCTCGACCTCGGCAACCGGCGCGCGATCGTCAACAGGTTCTCGGGCGACTGGTACACGCAGCCGAAGAAGGAGACCGACACCTGGATCGAGCAGGTGCGCGACCAGCGCTCCGTGCTCGGGGTGGAGCTGTCGTTCGGGATCGTCTCCGTCACCGAGGAGGTGGTCGCGTTCCAGAAGAAGAGCGTGAGCGACCACACGGTGCTCGACCTGCTGCCGGTCGACCTGCCCGAGCAGCAGTTCATCACCCAGGCGCTCTGGTACGAGCTGCCGGAGCCGCTGCTGCGCGAGGAGTTCCCGCTCGACGTGCTGCAGGGCTCGATCCACGCAGCCGAGCACGGGCAGATCGCGGTGCTGCCGCTGATCGCGATGTGCGACCGCTGGGACATCGGCGGGCTCTCGACCGCGTTCCACCAGCAGACCGGCCGCCCCACGATCTTCATCTACGACGGCCACCCGGGCGGCGTGGGCATCACCCGGATCGGCTTCACGCTGTTCGAGACGCTCGTGGCCGATGCCCGGCGCCTGATCGACGAGTGCCCGTGCCGGTCGGGCTGCCCGTCGTGCGTGCAGTCGCCGAAGTGCGGCAATCTCAACGAGCCGCTGAACAAGAACGGCGCGCTCGAACTGATGACGCGGATGCAGGGTTCGCTGCACGCCTAGTCCTTCTGGGGTAAGCGCCGAACACCAGGAGGGTGCGATCCCTCCTCGCAACGACGCTGCTTGCCCTGATCCTGCCCTCGGCTGCCTTTGCGGGCGGCGGCGGGGTAGCGCCGGGCAGCGTCACGCCCACCGGGGGCACGCAGCCTGGAAGCGTGAGGCTGCACCGCGGCCCGGTGGTGGAGTCATTCTCGGTCAGCCCCCGCAGCACGTTCATCTACGGTCGCCGCGCGCAGGTGCACTTCGAGGTGAAGGGTGCGGCCCGGACCATCCACCTCTCACTGGTGCTGAAGCAGGGCAACACCGTCGTGCGCCGCATCGACCTCGGCGACCGCTCCACCGGCGTCCCCCAGCGCTACCTGCTCACCGGGCTCGAGGGCGGCGCGCCGCTGCCGCAGGGCGAGTTCGAGCTGCGTCTCTCGGCGCGCGGGCTGCAAGGGGCCACCAAGGCGTCCGTCACCGGCCAGTTCAGCTTCCACTGGCACGTGTTCCCGCTGATCGGCAACTTCACCTACGGCATCGACCCGGACGGCCGCTTCGGCGCCGCCCGCCCCGGTCACACGCACCAGGGCCAGGACATCCCGGCGCCGACGGGCACGCCCGTGGTGGCGCCGCGCGGCGGGCTCGTGAAGGTGGTCGCGTTCCAGAAGGGCGGCGCCGGCAACTACATCGTGCTCCACGGCGAGGGCGAGGACCTCGACTTCGTCTTCATGCACCTGCGGACCGGCTCGATCCTCGTGAAGCCGGGCCAGCTGGTCTCGACCGGCCAGCAGCTCGCCCAGGTGGGCAGCACCGGCGAGTCCACCGGCCCCCACCTCCACTTCGAGATCTGGAAGGGACCATGGGCGCCGGGCGGCACGCCGATCGACCCACTCCCGTTCCTGCGGCGCTGGGACGGCTGGAGCTAGGCCGGCGGCCCGTCGACCGCCCGTCAACCGCCCGTCAATGGCCCGTCAACAGCCCCGATGCGCGATCCCCTAATCGAGATCGTTGCCTAATGAAACGGCCCACTGGGCCAACTTGGCTTGCTAGAGCCAAATCCGTGGGACCGATCGTTTCATTCAGCAACGACCTCGATAAGGACGTCACGCGCCGCCGGCGCGCTTTTGGGGACGGCGGGCACTGTGCCTACTTGATCTGCAGCTGCAGATGCCCGCTCAGGCCGCTCGTGCTCGATGTGGCCCAGCCGGTGAGCTGACCGAGGGGCGCGCTCGCGAACGCGCCGCCGAAGGCTCCGCCGAGGCCGCCGCCGCCCGCGCGGGAGATGAGCTCCGAGGCGATCTTGCCGATGTCGGCTTGGATTGCCACCGCACCCTTGGCGCCCTGGACGGGCTGGGGCGTATCGGCCGCGATGCGAGCCAGCAGTGGCAGATCGTTCGACGCCGCGAACACCTTGCCGACCATGCCGTAGTAGAGCGTCTTGCCGGTCTTGCCGGTGAGCCTGTAGAGGCCGCGCACGCGCGTGAGCTTCGCGCCGCCGAGGCCGGCGCCCTGAGCGAAGTTGGGCGCGACGCGCGCGAACTTGCCGAGCGTCTTCGTGAGCGCCGCGGGATCCTTCGGCTCGACGCGCAGCGCGTAGTGGCCCTGGATGTCGACGGAGGTGGTCGCGTTGCCGGAGAGCTGGGCGATCAGGTCCTTGTCGATGTCGAGGCCGAGCCGTGAGCTGAGCTTCTTCTTCGACGCGACGAAGCGGGCGTAGCTGACGGGGCTGACCACGCTCGCGACGCTCTCCGCGAACTGCCAGGACTGATCGAGGCCGCGGATGCCGGCGCCGATCTCGCCTGCGGCGGTCGACACCGGCGGCGAGGTGTCGCCCGGGGCGATCGGCAGTTCGGCGTCCGTGAGCCCGGACGGGTCGGTCTTCGCGTCGAAGTCGATCGAGAGCCCGTCGCTCTGGCTCGACAGGGAGGTGGCCTCCGTGCGCAGAGCCGCCACCCACTTGACCTTCTGGGCGGTCTGGGTGCCGGGCGAGCTCGCCAGTAGCTCCTGGACGTTGGTGTAGGAGCGGATGAGAGCGTCAGACGGTGTGCCGGAGGTGTTGTTGTCGAAGTCGGTCTCGGTGAGGCGGTCGTCCCGGCCGCGCTGCTCGAGGGCGGCCACGAGCTGCTGCTTGTTGGCCGCGATCAGGAAGACGTCGCCGTCCACGGCCGCCTCGCTGGTGTTGTCGGTCCTGTAGAGGGTGGCGCCGTTCGAACTGCCGTCCTTTGTCACGTGCTTGTCGTTCTTCAGGAGGCTCTCGAGCTTGCCCTTGTCCCCCACCTGCAGCGCACCGACGAACTGCGAGTTGCTGGCCTCCGTCCCCTGCACGGTCGGAAAGCCGAGCACGAACTCGTTGCCGAGCAGCGGCTTGACATCCGTGTCGTAGTCGAGGCCGGACCGCGAGATCGAGCTCTTCAGCGAACTCGCGACCTGGCCCGAGAACGGGAACTTCTGGATGTTCGTGGTGAGCGACTTCCACTGCGCGCCGTCCGTGTTCGTGTCGATCGCGATCACCAGCGGAGCGCTTTTCGGCAGGTAGCCGAGCGCGTTGTCGAGCGGGCTCTTGCCGCTGTCCGAGGAGCTGCTGCTGCCACAGCCCGTGGCCGCCGCGAGCGGAACCAGGCAGAGGGCTATGGCGAGGAGGCGACGCAAAGCGTCGGTCAGGAACGTTCGATCAATTCGATGCGATACCCGTCAGGATCGCGCACAAAACAGATCCTGCTGCCGCCCTCGTGAACCGTGTACGGCGGCTTCTCGGGCTCGATGCCCTGCTCGGCCAGGTTGGCCAGCTTGCCGTCGAGATCGTCCGTCGTGACCGCGATGTGGTTGTAGCCGGTGCCGAGCTCGTAGGAGTCGACGCCGTGGTTGTAGGTCAGCTCGAGCCGCGCGCCGTCGCCGGGCAGGCCCATGAAGACGTTGATCGCCTCTTCGCGGATCGGCATGCGTCCGATTTCCTCGAAACCGAGCGCCTTGTAAAAGTCGACCGAGCGATCGATCTCGCCGATCCGGTAGCAGGTATGGATGAGCTCACTCATGCGGCCCAGACTAACGAGAAAGCCCCGCTACCATCCCCGGGCGCGGCGAGGTAGCTCAGTTGGTAGAGCACACGACTGAAAATCGTGGTGTCGCCAGTTCGATTCTGGCCCTCGCCATCAGGCCGGTCCCAGAAATGTGGACCCGGGCGACCGCTAGCTTTCGCGAGGTTCGCATGACACCAACCACATGCCACATGTCCATCTCGCTCGACGGCTTCGTCGCCGGCCCCGATCAGAGCCGCGACAACCCGCTCGGCGTCGGCGGCCTGGAGCTCCACCACTGGCACCTGGACGAGCCCATCCATGAAGCCGACGCCCGCGCGCGCGACGAGCTCATGAAGCCCTGCGGAGCGTACGTGATGGGCCGCAACATGTTTGGCCCGGTTCGGGGCCCGTGGGACGCGGACTGGCGCGGGTGGTGGGGCGACGAGCCGCCCTATCACGCTCCTGTGTTCGTTCTCACCCACTACCCGCACGACCCGATCGCGATGGAGGGCGGGACGACGTTCCACTTCATCACCGAAGGCTTCGATGTCGCCTTTGAGCGCGCGGAGGCGGCGGCCGGCGACCTCGGCGTCGACATCGCCGGTGGCGCCTCCACCGTGCGGCAGGCGTTCGCGGCGGGCGTGATCGACGAGGTCATGCTCGACGTCGCTCCCGTTCTGCTCGGCGCCGGCGAGCGCCTGTTCGACGGAGTGCAAGACCCCGGCCTACAGCCCATCGAGGTGATCCACTCCCCAATTGCGACGCACGTTCGCTACCGCATCGGCGGGTCAGGGACGCACGAGTAGTGACAAACGCCTGCGGGGTGGGCGGGGGCGTCTGTCAGTGCTTCAGCTCGATGGTGAGCTTCTTGGTGGTCGTGTTGCCGGCGCTGTCTTTGACCGTGACGGTGATCTTGGCCTTGAGCTTGTGGTGCTTGAGTGCCTTGCGCACCTTCTGGGCGTTGCTCGTCGAGAGC
>DASXCV010000165.1:0-2888 GCA_036491015.1 Thermoleophilaceae bacterium | reverse complement strand
GAGCGCGGCGGCGCCCAGCTCGCCGGTGGTCTGGTAGCGCTTGGCCGGGTCCTTGGCGAGCGCACGCCGGATCACCGGCTCGAAGGTCTTCGGCACCGACGGCGCGACGTCGCGCAGCGCGGGCGGCGCGTCCTGCATGTGGGCGGTGGCCTTGCGCAGCCGCGGCACGTCGGCGAACGGCGGCTGTCCCGCCAGCGAGGCGAACAGCACGCAGCCGAGCGCGTACACGTCGGTGCGCGGGTCGGGCGTGCCGCCCTCCACCTGCTCGGGCGCCAGGTAGTCCGGCGTGCCCAGCCAGCCGCCAGTGCTCGTCAGCCCGGAGCTAGTGTCCTCCCACTTGGCCAGGCCGAAGTCCGTTAGATACACGTGAGGGCGCTCGCCATCGGCGATCAGCACGTTGGCGGGCTTCACGTCACGGTGCACGAGCCCCCGGCGGTGCGCGGCGTCGAGCGCCGACGCCGCCTGCGCAACGATCTCCGCGGCCAGCACCGGCGCCAGGGCGCCCGACTCGTGCAGCAGCGTGCCGAGGTCCTCGCCCTCCACGAAGCGCATGGCGATGAAGAGCTGCCCGTCGTCGCCCTCGCCGGCGTCGTACACCGGGATGACGTTCGGGTGGTCCACGCCGGCCGTGGCCAGCGACTCCCGCACGAAGCGCTTGCGGAACTTGGAGTCGCTCGCGTACTCGGGCGCGATCACCTTGAGCGCGACCACGCGGTCGAGCGCGGCGTCGCGAGCGCGATATACGACGCCCATTCCGCCACGGCCCGCGACAGCTTCGATGCGGTAGCCGGCGATGTGAGCGCCGAGAAGGCCAGTTGCCACCCCGACTCTTATAGCGGACAGAGCGGAGATCGCCCGCCGGTTCAGAGCAGGTTTCGCACCTCGCGAACCGCGACCGGAAGCGTGGTGAGATCGAACACGCGGCCCACGCGGATGTCGGCGAGCGTTTCGAGCGCCCGCTCGGCTGCGGGATTCGCCTCGACCCAGGCTCCCACCAATGCATGAGCGTCGCCGATCCCGTCGTCCGCGCTGCGCAGCACCTCGATCGTGAGCGCGCGCTGGAGACCGTAGAGGTCGTCGCGCAGGGCGGCGCGCGAGAGGGCTCGCCAGCGGTCGTCGCGCGGGAGGGCGACGATGCGGTCGCGCAGCCAATGGAGCTGGAGGCGGTGACCGAGGTCGAACTGCACGCGCGCGACGGTTTCGAGGTCCACGCCCGTCTCCTGCGCGATCTCAACGATGTCGAGCGTGGAGAACATCGTGGACGAGCTGGCCACGCGCATCGCGAGCTTCTCCGGCACGCCCGCGTCGCGCAGGTCGTGGGCGCGGCGCGCGAGCGGCTCGACCTCCTCGGGCGCGACGAGCGCGGCGATCGACTCGTAGAGCACTTCCGCGCCCGGAGCGAAGTCGCTCACGGTGGCGGCGATGTCGAGCGGCCGCCGGCGGTTGCGGAGCAGCCAGCGCGCCGAGCGCTCCACGAGGCGGCGGCCCTCGAGCAGCATGTCGATCTGGATCTCGGAGTCCACCTGGTTGTCGAGCGCCTCGATCTCCGCCCACATCGGCCGCATCTGGAAGACCTCGCGCGCGACCGTGTACGCACGCGCGATGTCGGAGGGGTAGGCGCCCGTCTCCTCGTGCAGGCGGAAGATGAAGGTCGTGCCCGCGCCGTGGAGCGTGTTGTTCACCACCTGCGTCGCCGTGATCTCGCGCCGCAGCCGGTGACCCTGCATGCGGGCTGCGTAACGCTCCGGCAGCGGGTGCGGGAAGTAGGCCTCGAGCTCCTTCGACAGGTACGGGTCCTCGGGAACGTCGGAGTCGAGCAGCTCGGCGTAGAGGTCGATCTTGCTGTAGGCCAGCACGGTGGCGAGCTCGGGGCGCGTGAGGCCGCCGTGCTCGCGCTTGCGCTCGGCGATCTCGTCGTCCGACGGGAGGCCCTCGAGCCGGCGGTCGAGGACGCCGGCCTGCTCGTAGTGGCGGATGAGCCGGCCGTGCACGTCGAGCATGCTGTCGGCCTGCGCCACCGACATGCTCAGCGTCTCCGCCTGCTCGTAGTTGTCCTTGAGCACGAGGTCCGCGACGGATTCCGTCATCTCCGCGAGGAGCTCGTCGCGCTCGCCGTTCGTCAGCTCGCCGTCGTCGACCACGCCCGAGAGCAGCACCTTGATGTTCACCTCGCGGTCGGAGCAGTCGACCCCCGCGGAGTTGTCGACGGCGTCGTTGTTCACGTGGCCGCCGTTCAGCGCGAACTCGATCCGCGCGGCCTGGGTGATGCCGAGGTTGCCGCCCTCCCCCACCACTTCGCAGCGCAGCGCGCTCGCGTCGACGCGCACGGAGTCGTTGGCCTTGTCGCCGGCGTCGGCGTTCGACTCGGTGCTCGCCTTCACGTAGGTGCCGATGCCGCCGTTCCAGAGCAGGTCGACCGGCGCCTTGAGGATCGCGCGGATCACCTGGTCCGGCGTGAGCTTGCCCTCCTCCTCGATACCGAGCGCCTCGAGCGCCTCCGCCGATAGCAGGATCCCCTTGGCCGCGCGCGCGTAGATGCCGCCACCGGGCGAGATCTTCATCGCGTCGTAGTCGTCCCAGGAGGAGCGCGGGAGCTCGAACAGGCGGCGGCGCTCCTCGAAGCTCAGTGCGGCGTCCGGGTCCGGGTCGATGAAGATGTGGCGGTGGTTGAAGGCGGCCACGAGCCTCGTGTGCGGCGAGAGCAGCATGCCGTTGCCGAACACGTCGCCGGACATGTCACCGATGCCGACGACCGTGAAGTCCTCCTCCTGCACGTTGCGCCCGAGCTCGCGGAAGTGGCGCTCCACGGACTCCCAGGCGCCGCGCGCGGTGATGCCCATCTTCTTGTGGTCGTAGCCGGAGGAGCCGCCGGATGCGAAGGCGTCGCC